>NZ_JBLJAK010000007.1:0-232271 GCF_047530105.1 Serratia sp. T13T92 | reverse complement strand
GTAATGGTTTCAAACTGGTACTGATGGGGAGAAGGTTCTTTGAGCATGGCAGTCAGTCCGTTTTTTGCACTGACCTTATTAGATCAAAGTCCTGGCCTCACGGCCAGGACTTTGTCATCAATCTGAAGGGAGCTTCGGCTCCCTTTTTTAATGCCTTCACGGCAGAAAATAGATTTTGATCACATTACCCGCAAAAAATAATCATTCTCATTACAGAACTCGTATGACTCGCCGATAGCTAAATCAGTTCCATTTGGGGCTGTCTATGGATAAGGAGTCTTTATGAGTTTGCCTTTGAGTTTCATCTCGACGATGACGCCCATCACCGCTGCATCTGCTTCGTCACTCCCGCTTCAAGACGCAATAAAACCAGTCCAAACCGACGAGCCACAGGTGACAAAAGTTGCTGTGTCGCTCCCCTCTGAAAATAGTCGTAATGCACAAAACCTGTTGAATTCACTGACTCGCGATCTCTCTGCTGCGGTACCTTTGGCCCCAAGGCTGGAGATGTCTCGTGGGCAAGAGTCTCAGCAGGACGATTACTCTTTGGCACTATTGGCCAAGGATGTCTACAACCTCACGGGGCAGGGTGCAGAGGGCTTTTCGCGCATGAGTGATAACGATTTGCTGAGTGTTGGCATTGACCCCGCAAGTTTATTGGATACAGCCTCTGGGTTACAGGCGGGTATTTATTCGAATAAGCAGCACTATGTGCTGGCTTTCGCTGGTACTAATGATATGCGCGATTGGCTGAGCAATGTGCGTCAGGCTACGGGGTACGACGATGTGCAGTACAATCATGCCGTGGCGATTGCCAAAAATGCCAAAGCGGCGTTTGGTGACGGCTTAGTGATCACCGGCCATTCGTTGGGGGGAGGGTTGGCAGCAACGGCGGCGTTGGCAACCGGTTCTCTGGCGGTAACATTCAACGCCGCTGGGGTTTCCGATCATACTCTGAACCGTTTCGGTATTAATCCGGCTGCGGCAAAGCAAGATGCAGAATCTGGCGGGATCCGTCGTTACAGTGAACAATACGATATGTTGACGGGGACGCAGGAGTCGACCTCTCTGCTTCCAGATGCTATCGGGCATAAAATAACCATTGCCAACAATGAGACTCTGAGCGGCACTGATGCTTGGCGGCCGAGCAAATATTTCGATCGCAGCATGACGGCACATGGCATCGATAAAGTAATCAGTTCAATGGCGGAACAGAAGCCATGGGAGATCAAGGCGAATGCCTAAAAGGTGGTGCAGAGGCTGCTGGATAGCGGCTCTCGTTTTGCCCCTGTTTGGGATCGCTGGGTTATTGATGGTAGCCAAGGAGCACTATATGGAACAGCAAAATTCGCCATTTGCGGGTACCGATATCCTGTCTTTATCACAGGCGGTGGCTCAGGATGATGTTTGGCAAATTAGCCAGCAAGCAACAGCTGAACGGCAACATGTGCGGGGAGATTTGCAGATCACACTGTTGCAATGGGCGATTCTGCAGCAGAGGCCAGGCAGTGTACAGGCATTGATACAGGCGGGGGCAGATATTGGGCAACCTGGTATGGAGGGCAACGGGGTATTGCATACGGCGGCGATGGTTAAGGATGCGCAATATTTACGCTTGTTATTGCAACAGGCTCCCCAGGTTAATATGCGTAATCTGGTCACTGGTGCTACGCCATTAGCCGCTGCCGTGCTGGCGGGGCGGGAGGAGCAGGTGCGTATGCTGTTGAATGCTGGGGCTGATAGTACATTGAGTGACAGAGTAGGGGATACGCCCTTGCACCTGGCCGCAAAAATCAACGCACCACAGTTGGCGCTGCTCCTGTTACAAACGGGGGCTGATGCCAAGGCACAAAATCAGCAAGGGAGAACGTTCCAGTATTACTTTGCCCAGACGCCAGTGCATTTGCAGAATAGCGAGTTGCGTGAGCAGTACCGTCAATTGGAGAGCTGGCTCAAAAGTCAGCAATTGGCCGGGCACTATACTCAGCCTTGAAAAAAAAAAACCGCCTTCAAAGTGATGGCGGTTTTTTGATGGCAAAGAGATTATTGTGCGTCTGGTTTGGCTTTTGGCTGGCGGCGCTTACCGACGTTTTTCGCGTCGCGGTGGCGTACCTTCACCTTGGCCTTCTCTTTGTTCTTCAGCTTGTCTTCGATGCGTTTGGCCAGCACCTTCTTCGAAGGTTTACCGTTGCTCTTCTCGCTAGGTACCTTGGTGGACGGACGCAGTTCGTCGATCACACGGGCTTTCAGTGGCTCATTGAGGTAACGCCCCACTTTACCCAGCAGCAGATGGTCGTGCGCTTCTACCAGTGAAATGGCGGTGCCTTTGCGCCCGGCACGGCCAGTACGGCCAATGCGGTGCAGATAGGTATCGGCAGTGCGCGGCATATCGAAGTTGAACACGTGGGTGATATCCAGGATATCCAGCCCGCGCGCTGCAACGTCGGTGGCGACCAGCACGTTGACGCGGCCATCCATCATGCGTTTTACCGCTTCGTTACGCTTGGCCTGCACCATTTCCCCTTCGAGATAGCAGGTATTGATGCCCGCTTCACGCAGCCAGGCGGCCAGCTCATGCACGCGCTCACGCTTACGCACAAAGATCACTGACTTCTGCACGTCTGGCTGTTGCAACAGATGCACCAGCAGGGCGGTTTTATGCTTCACGTCATCGGCGCGGTAATACCATTGCAGGATTTTTTTACGTTCGCGACGTGATGGATCGGCTTCAACCTCAACCGGCTCCTTCAGGATGCGCTCGGCAAACTCGCGGATGGCTTCACCTTCCAGCGTTGCGGAGAACAGCAACGTCTGGGTACGCCAGCGGGTTTCGGCCGAGATGGTTTCGATGTCTTGCGCAAAGCCCATATCGAGCATGCGGTCGGCTTCGTCCAGGATCAGCGTTTCTACCGCGCGGCAGTCAAAGTTTTCTTCTTTGATGTATTGCAGCAGGCGGCCGGTGGTAGCAACCACCACGTCCTGGTTTTCACTAAAGACTTCGGCGTGGTTCATATACGCCACGCCGCCGGTGATGGTGGCGATATCCAGCGAGGTATGCGCAGCCAATTCACGAGCCTGATCGGCCACCTGCATTGCCAGCTCACGCGTCGGGGTGAGGATCAGTACGCGCGGTGGGCCAGACTTCTTGCGTGGGAAATCCAGCAGATGTTGCAGAACCGGCAGCAAGAATGCGGCGGTTTTGCCCGTGCCGGTCGGCGCCGAACCTAATACGTCGCGCCCGTCCATGGCTGGCGGGATCGCCTCGGCCTGGATAGCGGTGGGGCGATCGTAGCCTTTATCACGCAAAGCGAGGATCAGGCGCTCATCGAGTTCGAGTTCGGAAAAATTGGTTGCTGTCATTATCTACCTCTACTTGGGGCGCCGATTATAGACGGGATGGCCGCAGGGTTCACCCTTTTTAACTTTTACCCTAGATCAGTTTGCCTTATGCTACGCCAGTTTTGTCTGCTGGTGGCCATTGTGAGTAATCAAATTAAAACTAAATCGACCCCGCGGCGCGGCGGTTTTACCTTTAAACAGTTCTTTGTCGGCCACGATCGTTGTGCGATGAAGGTGGGTACCGATGCGGTTATGCTCGGCGCCTGGACTGCCGTGGATAACGTGCAGCGGGTGCTGGATATTGGCTGCGGCAGTGGGCTGATCGCCCTGATGTTGGCGCAGCGCACGGCTAGCGAGGTCACCATCGATGCGGTTGAGCTGGATAACGCCGCCGCCTTGCAGGCACGTGATAACGTGTTGGAGTCACCTTGGCCGCAGAAGATCCAGGTGCACAGCCAGGATATTCATCATTTTGCCCAGCAGCATGCCCATTGTTACGATCTGATCGTCAGCAATCCACCGTATTTTGAGCCTTCCGTCGCCTGTCGCGATCTGGCCCGCACCAACGCCCGTTATACCGAAACCCTGACTCATGACGCCTTGCTGGATAGCGCCGAACGATTGATAACGGCGGAGGGGCAGTTCTGCGTAGTGCTGCCTTACGAGATTGGCGAAGCTTTTGAAGTGAATGCCCACCAACGTGGCTGGCACACCGCACGGCGGCTGAACATCAGCGACCGGGCCGAGACGCCAAAGCACCGCTTGATGCTGGCATTAGCGCGTAAACCGGTGGCGAAAGAAGAGGCGGAGTTGGCAATAAAACTGGCGGATGGCAGCTACACCACCGACTTCCGCCAGTTGATTACCGATTTCTATCTGAACTACTGAAACCTCAGGGTTGCAGAATGGTGGGTTTTGGCTCCGGCAACATATCCGGGTAATCCAGCGTGTAATGCAGTCCACGGCTTTCCTTGCGCTCCATCGCACTGCGGACAATCAGTTCCGCCACCTGCACCAGATTACGTAGCTCCAGCAGATTGTTGGAGATGCGGAAGTTGGCGTAATACTCGTCGATCTCCTGCTGCAACGTATTGATGCGGCGTAGCGCCCGCTCCAGACGTTTGGTGGTGCGCACGATCCCGACGTAGTCCCACATAAACAGCCGCAGTTCGTGCCAGTTATGCTGGATCACCACGCGTTCATCCGAATCATCCACCCGGCTTTCATCCCACTGCGGCAACTGTTTGGCCAGCTTGATGGCAGGCAGGCGCGTCAGAATATCTTCGGCGGCGGACCAGCCATAAACCAGGCATTCCAGCAGTGAGTTGGACGCCATGCGATTGGCCCCGTGCAGGCCGGTGTAGCTTACTTCGCCAATCGCATACAGGCCATCCAGATCGGTGCTGCCATGCTGATCGACCATCACGCCGCCACAGGTGTAATGCGCCGCAGGGACGATCGGGATCGGCTGTTGTGTCAGGTCAAAGCCCAGCGTCATCAGCTTTTCGTGGATCATCGGGAAGTGTTGAGTGATGAATTCCGCCGGTTTGTGGCTGATATCCAGATACATGCAGTCGGCACCCAGGCGTTTCATCTCATGGTCAATCGCGCGGGCGACGATATCGCGTGGAGCCAGCTCACCACGGGGATCAAAGTCTGGCATAAAGCGGCTGCCGTCCGGGCGTTTCAGGTGGGCACCTTCGCCGCGCAGCGCTTCGGTCAACAGGAAGTTACGTGCCTGCGGGTGGAACAGGCAGGTTGGGTGGAACTGGTTGAACTCCAGGTTGGCCACCCGGCAGCCAGCGCGCCAGGCCATGGCGATGCCGTCGCCCGAAGAGATATCCGGGTTGGTGGTATATTGATAAACCTTGGCCGCTCCGCCGGTGGCTAACACCACCGTTTTGGCACGATAGGTTTCCACCTGCTCCCGCTCACGGTTCCAGACGTAAGCGCCCACTACGCGCTTGGTGCCTGGCAAGCCGATCTTGTTGGAGGTGATCAGGTCGACCGCATTGCGGCGTTCCATCACGCAAATGTTGGGGTGAGCACTTGCTTTCGCTACCAGGGTAGTCTCTACTTCTTTGCCAGTGGCGTCGGCGGCGTGCAGGATGCGCCGATGGCTGTGTCCGCCTTCCCGCGTCAGGTGATAGCGTTCTTCACCTTGGGAATTGGTTTCGGTGTCGAACAGCACGCCCTGATCGATCAGCCACTGTACGCAGTGGCGTGCATTGCCGGCAATAAACTCGACGGCGTCTTTGTCACACAGGCCGGCTCCGGCGATCAGCGTGTCATCAACGTGTGAGGCGATGCTGTCCGTTTCATCAAACACCGCGGCGATCCCGCCTTGGGCATAAAAGGTGGCGCCTTCATTGAGCGGACCTTTGCTGAGTACAGTAACCTTGCAATGTTGCGCCAAGCGCAACGCCAGGGAGAGGCCAGCAGCACCGCTACCGACGATCAATACATCGCTAACATGTTCAGATGATGGTTGCATAACGTATGATGTGTGCAGAAGAAGAGTGAAATTCATGTTAGCCTACTTGTCCGGGCAAAAGCCACGGACAAGGTGACATCAACAAAAAAACAATGGCGGTATGGAACTTAGCGTTCCGTATGAACTCCAAGCGAGTGCTTGCTCAGGAAAATAATGTATGGCTGGCGGTACAATTTCACGCGTGGAGATAGATTTGGGGAGAATTTACCTCGGATGAGCGAGCAGTTAACGGATCAGGTTCTGGTTGAGCGGGTCCAGAAGGGCGATCAGAAATCGTTTAACTTACTGGTAATTCGTTACCAGCATAAAGTGGCGAGTCTCGTTTCGCGCTACGTACCACAGGGCGACGTGCCGGATGTGGTGCAGGAGTCGTTTATTAAAGCTTATCGCGCACTGGAGTCGTTCCGTGGCGATAGCGCCTTTTACACCTGGTTGTATCGAATTGCTGTCAATACAGCAAAAAATTATCTGGTTGCTCAGGGCCGGCGCCCACCGTCAAGCGATGTGGATGCCAATGATGCCGAAAATTACGAAAGTGCGGGTGCACTGAAAGAAATTTCGAACCCTGAGAACTTAATGTTGTCAGAAGAACTGAGACAGATAGTTTTCCGTACCATTGAGTCACTCCCAGAGGATCTTCGCATGGCGATTACCCTGCGGGAGTTGGATGGTCTAAGCTACGAAGAGATAGCCGCCATCATGGATTGCCCGGTCGGAACCGTACGGTCACGTATTTTCCGTGCTCGGGAGGCTATCGATAATAAAGTTCAACCGCTGATCCAACGTTAGCGATAGCGGACACTGGAAGGGTACTTAGGCATGCAGAAAGAAAAGCTTTCCGCTCTGATGGATGGTGAAATGCTCGACAATGAGCTGCTGAGTTCATTGAGTAAAGATCGGGCGCTTCAACAAAGCTGGCAGAGCTATCACCTAATCCGTGACACGTTACGGGGTGATGTCGGGCAAGTCATGCATTTCGATATCGCAGACCGTGTTGCTGCCGCATTGGAAAAAGAGCCCGCTCGTCTGGTTCCTTCGGCAATCCCCGAATCTCAACCGCAACCTCACACCTGGGGTAAACTGCCGTTCTGGCACAAGGTTCGTCCTTGGGCTAGTCAGCTAACTCAAGTCGGCGTTGCTGCTTGTGTCTCTCTGGCAGTGATCGTGGGTGTGCAACAGTACAATCAGCCAACTGCCCAATCAGGCGCGGCTGAAGCACCAGCGTTCAATACGTTACCCATCATGGGGCAAGCTTCCCCGGTCAGCCTGGGCGTCCCGGCAGACAGTTTCTCAACCGGCAGCGGTCAACAGCAGCAGGTGCAGGAACAGCGTAAGCGTATCAATGCCATGCTGCAGGATTATGAGCTGCAACGCCGTTTGCACTCCGATCAGCTGCAACTTGAACAAAGCAGGCCACAGCAGGCCGCAGTTCAGGTTCCTGGAACTCAGTCTTTAGGAATGCAACAGCAGTAATGAAGCAAATCTGGTTCTCCGTTTGTCTTTTAACGGGCGGCCTGCTCAATTCAAATATAGCCTCGGCGCAGGAACCTGCGTCCGGGGCGTTATTGCAACAAATGAGCAGTGCCAGCCGTTCACTCAATTATGAACTCGCCTATATCAGCATCAGCAAGCAGGGGATAGAGTCGTTACGCTATCGCCACGCGGTGATCGATAAGCAGCCCCTTGGGCAGTTGCTGCATATGGACGGCCCTCGTCGGGAAGTGCTGCAACGTGGCGGTGGGATCAGCTACTTTGAGCCTGGTCTGGAACCGTTCACGCTGTCTGGCGATCACATCGTCGACGCTTTGCCCGCCATCGTATTTGCCGATTTCGATTATCTGGCGAAATACTACGACTTTATCTCCGTTGGTCGCACCCGCATTTCCGATCGGCCTTGTGACGTTTACCGCGTCGTGGCTCGTGACGGCTCCCGTTACAGCTATGTGGTCTGGATGGATATGGAGACCAAGTTGCCGCTACGGGTCGATTTGCTCGATCGCGATGGCGAAACGCTGGAACAGTATCGGGTCATCTCGGTCGTGGTGGGCGATCAGGTGAAAAACGTCATGCAACCTTTGCTCAAGGCCAATCTGCCACCGCTATTGACCTTACCCGCGGCTGAAGACGTTAAGCTGACCTGGAATGCTGGTTGGTTGCCCGCTGGCGTTAACGAGGTGGCGCGTAATCGCCGCAAGTTACCGAATGTGGCGGTGCCGGTTGAATCGCGGCTTTATAGCGATGGCTTGTTCAGCTTCTCGGTTAACATCAGCCCTTCGGGCAGCAATACCAGCCAACAGTTTTATCGTCAGGGCCGCCGCACCATCCAAACCGAAATTCGTAATGGCAATGAAATTACCGTGGTTGGGGAATTACCTCCTTCAACGGCGAAACGCATTGCCGACAGCATTACTTTCAAGGTAGCGCCGAAATGATGAAAGAGTGGGCTACGGTCATCTCGTGGCAACAGGGCGTGGCACAGCTGCGTTGTGAGCCTAAAGCTGGCTGCGGCAGCTGCACCGCGCGCTCTGGCTGTGGTGCTCGCGCATTCGACGAACTGGTGCCTGAAAGTGAACATCACCTGCAGGTGGCAATTGCCCAGCCTCTGGAACCCGGGCAGCGCGTTGAAGTCGGTATCGCCGAAGGCAGCCTGTTGCGCTCGGCGATGCTGGTCTATCTAACCCCGTTATTAGGCATGATGCTAGGTGGTGGCCTGCTGCAATGGTGGTTGGGCAGTGACGCCGCGGCGGCACTCGGTGGGATTTTAGGGGGCGGCCTCGCTTTCCTGATCGCACGCGCCTTGGCAAAACGCCTCGGCGAACAGGCCAATTATCAACCCGTGGTGCTGCAAATCGGTTTGCCGCCCGGTGCCTTGCGGTTGAATACCGAAACCGAATCCCCGATCTAATACGGCGGCCGCGTCATCGCCGGGTTGTTATAGGCGGGGATGCGGTTGTTGATCATATGCTCCATCAGCGCAATAAACAGATCGGCGCTGAACAGCGAGTCATAACCCAGCGAAAACAGCTCATTGCCTTGTAGATCCAGCAAACGAAGGGTGCCACGCTGCTTATTGTTTTCCAGCCGGTGGATCTTTTCGATCTGAATCTGAGCCTGGGCGGAACTCACCGTCGTAGCGCTAAGCCGTAATGTTTGAGTCGGTTGCTCTTGCCACGAACCAAGCCAGCCCCTACCGCTAATGAGATAGCCGAAGGTCAATATTTCCCCCTGATAAAGCGAATTTAATGCCAGTGGTCCACGCTGCTGGATCTGTTGCTGGATCAGGGTTTCAATCAGCTGCCGGGAGTGAGAGATATTGCTCTTGATGCTGTACCAGAACGCCGCCTCCGAGGTACGAAACGCCATACTGTCGTTTAGCCCGCCAAACAGCCTGCTACCGTGAGAATGGTAGATATCGGCAATCTTTTCAAACGCAATAAACCGTTCTTTATGACTGTGGTGATCCAGCACGCGTACGCCGTGCTCATACAGGCGATAGGTCAGCATTGGTCGCAGATAATGACGCAATGCCAACAACGTAGTGCCTAACAGAATGGTTGCCGTGCCGGCTTGCAGTAAGGCCAGAACGTGAGGATCTTCCATGTTGCTCAATAACGGCATTAACAACAGCGCCGCACCGAGAGTGAACAGCAGAGTTACCGCTGCCAAAATGCCCCAGTTGACCTTGGAAAAATCGTGCCGGCTCAGCATTTGCCCTTTATCGATCATGATAAACCTTCCAATCAATGTTCAGAGGAGATGCTGGTGAACTCTGGTGGGCTTGCCGATGTCGTAGTGCCCTGAAGTCTGTTTTTATCCAAAGTTCTTGCCACTTGTAACCGAGGGGCAAAGGAGCGTATATCAGGTTTATCCTAAAGCGGTTGCGTTGTGGTTTAACTGTAAGTTATTGATAAAAATATTATTTATTAAACAATTAAGATTGGGTTTATTGCGTAATCGCGTAATATGTATTACCACCGGGTAAATAGTGTCTGGCAAAGAGGATTGGCGCAATTAACCCACAATTTTTATCAGGCCTTCGCCGCGTTAATATCTGCTTTCATCAACTGCGGCGCGTTGTAACACTAAACTACGTATAATCGAATAGCTTCCCAACACCGATTGCTAGGTTTTCAGTGTTGTGGCATGTAGAATGCTGCGATTCAGGCGAAAAATAGCCGACCCATTCACCGTCGCTTTATGTCCATGCGGGTTCCATAGGCGAGTAATTCAGAAATACCAAGGCAGAAAAACTAATTAAATGAAACACATAAGAAATTTTTCTATCATTGCCCATATTGACCACGGTAAGTCGACGCTGTCTGACCGTATTATCCAAATCTGCGGCGGCCTGACCGAACGTGAAATGGCCGCACAGGTACTGGATTCTATGGATCTGGAACGTGAGCGTGGTATTACCATCAAAGCGCAGAGCGTAACGCTCGACTATAAAGCCAAGGATGGGCAGGTTTACCACCTTAACTTTATCGACACCCCTGGGCACGTTGACTTCTCCTATGAGGTTTCACGCTCACTGGCCGCCTGTGAAGGTGCATTGCTGGTGGTGGATGCCGGGCAGGGCGTAGAAGCCCAGACCTTGGCTAACTGCTATACCGCACTGGACATGGATCTGGAAGTGGTGCCGGTGTTGAACAAGATTGACCTGCCTGCCGCCGATCCGGATCGCGCCGCACAGGAAATCGAAGATATCGTGGGCATTGATGCGACTGACGCGGTGCGCTGCTCGGCAAAAACCGGCGTTGGCGTGCCTGAAGTGCTGGAGCGTCTGGTGCGTGATATCCCGCCACCAGAAGGTGATGCGGATGCTCCGCTGCAGGCGCTGATCATCGATTCCTGGTTTGATAACTACCTTGGCGTTGTCTCCCTGATCCGCGTGAAAAACGGCACCCTGCGCAAGGGCGATAAAGTTAAGGTCATGAGTACTGGCCAAACTTATAACGCTGACCGTTTGGGGATTTTCACCCCGAAACGTGTTGATCGCGACGTGCTGAACTGTGGCGAAGTGGGCTGGTTGGTCTGCGCCATTAAAGATATCCTCGGCGCGCCAGTGGGCGATACCTTGACGCTGGCTCGCCAGCCAGCAGACAAAATGCTGCCAGGCTTTAAAAAAGTGAAGCCACAGGTGTATGCCGGCCTGTTCCCGATCAGTTCCGACGATTATGAAGCCTTCCGTGATGCGCTGGGCAAGCTGAGCCTGAACGACGCCTCCCTGTTCTATGAACCAGAGAGCTCTACCGCGTTGGGCTTTGGCTTCCGCTGTGGCTTCCTGGGTCTGCTGCACATGGAGATCATTCAGGAGCGTCTGGAGCGTGAATACGATCTGGAACTGATCACTACGGCACCTACGGTAGTGTATGAGGTCGAAACCACCGGCAATGAAACCATCTACGTCGACAGCCCTTCCAAGCTGCCGCCGTTGAATAACATCGCTGAACTGCGTGAGCCGATTGCTGAGTGTCACATGCTGATGCCGCAGGAATATCTGGGCAACGTGATCACGCTGTGTATTGAGAAGCGTGGCGTACAGACCAACATGGTTTACCACGGTAACCAGGTGGCGCTGACCTACGAAATCCCAATGGCCGAAGTGGTGCTAGACTTCTTTGACCGCTTGAAATCCACCTCGCGCGGTTACGCGTCACTGGACTATAACTTCAAACGTTTCCAGACCTCGGACATGGTGCGCGTTGACGTGTTGATCAACAACGAACGGGTAGATGCGCTGGCGCTGATCACTCACCGTGATAACGCGCAGTATCGTGGCCGTGAACTGGTTGAGAAAATGAAAGAGCTGATCCCACGCCAGCAATTTGATATTGCGATCCAGGCGGCGATCGGCACGCATATCATCGCTCGTTCTACGGTGAAACAGCTGCGTAAAAACGTGTTGGCCAAGTGCTACGGCGGCGACGTCAGCCGTAAGAAGAAGCTGCTGCAGAAGCAGAAAGACGGTAAAAAACGCATGAAGCAGGTGGGTAACGTTGAGTTGCCGCAGGAAGCGTTCCTGGCCATTCTGCACGTGGGTAAAGACGGTAAGTAAGAGCGAAAGCTCGCGTAACTAGGGAGTTTGCATGGCGAATATGTTTGCCTTGATCCTGGCGTTAGCCACTTTGGTGACCGGGATCATCTGGTGCTTTGAGCGCTTTAAATGGGCGCCGGCACGCCGGGCGAAAATCGCGGCGGTCAATGCACAGGCGGCTGGAACGATCGACGAAGCGGCCTTGGCGAAAGTGGCCAGGCAGCCGGGTTGGGTTGAAACCGGGGCTTCGGTGTTCCCGGTATTGCTGTTGGTATTTGTGGTGCGTTCGTTTATTTACGAACCGTTCCAGATCCCTTCAGGTTCAATGATGCCGACGCTGTTGATTGGTGATTTCATTCTGGTGGAAAAATTTGCCTACGGCGTAAAGGATCCGATCACCCAGACCACGCTAATTGAAACCGGTCATCCCAAGCGCGGCGATATTGCGGTATTTAAATATCCACGCGACACCAAACTGGATTATATCAAACGCGTGATTGGCGTACCTGGCGATCGCGTGACCTATGATCCGGTGAATAAGCGCGTGACGGTGCAAGAGTCCTGTAATAGTGGCCAGGCGTGTGATACCGCATTGGCGGTCACCTACAGCGATATGCAACCGAGCGATTTTGTGCAGATGTTTACCCGCAGCGGCATGGGCGAAACCAGCAATGGTTTCTTCCAGATCCCACTGACGGATAACGTGCCACAGGGCGGTATTCGCCTTGGCGAACGCAAGGAAACTCTGGGCAACGTGACTCACCGCATTCTGACCGTGCCCGGTGCACAGGATCAGGTCGGTGCTTACTATCAGCAAACAGGCCAGCAGTTGGGCGAGTGGGTAGTGCCAGCCGGCCATTACTTCATGATGGGCGATAACCGCGATAATAGTGCAGACAGCCGTTATTGGGGATTCGTACCTGAGAAGAATCTGGTAGGTAAAGCCACCGCGATCTGGATGAGTTTTGAAAAGCAGGAAGGTGAATGGCCAACGGGCGTCAGATTGAGCCGTATCGGTGGTATTCACTAATAGCGTTTTGCAAACTGCAGCCAATTAGGCTGCAGTTTGACAGGCAATGGGTCTATATAATCGCAGCAATATATTTCCACTCGTTGTAGAATAGCCCCTCGAGCGATAAAAGTTGGCCCCTTTTGGGCGCCACTGCAAACGAAACAGCTTTGGATTGGCTTTTGGCAAAGCAGGCCTGTTCCGTATGCTGCAAGTTTTTGACGCATTCTTGATCTATTGGTAACTCATGAACCCCATCGTAATAAACAGGCTACAGCGGAAGCTGGGCTACACTTTTCAACAGCAGGAGCTCTTACTGCAAGCGTTAACTCACCGTAGCGCCAGCAGTAAACACAATGAACGTCTTGAGTTTCTGGGTGATTCGATCCTTAGTTTTGTCATCGCCAATGCGCTCTACCAGCGTTTTCCTCGCGTAGACGAAGGAGACATGAGCCGCATGCGTGCCACGCTGGTGCGGGGCAATACGTTGGCGGAGATGGCGCGCGAATTCGATCTGGGCGAGTGTTTGCGCCTTGGGCCGGGTGAGCTGAAAAGTGGTGGATTCCGCCGCGAGTCGATCCTGGCGGATACGGTGGAGGCACTGATTGGCGGTGTGTTCCTGGATAGCGATATTCAAAACGTTGAGCGACTGATTTTGGACTGGTATCGTAGCCGGTTGGACGAAATCAGCCCCGGTGATAAGCAGAAAGACCCGAAAACCCGCTTGCAGGAGTTTTTACAAGGTCGTCATCTGCCGTTGCCAACATATCTGGTGGTGCAGGTTCGCGGTGAGGCGCACGATCAGGAGTTTACTATCCACTGTCAGGTGAGTGGTTTGAGCGAGCCCGTCGTGGGCACCGGCTCAAGCCGCCGTAAAGCCGAGCAGGCGGCAGCGGAACAAGCGCTGAAAAAGCTGGAGCTTGAATGAGCGAAGAAAAACAATACTGCGGTTTTATTGCGATCGTAGGTCGTCCCAACGTGGGAAAATCCACGTTGCTGAACCAACTGCTGGGGCAAAAAGTCTCCATCACCTCGCGTAAACCACAGACGACCCGTCACCGTATTATGGGTATCGATACCGATGGCCCTTATCAGGCCATTTACGTCGACACCCCGGGTCTGCATATCGAAGAAAAGCGCGCCATCAACCGTTTGATGAACCGCGCGGCCAGCAGCTCAATCGGCGACGTCGAGCTGGTGATCTTCGTCGTAGAAGGCACGAACTGGACTGCCGATGATGAAATGGTGGTCAACAAGCTGCGCGGACTGAAAAGCCCGGTGCTGCTGGCGATCAACAAGGTCGACAACGTTACCGACAAATCCAAGCTGTTGCCGCACATTGCGTTCCTCAGCCAGCAGATGAACTTCCTCGATGTGGTGCCGATCTCTGCCGAAAAAGGCATGAACGTGGACACTATCGCGGCTATCGCACGCAAAGTGTTACCGGAAGCGGAACACCACTTCCCGGACGATTACATCACTGACCGTTCCCAGCGCTTTATGGCGTCGGAAATCATCCGTGAAAAGCTGATGCGTTTCCTGGGTGAAGAGCTGCCTTACTCGGTGACGGTCGAGATCGAACAGTTTGTACCGAATGCGCGCGGTGGTTACGACGTGCACGGTCTGATCCTGGTTGAGCGTGAAGGCCAGAAGAAGATGGTTATCGGCAACAAAGGTTCGAAGATCAAGACTATCGGGATTGAAGCCCGTCAGGACATGGAACAGATGTTTGAAGCCAAAGTGCATCTGGAACTGTGGGTGAAAGTGAAATCGGGCTGGGCGGACGACGAACGTGCGCTGCGTAGCCTGGGTTATACCGACGATCTGAAGTAATACCTCCTATGGATGGCTGGGAGCGCGCTTTCGTCCTGCATGGGCGACCCTTTAGTGAAACCAGCCTGATGCTGGACCTGTTCACGGAAGGTCATGGGCGGGTGCGCTTGCTGGCAAAAGGCGCACGCAGTCGCCGTTCCAATCTAAAGGGTTGCTTGCAACCCTTTACTCCTCTGTTAGTACGCTGGGGCGGTCGTGGCGAAGTCAAAACGCTGCGCGGTGCCGAAGCTGTCTCCCTTGGTTTACCCCTCAGCGGCATGATGCTTTACAGCGGCCTTTACGTGAATGAACTGTTGTCACGGGTGCTGGAGCAGGAAGGCAACTATTCGGTATTGTTCTTCGATTATCTGCAATGCTTACAGGCCCTGGCGGCGGAAGATAGCTCCCCGGAGCATGCCCTGCGGCAGTTCGAGTTGGCGCTGTTGGGGCACCTGGGTTACGGGCTGGATTTCCTCCATTGTGCTGGCAGCGGCGAGCCGGTGGATGACGGCATGACCTATCGCTATCGCGAAGAAAAAGGCTTTATTGCCAGCCTGGTGGTGGATCATTACAGTTTTACCGGCCGTGAACTCCGCGCCCTGGATGAACGCCAGTTCCCCGATGCAGAAACCCTGCGTGCAGCCAAGCGCTTTACCCGCATGGCGCTGAAACCCTATCTCGGCGGTAAGCCGCTGAAGAGCCGTGAACTGTTTCGCCAGTTCGTGCGCAAACAACCCGATACCCCCGTCGACGAAGCCTAAGCGGTTTCTGCTTTTGCCGTTTTGCTCGCCCGTGTAAACTGCTGCTACTGAAAATGACTTAGTAGAGGGTTGTCATGGCTGATTTACTGCTGGGCGTCAATATCGATCATATTGCCACGTTACGTAACGCGCGCGGCACCAACTACCCGGATCCGGTGCAGGCGGCATTTATTGCCGAGCAGGCGGGGGCCGATGGCATCACCGTTCACCTGCGTGAAGATCGCCGTCATATCACCGACCGCGACGTGCGTATCCTGCGTCAAACCATCCAGACCCGTATGAATCTGGAAATGGCCGTCACCGATGAAATGCTCGATATCGCCATTGAGCTGAAACCTCAGTTTTGTTGTCTGGTGCCGGAAAAACGTCAGGAAGTAACCACCGAAGGCGGGCTGGACGTGGCCGGTCAGCAGGACAAAATGGCCGTGGCGGTTGAACGCCTGGCACAGGCTGGCATTTTGGTTTCGTTGTTTATCGATGCCGATCACCGTCAGATCGACGCGGCGGTGGCCGTAGGCGCACCTTATATCGAGATCCATACCGGTGCCTATGCCGAAGCGCAGGGCGATCTGGCCATTCAAGCCGAGCTAAAGCGCATTGCCAAAGCGGCCACCTACGCGGCCAGCAAAGGCCTGAAGGTGAATGCGGGCCACGGTTTGACCTATCATAACGTGCAGCCGATCGCCGCGCTGCCAGAGATGTATGAGCTGAATATCGGCCATGCCATCATTGGCCAGGCGGTGATGAGTGGTTTACCTGCCGCGGTGGCGGACATGAAACTGCTGATGCGGGAAGCGCGTCGCTAATGGCGGTACTGGGCTTGGGAACCGACATCGTGGAGATGGCGCGTATCGAAGCGGTGGTCGAACGCAGCGGCGATCGCCTGGCTCGCCGGGTGCTAAGCCCGGCCGAATGGGAGGTGTATCAGCAGCATCAGCAGCCGGTACGCTTCCTGGCGAAACGTTTTGCGGTCAAAGAGGCCGCCGCCAAGGCGTTCGGCACCGGCATCCGCAACGGCCTGGCGTTCAATCAGTTCGAAGTGTTCAATGATGGCCTGGGTAAACCCAATATCCGGCTGCATGAACGTGCTGCCGAGCTGGCGCAGGAGATGGGGGTGAAATCGATCCACGTTTCTCTGGCGGATGAACGCCGCTATGCCTGTGCTACGGTGATCATCGAGGGGTAATTGCCCAGAGTGGTTGCCAGGTGCCGGAGTCAATCTAGTCCCCTCATCCCAACCTTCTCCCACAGGGAGAAGGGGCTGGCCGGAGCGCTTGGTTGGCTGTGCACCTTCGGGAAATGGGTGCGAGAAGGAAGAATGGTGGGGTATTACGCAGAAAAATTAGCGAACTCGATCGGTCCCCTCTCCTTTTGGGAGAGGGTTAGGGTGAGGGGCGATTGACTCACAAGCTATCGGCATGGTGCAGCACGACAAACTTATCCCACAGCTGTTCCTGGTTCTCTACGTGCTGCGGATCGGTAATGATGGTGTTATCGATCGGGCACACCTGCTGGCAGGTTGGGGTCTCGTAATGCCCCACGCATTCGGTGCAGCGGTTAGCATCGATCTGATAAATCTCATCCCCCATCGAAATCGCCTGGTTCGGGCATTCCGGCTCGCACATATCGCAGTTGATACATTTGCGTGTGATTAGCAGGGCCATGGCAACTCTCTCATTATTTACAGGGGTATTTCGCGGAGCGCAGATTATACGCCTTACACCCGTTTTTTCACTAATTGTTCGCTGTGGTGGATGCGATCGTGGGTATGATCGAGCTCGTGTTGGAGCAGCGCCATAAACAGCAGGTCGGTCAGGGCGAACTGCGCGGTGCTGGAAGATATCGCCGCGCTGCGGATATTGGGCTCTTGCGCAATGGTATAAAGGCAGTGATCGGCCCGCTGCTGTAGGCCATTAGGCGAGAAGCTGGTCAGTGCCAACACTTTGGCTCCGGCAATACGCGCTTCTTCGGCGGCCAGGTTGATTTCACGCCGTTCGCCGCTAAACGAGATCGCCAGCAGCAGATCCTCCCTGCTCAGCGCCTTTATCGTCGCCAGTTGAACGTACATATCCGCTTCTGCTACCGCCATCACGCCAATCTTTAGCAGCTTGAACGACAGGTCTTTGGCCACCAGCCCGGAAGCCCCGATGCCGACCAAGATCACCCGCCGCGCCGCACGCACCATCTCCAGGGCGGTAAGCAGCCGCTGTTCACTGTTGATATCCAGAGTAGCTCGTAATGCGGCCTGCTTTTCCAGCAGCAATTTCTCACCGACGGTTTTGAGTGGATCGCTGCTGAGGATGTGGTTATGGACCGTCACCACCGGTGCGACCTGCGGTTGAGCCAGCACCTCACCCAATGCCAGTTTCAGCGCCGGAAATCCCTTGTAGCCCAGTTTCTGGGCGAACTTGACCACGCTTGATTGGCTGACACCGGCCAACTGGGCCAGCTTTTGTGAGCTGAGGTGGCGGGCCTGTTCGGCGTTATCCAACAGAAAGTCCGCCAGTTTGCGATCGTTTTGTGCCAGCGTTGGGTAAATCTGACGAATGCGAAGAAGGGTACTCATGGTTTTTTCCTTTGAGCCAGCCAGCATTCTGCCATGCCGGTGGTAAAACGGGCAGCAATCATTTTTGTGAGCAGGTCGCTAAAGCGCTTGCAGCAACACTATGGCTATAGGGTGGTATTGATGGGTTAACGCGCCTTTGGCGTTGACCAATGTCGGTTGTATCTGGTCGGTCTAGTGATTACGATAATAGCCGGTTGTATTTTCACCTGCATAATGGGGTCAACGATCCTGAGGAGTAACGTTTGACTGACAAACCGGTTGCACAGGCCCAGCGCGTGGTATTTTTCGATCTGGATGGCACCTTGCATCAGGAAGACATGTTTGGCAGTTTCCTGCGCTTTTTGCTACGGCATCTGCCGTTGAACCTGGTGCTGGTGGTGCCGCTGTTGCCCATTATCGGATTGGGTTTGTTGATCGGTGGGCGGGCAACTCGCTGGCCCATGAGCCTGCTATTGTGGGCAATGACCTTTGGCCGCTCAGAGGCTAGGCTGAAAGCGCTGGAGGCGAAATTCGTCGACTATTTTCGCCGTAAGGTCACCGCTTTTCCGGTCGTACAGATGCGTTTGCGTCAGTACCTGGATGCCCAGGATGCTCAAGTGTGGTTGATCACCGGCTCGCCGGAACGGCTGGTGGAGCAGGTTTATCGGGATTCTGCGTTCCTGCCACGGGTACGGCTGGTGGGGAGCAGCATTGTGCGTCGCTACGGGGGCTGGGTGTTGCCCATGCGCTGCCTGGGAGTACAAAAGGTGGTGCAACTGGAGCAGCGTCTGGGAGCGCCATTGAAATTGTTCAGTGGCTACAGCGACAGCAAGCAGGATAACCCTTTGCTCTATTTTTGCGAACACCGTTGGCGGGTGGGTAAAGAAGGCGAGTTACAGCAGTTGGATTAAATAAGGCTCCCCCAGTAAAACGAGGGAGCCTGGCAGCGGTTACATGGCTGCTTTAAAGATTGCCATAATCTGTTCGTGGCTTGCCTGGATTGGATTGGTGAATCCACAGGCATCGTTCAGGGCGTTAGTGGCTAACGTAGCAAAGTCTTCTTCTTTGACCTGCAGATCGCGTAAGCCAGCAGGAATTCCCACATCTTTCGCCAGTTGGCGAATGGCGGCGATACAAGCGGCAGCCCCTTGCTCATCGCTAAGGCCTGCAACATTTACGCCCATAGCGGCGGCAATGTCTTTAAGACGCCCTGCGGCAACCTGAGTATTGAACTCTTGCACGTGCGGCAGCAGCACGGCGTTACACACGCCATGTGGCAGGTTGTAGAAGCCACCCAACTGGTGCGCCATAGCGTGCACATAACCCAATGAGGCGTTATTAAATGCCATACCGGCCAGGAACTGGGCATAGGCCATGTTCTCGCGCGCCTGCATGTTTTGCCCGTCGTTGACCGCATCACGTAAAGACTCGGCAATCATGGTGGCGGCTTTCAGCGCGCAGGCATCGGTGATTGGGTTGGCGGCGCTGGAGACGTAAGCTTCGATAGCGTGGGTCAGAGCATCCATACCGGTGGCGGCGGTCAGGCCTTTCGGCATGCCAGCCATCAGGTGAGGATCGTTGACCGACAGGATCGGAGTGACGTGCTTGTCGACAATCGCCATTTTGATGTGGCGCGCTTCGTCGGTGATGATACAAAAACGTGTCATCTCGGAAGCGGTACCCGCAGTGGTGTTGATCGCAACGACCGGCAACTGCGGCTTAGCTGAGCGATCAACCCCTTCATAGTCTTTGATTTCCCCGCCGTTAGCGGCGACCAGGGCAATCCCTTTCGCACAGTCATGCGGCGAACCGCCACCCAGAGAAACGACACAGTCACAGTGATGTTCGCGCAACAGTGCCAGGCCCTGTTTTACGTTTTCCGTGGTCGGGTTGGGATGTGTGCCGTCATAGACGCAGCTTTCAATGTTCTGTGCCGCTAACAGGGCTTGCACCTGAGCTACGACGCCAATGCCGTTCAAAACCTTGTCGGTCACGATCAGTGCGTTATGCAGACCATGCTCTTTCATGGTTTTTGCCGCGTCTTCCAGACAGCCGGAACCAATCATGTTGACGGAAGGGATAAAGAATGTTGAGGCAGCCATAACCTACTCCTTATAAAGGCTTTTTGCGTGAGGTAAACATTATCGCGCTAATGCTTAAGAGAATATGATCTATCACAATTTAGTTAGAAAAAATTTGCTTAATTTTACAGATTGATTTTCCACCAGTTTATAACTTTTATCTGAAATTTTAAGAAATGAACAAAATTTAATCATCATTAAATATGATGTTATTGATTTGTTGGTGGTGTTTTAAGCGATCGACAAACGTGGCGGGTTTAGGGTTTTTCAAGCTTATTTGCATCAACAAGGCCGAGTGGCTGCGGCAAAAGGGACTAGTGTGTATAATGCCCGCCGCGATGCGCACGAGGATTGATGTAGTGAATGAATATAGTGATGAGTATTGGATGCGTCAGGCGTTAAGCCTGGCTCAACGTGCGCTGGAAGAAGGTGAGGTGCCGGTTGGGGCGCTGCTGGTGCAGGACAATCAGGTGATTGGCGAAGGTTGGAACCGGCCGATCGGCCGCCACGATCCCACCGCTCATGCTGAAATCATGGCGCTGCGGCAGGGGGGAGCGGTTTTGCAGAATTACCGCCTGCTGAATGCCACGCTGTATGTCACGCTGGAGCCTTGCGTGATGTGCGCCGGGGCTATGGTGCACAGCCGCATCCGTCGTTTGGTATACGGTGCGGCCGATGAAAAAACCGGAGCAGTGGGTTCACTGGTGGATATTCTGCGCCATCCGGGCATGAATCATCAGGTAGAAATCGTATCGGGCGTGCTGGCAGAAGAGTGCGCCGCCACCCTCAGCAACTTTTTCCGCATGCGCCGCGAGCAGAAAAAAGCGCTGAAACTGGCGCAGCGAGCCGGAAAAGACCCGCAATAACTACTTATCTTGAGAATAACTACAGGGCGAGCGCCAGTTTGGCTTCCACGGCCGGATAGCCCTTGGCCAGTTCGGCCTGTTTCATCGCTTCTACTGCCTTCTTCTCTTTTTCCAACAGATATCCCACCAGGCTGACCTGATAACGGCGGATGTTTTCCACGTAGTTATAGGCTTCGCGGCCACGGGCATAGCCATAGGTGAGTGACGGATAGTAGCGCTTCTGGCTCAGCATCGGCAGGCGCTGTTTCACATCGACCCAACTGTCGGGGTTGCCTTGCTGGCTTTTGGTGAGTTTACGTGCGTCCAGCATATGGCCCCATCCCATGTTATAGGCGGCCAGTGCGAACCAGATCCGTTCATCTTCCGGCACCGTATCGGGCACTTTCTCCATCAGACGCTGCAGATAGAGTGCCCCGCCTTGGATACTCTGTTCCGGATCGAGCCTGTCGGTGACGCCCAGGCCTTCGGCGGTGGCTCTGGTCAGCATCATCAGCCCACGGACACCGGTGGGGGAGGTCGCCTGCGGATTCCAGTGTGATTCCTGGTAGGCGATGGCGGCCAACAGCTTCCAGTCAATTTCGCTGGCATACTTTTCAAACAGCGAGCGGAAAGTGGGCAATACCGAGTCGATGGCCGACAGGAAGGTTTTGGTATCGACGTAGTCAAAACTGCCCACGTGCCCCAGATACTTCTCTTCCAAGCGGGCCAGCGTGCCGTCTTCTACCCTTTGGCTATAAAAATCCAGCAGCGCGGCGTACAGGCTATCGTCATCGCTGCGCTTCAGATACCAGGTCACTGGTTCTTCATCGGTAATGTCAAAAGCGACGGCCAGCTGTGGATGGATGCGCTGCAGCAGGGCAATGGTCACGGAGTCGCCGATGGTGTAATCCAGCTTGCCATCGGCCACCTGTTCCAGCAGCTCTTTCGAGGTCATATCGCTTGACGCTTCCCAACTGAGGTCAGGGTATTTGCTTTGTTTGAGCTGCTTTAGCGTGCTGACGTGCGCCGAACCGGAGGCCACCGCCAGCTTGCCTTTGATATCGGCAAAGGTTTTTGGCCGCGTGGTTCCCAGCCGGTAAACCAATTGCTGGGAAACGGAATAATACGCTGGGCCGGTACTGGAGCGGCTGAGGCGATCCCGGTTGTAGATCAGCCCGGCGGCGAGAATATCGGCATTGTCATCATCAAGATCGTCAAACAGGTCATTGATGTTTTGGTGTGGGATCACCACCAGCTTGACTCCCAGGTAGTTGGCAAAGCTTTTGGCCAGCTCATAGTCAAGGCCACTCGGCCCCTGCGGGGTAGTGAAATAGGTTAACGGTGAGTTTAACGTGCTGACGCGCAGTTCCCCCCGCGCTTTGATCGCCTCGAGTTGGCCTCCCTGTCCACCACGCCAGGCGATATTGGGCCACAGGGCAAGCGCCAGCAGCAGGGCCACAACACCGATTAGAATGTAATTTATTTTTAGGCGTTTCAAATAGTTATCTCAAATAGATGCACACTTTATGTTGACCGTAATCAGGATTTTTTCATGGTTAAATCACCAGTGCCGGGGCATTTTGCGCAACATTACGCCAGCGCGCAACTTTATTGATAGGTTATGAGAATTCGGCAGCGAGAATAGCTTTTATCAATAATAGCTACGCAAACGGTTTCGTCGGCGGCGCGGATTATCTATAATGGCGCGCGTTTTCCCCCTGTTGCGCCCAATGAAGTGCTGAACCCAGTTGCTTCGAAGACGAGAGAACTTTGATTATGGAAATACTGCGTGGTTCGCCCGCTTTGTCGGCTTTTCGTATTACCAAACTACTGTCCCGCTGCCAGGATGCTCAACTGCCGATCGGTGATATCTATGCCGAGTACGTTCACTTTGCCGATGTCAGCGCACCGCTAAGCGCCGAAGAGCAGGCCAAGCTGCAGCGGTTGCTCAAGTACGGCCCTTCTCTCGCTGAACATGCTCCGCAAGGTCGCCTGCTGTTGGTGACGCCGCGCCCGGGCACCATTTCGCCGTGGTCTTCCAAAGCCACCGATATCGCCCATAACTGTTGCCTGACGCAGGTGGTTCGTCTTGAGCGCGGCCTGGCATTTTATGTCACAGCACCGACCTTGACCGATGCCCAGTGGCAACAGCTTGCCACCTTGCTGCACGATCGCATGATGGAAACGGTATTCAGCGAGCTGCAACAGGCGGAAACACTGTTCTCTCATCATCAGCCCGCACCGTATCAGACGGTGGATATCCTGGCGCAAGGTCGCAGCGCGCTGGAACAGGCCAACACCAAGTTAGGGTTGGCACTGGCGCAGGACGAGATCGACTACCTGCTGGCCGCCTTTACCGAGTTGGGGCGCAACCCAACGGATATTGAGCTGTACATGTTCGCACAGGCCAACTCCGAACATTGCCGCCATAAGATTTTCAACGCCGACTGGATCATCGACGGCGAACAGCAACCGAAGTCGCTGTTCAAAATGATCAAAAATACCTTTGAGCAGACGCCGGACTACGTGCTTTCTGCCTATAAAGACAACGCGGCGGTGATGGAAGGCTCCCAGGTGGGGCGCTTCTTTGCCGCGCCGCAAAGCGGCCTGTATGACTATCATCAGGAAGAAGCACACATCCTGATGAAGGTGGAAACCCACAACCACCCAACGGCGATCTCGCCTTGGCCAGGCGCTGCGACCGGTTCTGGCGGTGAGATCCGCGACGAAGGCGCAACCGGCCGTGGCGCGAAGCCGAAAGCTGGCCTGGTAGGGTTCTCGGTTTCCAACCTGCGTATTCCGGGGTTCGAACAGCCTTGGGAACAGGATTTCGGCAAACCGGATCGCATCGTCACCGCGCTGGATATCATGACCGAAGGCCCATTGGGCGGCGCGGCATTCAATAACGAGTTTGGACGCCCGGCGCTGGTCGGTTACTTCCGTACTTATGAAGAGCGCGTCAATAGCCACAACGGCGTTGAGCTGCGTGGCTACCATAAACCGATCATGCTGGCAGGCGGCCTGGGCAACATCCGCGCCGATCATGTGCAAAAAGGTGAGATCACTGTTGGTGCCAAACTGGTGGTGCTGGGTGGCCCGGCGATGAATATCGGTTTGGGCGGTGGAGCGGCTTCGTCGATGGCCTCTGGCCAGTCTGATGCCGATCTGGATTTTGCTTCGGTACAGCGTGATAACCCGGAAATGGAACGCCGTTGCCAAGAGGTGATTGACCGCTGCTGGCAGATGGGCGATAGCAACCCGATCCTGTTTATTCACGATGTGGGTGCTGGTGGCCTGTCGAACGCGATGCCGGAACTGGTTAGCGATGGTGGCCGCGGTGGTCGTTTCGAATTGCGTGACATTCTCAACGACGAACCGGGCATGAGCCCGCTGGAAGTGTGGTGTAACGAATCCCAAGAGCGTTATGTGATGGCGGTAGCGCCTGAGCAGATGGCGACCTTTGAGGAGATCTGCCGCCGTGAGCGCGCGCCTTTCGCGGTGATTGGCGAGGCGACGGAAGAACGCCATCTGACGCTCAACGATCGCCACTTTGACAATCAGCCGATCGACATGCCGTTGGATGTACTGCTGGGCAAAACGCCAAAAATGACCCGCGACGTGAAACGTCAACAGGCGAGCGGAGAAGCGTTGCAGCGTGCTGGCATCACCATTGCCGATGCGGTCAAGCGCGTGCTGCATTTGCCAGCCGTCGCGGAGAAAACCTTCCTGATCACCATTGGTGACCGTACTGTCACCGGCATGGTTGCGCGTGACCAGATGGTCGGCCCATGGCAGATCCCGGTAGCCGACTGTGCGGTAACCACGGCCAGCCTGGACAGCTATTACGGGGAAGCGATGTCGATCGGTGAGCGTGCTCCCGTCGCATTGCTGGATTTTGCCGCCTCTGGCCGCCTGGCGGTAGGGGAAGCGCTGACCAACCTGGCCGCGGTGGAAATCGGTTCGCTCAAGCGGGTGAAACTTTCCGCCAACTGGATGGCCGCAGCGGGCCACCCTGGCGAAGATGCCGGTCTGTATGAAGCGGTAAAGGCGGTGGGTGAAGAACTTTGCCCAGCGCTGGGTATCACCATTCCGGTGGGTAAAGACTCGATGTCGATGAAAACCCGCTGGCAGGAAGGCAATGAACAGCGGGAAATGACGTCACCGCTGTCGCTGGTGATCACCGCATTTGCTCGCGTGGAAGATGTGCGCCACACCGTGACGCCGCAACTGCGTACCGACAAGGGTGATAGCGCGCTGTTACTGATCGACCTGGGTAATGGCCACAATGCCCTGGGGGCAACGGCGTTGGCGCAGGTTTATCGCCAACTGGGCGATAAGCCAGCCGATGTTCGCAACGTGGAGCAATTGGCCGGTTTCTTCAACGCGATGCAGCAGCTGGTGGCGGATCGTGCGCTGTTGGCCTATCACGACCGCTCCGATGGCGGCCTGTTGGTCACCTTGGCCGAGATGGCGTTTGCCGGGCATTGCGGCGTGGAAGTCGATATTCAGGCGCTGGGTTCCGACGCCTTGGCTGCCTTGTTCAACGAAGAGCTGGGTGCAGTGATCCAGGTGCCTGCTGCGCAGTTGGCAGCCGTACAGCAAGTATTTGCCCAACACGGTCTGACGGATAACGTGCATCACCTTGGCCAGGCGCTGAGTGGCGATCGTTTCGTTATCACCAGCGCTGGCAAACCGGTGTACAGCGAAAGCCGCAGCACCCTGCGTACCTGGTGGGCTGAAACCACCTGGCAGATGCAGCGCCTGCGTGATAATCCGGAATGTGCCGATCAGGAGCATCAGGCCAAGCAGGACGAACGCGATCCGGGCCTGAACGTCAAGCTGACCTTCGCAACCGATGACGACATCGCGGCACCTTATATCGCCAAGGGCGCTCGCCCTAAGGTTGCGGTATTGCGTGAGCAAGGGGTTAACTCCCACGTTGAGATGGCGGCGGCGTTCCACCGTGCCGGTTTCGATGCGGTTGATGTTCACATGAGCGATCTGCTGGCTGGCCGCCGCGATTTGCAAGAGTTCCACACGCTGGTTGCCTGCGGCGGCTTCTCTTATGGTGACGTGTTGGGGGCTGGAGAAGGCTGGGCGAAATCGATACTGTTCAACGAGCGCGTACGCGATGAGTTTGCCGATTTCTTCCATCGCCCGCAGACCTTGGCGCTGGGCGTTTGTAACGGTTGCCAGATGATGTCCAACCTGCGTGAACTGATCCCGGGGGCTGAACATTGGCCGCGCTTTGTGCGCAACCTGTCGGATCGTTTCGAAGCGCGCTTCAGCCTGGTGGAAGTGGCCAGTAGCCCGTCGCTGTTTATGCAAGGTATGACAGGCTCGCGCATGCCGATTGCCGTTTCTCATGGTGAAGGCCATGTAGAAGTGCGCGATGCGGCGCATCTGGCGGCATTGGAACATCACGGCCTGGTTGCGTTACGCTTTGTCGACAACCATGGTCAAGTGACCGAAGCTTACCCTGCCAACCCGAACGGTTCACCGAATGGCATTACCGCAGTGACCAGCAGCAATGGCCGCGCCACCGTAATGATGCCGCATCCGGAACGCGTGTTCCGCACTGTCAGCAACTCCTGGCATCCAGAGGAGTGGGGTGAAGACAGCCCTTGGATGCGTATGTTCCGCAACGCCCGCAAGCAACTGGGGTGATTTAACCTGAGGTTTGCGTGAAAGTTTACTGAGGCGCCGCGTTGGCGCCTTTTTTATTTCTTTATTTTTTAAGTGGTTAGCCCGTATGTCGGTTTTTTGAGACAAAGGCCATATTGCCTGTCTCTAAAAAGAGACATTTAACTCATTGATTTTAATCAGGGTTAAAGCGATTGGATTTAGTTGTCGTGTTTTGGCGACGGTATGTCGGATTAATACTCAAGCTCGACTACCCAGGTAGAGCGCTGGAAGTGACCTTAAAATAAATTGTCGTTAATAAACAATGTCATGTGAATGTTTTTATAAAGTTGGCACGGAAGGTGCATTATAACTATCAGTTGCTCATTCAACTTTTTATGATTGGCCCCGTCTAGTACGGAACAGCGCCTCATAAGCCTCCGAATGATGCCTAAGAAATGGTGCCTATCGTCCAACCAAACCGATAACAGACGCGCAAGCGACTTTATCAAGCATCGGACGACACGTGGAGTGAGGCACCGCCTAGTATCCAACTGTGATGATATGTTCATCAATCCCGGATACTTTTTGGATGCTATTCGTCCTGATCAGATGCCAGCCTAGTGCTACATCACCTGGGGACGAGGAGTAAGGGCATCCACATATTCCTTGCGATGGGGCATCATGCCCCAGCGTCAACATCCAAACCGCATTGCCTCCGTAATTTCCCTCGATACGTTCTCAAACCACATCAGTTTCCTCTTTTGGGATAACGCGTTTTTGCTTATCTGAACGCCATTAATCCGCTGCCGGGCTTTTCTCTCCCCGGATTGTCGGTTAGCATCTGGGCAGACTAGAGATAATGAGATGATTTCTTTGAAAAGATGGCGTCTATTTCCACGCTCGTTGCGCCAATTGGTCGTAATGGCGTTCCTGCTGGTGCTGTTACCGCTGCTGGTATTGGCTT
The DNA here is from genome assembly GCF_047530105.1 of Serratia sp. T13T92. Lineage (NCBI taxonomy): Bacteria > Pseudomonadati > Pseudomonadota > Gammaproteobacteria > Enterobacterales > Yersiniaceae > Serratia > Serratia sp. T13T92. Next base: position 204,759 of record NZ_JBLJAK010000007.1, on the reverse strand, counting down.
ATCAGGCCTACCAAAGCCTGGATCATCTCAGCGCGCAGGCGGCGGATATCAACCGTACGACGTTGGTGGATGCCCGCCGTAGTGAGGCAATGACCAGCGTGGCGCTGGAAATGGAGCGCAGCTATCGCCAGTATTGCGTACTGGTCGATCCGACCCTGGAGCGGCTGTACCAGAACCAGCGTAAACAGTATTCACAAATGCTGGATGCCCACGCCCCGATCCTGCCGGACGAACGTTACTACCAGACACTACGTAAACTGCTGACTCAGCTTTCTACCATCAAGTGCCAGAGCAGCGGGCCGGACAAGGACGCTTCACTGCTGTTAGAGTCTTTTTCACATTCCAACGCCGAAATGGTCCAGGCCACCCGTACCGTGATCTTTTCCCGTGGGCAGCAACTGCAGCAGGCGATCGCCGAGCGTGGCCAATACTTTGGCTGGCAGGCGCTGTTGCTGTTCCTGGTCAGCGTGCTGTTGGTGGTGCTGTTTACCCGCATGATTATCGGGCCCGTCAAGGCCGTTGAGCGTATGATTAACCGCCTGGGGGAAGGGCGGCCCATCGGCATGACGGCATCCTTTAAAGGCCCGCGTGAACTGCGTTCTTTGGCTCAGCGCATTGTTTGGTTGAGCGAGCGCCTGGCCTGGCTGGAATCGCAGCGCCATGAGTTCCTGCGCCATATCTCCCATGAGCTGAAAACGCCGCTGGCCAGCATGCGTGAAGGCACCGAGCTGTTGGCCGATGGTGTGGCAGGCCCGCTCACCTCCGATCAGAAAGAGGTGGTGGCGATCCTCGACCAGAGCAGCCGCCATCTGCAATTGCTGATTGAGCAACTGCTGGATTACAACCGCAAACTGGCCGATGGCCCGTCGGAACATGAAAACGTCGAGCTGGAAGAACTGGTGGACATGGTGGTCGCCGCCCACAGTTTGCCGGCACGTGCCAAGATGATCCGCACGGAAGTCAAACTTGAGGCGGAAATCTGCTGGGCAGAGCCTACGCTATTAATGCGCGTACTGGATAATCTCTACTCCAATGCGGTGCACTACGGCAAGGAATCCGGTAACATTTGGATCCGCAGCCGCCAGGTCGGCCAGCGGGTACAGATTGACGTTGCCAATACCGGCAGCGCGATCCCGCAAGCGGAAAGAACCATGATTTTTGAGCCTTTTTTCCAGGGGAGTCACCAGAGAAAAGGGGCCGTTAAAGGAAGCGGACTGGGGCTGAGCATTGCACAGGACTGTATTCGCCGCATGCGTGGCGAATTGACATTGGTGGATCTCGCCGATGCCGACGTCTGCTTCCGTATTGAATTGCCATTAACCGCCGAGAATGAATAAATAATGTACACAGGGTCTAATCGCGCTTATCAATCGCAGACCGAAGGTTCACCGCGTGTTTCTCTACGCGCACCGCTCGGCAAACATTCGCTTTCTTTTTTGGGCACGATCCTTTTTGCCCCGTTTCTGCTGATCGGCTGTGTCGATCGTGCCGTCAGTAGCGGCCCGGCCCAGCAGCAACAGGAAGCGATCCCGGATACCAAGGTGGTGGATTACCGCATTGCGTCTTGCGATACGTTATGGCAGCTTGACGAAAAAGAAGCCTTGGAAAACTCACTCTTTTGGCTGCGGGCGATAGACTGCGCCGATCGTATCGGCTCCACGCAGGCCAGAGCGTTAGCGAAAACCCTGCCGGGCAACAATTGGCAGAACGTGTTCAAGCAAAGCATTTTGCTGGGCAGCGCTGAGCCGAGCTCGAACGAGCGCCGCCAGATCATCGATCGTCTGAACAGCTATCGCCTCGAATTCCCTAACTCGCTGCGCCCATTGCTGCAACTGTGGCGTCAGCAGCAGGCGTTGCAAGTGAGCCTGTTTGACGAGCGGGCGCGTTACCAGCACCTGCAGGAAAGCTCAGACAGCCAGATCGATTCGCTGCGCCAGAACCAGATCCATCTGCAGAGCCAGTTGCAGGAGACATCCCGCAAACTGGAGAACCTGACCGATATCGAACGCCAGCTCTCGTCACGCAAGCAACTGCAGGGAGAAATCCCGGAAAGCAGCGTGGCGCAGCCTAAAGCAGATGCCGCAGGCAAGCCCGCAGCGCCCGCCAAAGCGGCCGAGTCCGCAGAGCCAGCCCCGGTGACTGAAACCGGAACCGCCTTGCCGGTAGAGCCGGAAGAGACCTACACGCCGCCCGCGGCTAACAAGGAGTCCCCAGCGCAATGACAGCTCGCAAACCGGCCAATCTTTTGTTGGTTGACGACGATCCCAGCCTGCTTAAACTGTTGGGAATGCGCCTGACCAGCGAAGGTTTTCACGTTACCACGGCGGAAAGCGGTCAAGAGGCTTTGCGCCTGCTGGCCCGCGAAAAGATCGACCTGGTGATCAGCGATCTGCGGATGGATGAAATGGACGGTATGGCGCTGTTTGCCGAAATCCAGAAATACCAGCCGGGGATGCCGGTGATCATTCTGACTGCCCACGGTTCTATCCCAGACGCGGTGGCGGCGACCCAACAAGGGGTGTTCAGCTTCCTGACCAAGCCGGTCGATCGTGATGCGTTGTATAAGGCGATCGATGAAGCGTTGTCGCTGTCGTCGATCCCTGCCGGTGATGACAGCTGGCGTGAGGATTTTGTCACCCGTAGCCCGATTATGCTGCGGTTGCTTGAACAGGCCAAGATGGTCGCCCAGTCGGACGTCAGCGTGCTGATCAATGGCCAGAGCGGCACCGGCAAAGAGGTGCTGGCACAGGCCATCCATGCGGCCAGCCCACGGGCCAAAAAAGCCTTTATCGCCATCAACTGCGGTGCGTTGCCGGAGCAACTGCTGGAGTCGGAGCTGTTTGGCCATGCCAAAGGGGCGTTCACCGGTGCCGTCAGCAGCCGTGAAGGCTTGTTCCAGGCGGCAGAGGGGGGCACGCTGTTCCTGGATGAGATTGGCGATATGCCGCTCTCGCTGCAGGTAAAATTGCTACGCGTGTTGCAGGAACGCAAGGTGCGCCCACTGGGCAGCAACCGCGATCTGGATATTGACGTACGCATCATTTCCGCCACCCACCGCGATCTGCCGAAAGCGATGGTAAAAAACGAGTTCCGTGAAGATCTCTATTACCGTCTGAACGTGGTTAACCTGAAAATACCGGCGCTCAACGAGCGAGCCGAAGATATCCCGCTGCTGGCCAACCATCTGCTACGTGCTTCGGCGCTGCGCCACAAACCTTTTGTACGCAGCTTCTCCTCCGATGCCATGAAACGCCTGATGACCGCCAGCTGGCCCGGCAACGTGCGCCAGTTGGTGAACGTGATCGAGCAGTGTGTGGCATTGACCACGGCGCCGGTGATCAGTGAAGCGCTGGTTGAGCAGGCGCTGGAAGGGGAAAACACGGCGCTGCCAACCTTTGTCGAGGCGCGCAACCAGTTTGAATTACACTATCTACGTAAACTGTTGCAGATCACCAAGGGTAACGTCACCCAGGCCGCGCGCATGGCGGGCCGTAACCGTACTGAGTTCTATAAATTGTTGTCGCGCCATGAACTGGATGCCAACGATTTCAAAGAATGATGTTTTCTTTTCTGAACCTGCATGCGCAGGTTCTCAACAAAGTAGCCGGAATGATTTACACTCCGGTTTCTTTGTTGTGGCATGGCAGACCATAGAGATATGAGCAGATCACTTTCCATTGCGTTGGCCCAGCTGAATTTGCTGGTGGGCGATATTGAAGGCAACAGCGAGCGCATGTTGCAAACCGTGCAGGAGCAGCAGAAGGCGGGAGCCGATCTGGTCATGTTCACTGAACTGGCGCTGTCCGGCTATCCGCCGGAAGACCTGCTGTACCGTGATGATTTCTACCAGCGTTGCGATACTCAGCTAAGCCGCTTGCAGCAGGCCTCCGCCGATGTGGCAATCCTGGTTGGCCACCCGTGGCGTGAAGACGGCAAACTGTATAACGCGCTGTCATTGTTCTCTGAGGGGGCTTTGCAGGCTCGTTACTTCAAGCAACAGCTGCCTAACTACGGCGTATTCGATGAGAAGCGCTATTTCCATGCGGGCGATAAAAACTGCGTGGTGGAGCTGAAGGGCTACCGCCTGGGGCTGCTGATCTGCGAAGACCTGTGGTTCCCGGAACCGGTCGATGCGGCGAAAGCGGCGGGGGCAGAGATCCTGCTGTCGATCAACGCTTCCCCGTATAACCGTGAAAAGCCGTATATCCGCAAAACCCTGATGGCGGGCCACTGCCAGCGTACCGGTCTACCGTTGGTCTATCTGAATCAGATCGGCGGGCAGGATGAACTGATTTTCGACGGCTGTTCAAAAGTCTTTGATGCCACTGGCAAAATGACTCATCGTCTGGCGGCTTTCGCCGAGCAGGTGACTCTGCTTGAGTTCAAAGGCCTGGAAGTGGTGCCGATGACGGCTCCGGCAGCAGAGTTGCCACAGCTGGCGCAGGTGTATGAAGCGCTGGTGCTGGCCGTACGCGACTATGTGACCAAGAACGGTTTCAAAGGCGCTGTGCTGGGCTTGTCTGGCGGGATCGACTCGGCACTGACCCTGGCGATCGCCGTGGATGCGTTGGGCAAAGACAAGGTTCAGGCCTTGATGATGCCGTTCCGCTATACGGCAGATATCAGCATCGCCGATGCCAAGGAAGAGGCCGAAATCCTCGGCATCGAATTTGACATCGTCTCGATTGAACCGATGTTCGACGCCTTTATGGGCCAGCTCGCCCCGATGTTTGCTGATACCGCACGGGATACCACTGAAGAAAACCTGCAGGCCCGCTGCCGTGGCGTGGTGCTGATGGCCTTGTCTAACAAACGCGGTAGCATCGTGTTAACCACGGGTAACAAAAGCGAGGTGGCTGTCGGGTATTGCACGCTGTATGGTGATATGGCCGGTGGCTTCGACGTATTGAAAGATGTGCCGAAAACCCTGGTGTTCAAGCTTTCCGAATACCGTAATACTGTCTCCTACGTGATCCCTCAGCGGGTGATCGATCGTCCACCGTCTGCTGAACTGGCGCCGGATCAGCTCGATCAGGACAGCCTGCCACCGTATGACATTCTGGATGCTATTCTGGAAGGTTATGTCGAGCGCGATAAATCGGTTGCCGATCTGGTTGCTGAGGGCTTTGAAGAAGCCGTGGTGCGCAAGGTGATCCGCCTGGTGGATATCAACGAGTATAAACGCCGTCAGGCCGCCGTCGGGCCGCGCATTACCGCTCGTAACTTTGGCAAAGACCGCCGCTACCCGATCACCTCCGGCTTTGGCCGTAAAAATTGGTAATTAAGGAATAAAAATGAAAAAAATTGACGCGATTATCAAGCCCTTCAAACTGGATGACGTGCGTGAAGCACTGGCCGAAGTAGGCATCACCGGCATGACGGTGACAGAAGTGAAAGGCTTTGGTCGCCAGAAGGGCCATACCGAACTGTACCGTGGTGCCGAGTATATGGTCGACTTCCTGCCAAAGGTTAAAATCGAGATCGTAGTGGCTGACGATATCGTGGACACCTGTGTGGAAACCATCATGCAGACGGCGCAGACCGGTAAAATCGGCGACGGTAAAATCTTTGTCTTCGACGTGGCCCGTGTGGTGCGTATCCGTACCGGCGAGCAGGACGAAGAAGCGATTTAATCGCAGACTGTGGAACGGGCGCAGCATGCGGCGCCCCTACGGTCAAACACTTGCGACTCCTATCCAACAACATTCCCATCCCCAGGCTCACCATGCTACGTCCGTTTGGTTGCGTCTGGTGGTTTTTGTGCATCTTGCGACTCCCCCCATTCGGCAACATTGTCATGCCCAGGCTCAAAGCGTAGGGGCGCTGCATGCTGCGCCCATTTGGTTACGTCTGGCGGTTTTTGTGCACTCCCTCCCTCTTTGCGTTCTAAAAAAGCGAACGATATCGCGTTTTTCACACATTTCCTGATGGCTTGCCGGTGAGCATCTACACTCAAACCAACTGTTTTGTTTGAGGTTGCTACCATGATGACGTTACGCCAAATCCGCCATTTTATTGCCGTGGCCGAAACCGGGTCGATCTCGGCGGCGGCGCAGGCGGTGTTTGTGTCACAGTCTTCGCTCACGCTGGCGATCCAGCAGTTGGAAACCGACATTGGCGTCCGGTTGTTCGAGCGCCACGCCAAGGGAATGAACCTGACCCACCAGGGGCACCAGTTCCTGCGCCAGTCGTACCTGATCCTGGCAACGGTGGATAATGCCAAGCGCAGCCTGCAACTGGGCACCGAAAGCCTGAGTGGCAAATTGACCATCGGCGTCACCAGCCTGGTGGCGGGGTATTTCCTGGTGGAGCTGCTCAAGCGCTTCAAGTCTGCCTATCCCAATGTAACCATCCAGGTGGTTGAGGACGAACGGCCCTATATCGAGCATTTGCTGGTGAGCGGTGAAATTGATATCGGGGTGCTGATCCTGTCGAACATTGAAGACCGCGATGCCTTACAGACCGAAGTGCTGATGCACTCCCCGTATCGCCTGTGGCTGCCGCCGCTGCACCCGCTGCTGGAGCACGAAAGCATCGGTTTGGCAGACGTGGCCAAACAGCCGCTGATCCAACTCAACGTTGATGAAATGGACGTTCATGCCCGGCGCATCTGGGGGCGAGCGGGCCTGAAGCCGGAGATCGCCATGAAAACCGCCTCCACCGAAGCGGTGCGCAGCCTGGTGGCAGCGGGCATGGGCATTGCCATCCTGCCGGATATGGCTTACCGCGCCTGGTCATTGGAGGGCAATATGATTGAAGCGCGCAAACTGGTGGATTTGCTGGAACCGCTGGATATCGGCCTGGCCTGGCGGCGTGGCAGCGCACGGCCTGAATTGGTGACGCCATTCCTCACCATTGCACGTGAGAACAGCAAAACCAACATGACCGGCCTCAAGCCTTCGATTTAATCGAACGCTGCCTTCAGTATTTAGAATTTGTTGTCCGCAGTGCGCTCGCTTAGTCTGATTAAAACTAACTTATCACATTTAGTTAACGTTTTTGTCACATGAGGCGGCGCAATGGCAGAGCTACAGTTGGTTTCAGGTTTGTCCTGTCGGCAATTCATTAACGGCGAGTCGGTCGAGGGTGAAGGCCATCAGGAGACCATTGTTAATCCTGCCAACGGTGAAACCCTGGTTTCCATTGCCGAGGCAACGCCAACCCAGGTGGGGCAAGCAGTTGCCGCCGCGCAGCAGGCATTTTCCCACTGGTCACGTACCACTCCCGCTTTCCGAGCAACAATCCTGCTGCGTATTGCCGATGCCATCGAACGGCAGGCAGAACATCTGGCGCGCCTTGAAGCGCTGAACTGCGGTAAACCTTTCCATCAGGCACTGAACGACGATCTCCCCGCTGCCATTGACGTATTCCGCTTCTTCGCCGGGGCCGTGCGCACCCAGCAAGGCCAGTTGGCTGGTGAATATGTTGAGGGCCACACCTCAATGATCCGGCGTGACCCGATCGGCGTGGTAGCCTCCATCGCGCCATGGAACTATCCGTTGATGATGGCGGCCTGGAAGATTGCTCCGGCGCTGGCTGCGGGCAACACCGTAGTATTCAAACCCTCCGAACATACCCCATTGACCATTCTGGCCTTGGTGCCTGCGTTGCAGGAAATCCTGCCGCCAGGCGTGTTGAACATTGTCTACGGCGGTGGCGAAGGCGTAGGCAGCCATCTGGTTGGTCATCCGCAGGTTCGCTTGGTTTCGGTTACCGGCGATATCGTTACCGGGCAAAAAATCTTGCAGGCGGCGGTCAAAAGCGTTAAGCGCACCCATCTGGAACTGGGCGGAAAAGCCCCGGTGATCGTCTGTGACGATGCCGATCTGGATGAGGTCGTCAGCAGTATCCGCACCTTCGGTTACTACAATGCCGGGCAGGATTGCACCGCGGCCTGCCGCATTTACGCCCAGGCCGGCATCTATCCGAAGCTGGTGGAAGCCTTGGGGGAAGCTGTCGCCAGCCTGCGTTTTGCCCGCAAGCGCGACGAAGATAATGAAATCGGCCCGCTGATCAGCAGCCGCCAGCGTGACCGGGTGGCCAGCTTTGTCGAACGGGCTCTCAGCCAACCACATATCGAATTGATCACTGGCGCGGCGGCGCACTCCGGCCCCGGTTTTTACTACCAGCCCACGCTATTGGCTGGTTGCCTGCAAACCGATGAAATCGTCCAGCGTGAAGTGTTTGGCCCGGTGGTCAGCGTGACGCGTTTCGACACCCTGGAGCAGGCGGTGACCTGGGCCAATGACTCCGAATACGGCCTGGCCTCCTCGGTGTGGACACAGAATATCGACCGCGCGCTGCACATCGCGGCGCATCTGCAATATGGCAGCACCTGGATCAATACCCACTTTACGCTGGCGAGCGAAATGCCCCACGGTGGTTTAAAGCGCTCCGGCTACGGCAAAGATCTCTCCAGCGATTCATTACAGGATTACAGCGTTGTCCGGCACGTGATGGCGAAGTTCAAGGCTTCCTTCTAGCCACTCGGCCGATAAAAAATCGGCGGCAACCGTTCCTTGCCGCACTTTAAACATACGCAACACCGAGGTAATTACGATGGGAAAAACACACGCAATCACCACAGTCACCGCGCTCTGTATGACGATCCTTTGCGGTATGGCTCAGGCCGCCGATGCGCCGCAGCAGTTGGGCAAAGGGGAAGGGCGGTTGGACATCATCGCCTGGCCCGGTTACATCGAACGTGGTCAGTCCGACAAGAATTACGACTGGGTGACCCAGTTTGAGAAACAGACCGGCTGTGCGGTGAATGTGAAAACCGCTGCGACCTCGGATGAAATGGTCAGCCTGATGGCGAAAGGCGGTTACGATCTGGTGACCGCTTCCGGCGATGCCTCGTTGCGCCTGATCTTCGGCAAACGCGTGCAGCCAATCAATACCGCGCTGATCCCTAACTGGAAGAATATCGACCCACGCCTGTTGAACGGCCCTTGGTACAACGTGGCGGGCAAAACCTACGGTACGCCGTATCAGTGGGGGCCAAACCTGCTGATGTATAACACCAAAACCTTCCCGACGCCGCCAGACAGCTGGGCCGTGGTGTTCCAACAACAAAGCCTGCCGGATGGCAAGACCAATCAGGGTCGGGTGCAGGCTTACGACGGCCCAATCTACATCGCCGATGCGGCACTGTTCCTGAAAGCCACTCAACCCCAGCTTGGCATCACTGACCCTTACCAACTGAACGAAGAGCAGTATCAGGCGGCACTGAAACTGCTGCGTAGCCAGCACGCGTTGATCCACCGTTACTGGCATGACACCTCGGTACAGATGAGCGATTTCAAAAACGAAGGCGTGGTGGCCTCCAGCGCCTGGCCATACCAGGCCAACGCCCTGAAAGGCGAAGGTCAGCCTATCGCTACCGTATTCCCGAAAGAAGGGGTTACCGGCTGGGCGGATACCACCATGTTGCACGCCGAGGCTAAGCATCCAAGCTGCGCCTACCAGTGGATGAACTGGTCGCTGGAACCGAAGGTACAGGGTGACGTCGCGGCCTGGTTTGGTTCGTTACCAGCAGTTCCAGTAGGTTGCAAAGCCAGCACCCTGCTCGGTGACAAAGGGTGTGAAACCAACGGCTTCAACCAGTTCGACAAGATTGCCTTCTGGAAAACGCCACAGGCTGAGGGCGGCAAGTTCGTCCCTTATAGCCGTTGGACCCAGGATTACATCGCCATTATGGGCGGTAGATAACTATCACTGTTCTCACCTGCGAGCGCCAGACGTCTCCCCTGTGGGGGACCGATCGAGTTTGCTGAGATGACCTTTTTACTTCCAAAAGAGCAGGGACTAACAGCTCCCTCTCCCTTTGGGAGAGGGTTGGGGTGAGGGGCAACATTTTGGAGCGTACATCATGACCATTGCTGTGCAGTTTATCGATGTCTCGCGCATTTTCGGCGATGTTCGCGCCGTAGATCGGGTTTCTGTTGAAATACAGGACGGCGAGTTTTTCTCCATGCTTGGGCCTTCTGGCTCGGGTAAAACCACCTGCCTGCGGTTGATCGCCGGTTTTGAGCAACTGAGTTCGGGCTCCATCCGCATTCATGGGCAAGAGGCGAGCAACTTGCCGCCTTATCAGCGCGATGTGAATACCGTGTTCCAGGACTATGCGCTGTTCCCGCACATGTCGGTGCTGGAGAACGTGGCCTACGGCTTGATGGTGAAAGGCGTTGCCAAGCGTGAGCGGCTGGCGCGGGCGAATCAGGCGTTGGAAAGCGTGGCGTTGGGGTTCGCCGCCGAGCGTAAACCGGCGCACCTTTCCGGTGGCCAGCGTCAGCGCGTAGCTCTGGCCCGTGCATTGGTTAATCGTCCACGCGTCCTACTGCTGGACGAGCCGCTCGGGGCGTTGGATCTGAAACTGCGCGAGCAGATGCAGGGGGAGTTGAAGAAGCTGCAACGCCAACTCGGCATCACCTTTATCTTCGTCACGCACGATCAAAGCGAAGCCCTGTCGATGTCCGATCGGGTGGCGGTATTTAACAATGGCCGCATTGAGCAGGTAGATGCGCCTCGCGAACTGTATATGCGGCCAAGAACGCCGTTTGTTGCCGAGTTTGTCGGCACGTCCAACGTGGTACGCAGCGCACTGGCGGAGCGGTTGCTGGGGCAATCGGCCACCTTCTCGATCCGCCCAGAGCATATCCGCCTGTTGGATCAACGCGGGGCAGCGCAGGGGGAAGTTCAGGTTCAGGGTACCTTGCAGGATATCCATTACCAAGGAGCGGCGACACGCTATGAAATCGCCCTGAGCAGCGGTGAGAAACTGCTGGTCAGCCAGGCTAACCCACAGTGGCAGGCCGTGGCACAGCAGCGTCTGATCGGTCAGCCGGTCACCGCCTGTTGGGCCAGAGAGGCAATGGTACCGCTGCTGGAGGAGAGGTGAGATGGACATGAGCATCGAGCAGCCGGCAGCGCCCGGCGGTAAAATTCGCGCGATTTCAACCTACCTGTACCGCAAGCCAACGCTGTATCTGCTGTTGTTGCTGGTGCCACCGCTGCTGTGGTTTGGGGCTGTGTATCTTGGCTCGCTGCTGACCCTGCTGTGGCAGGGTTTTTACACCTTCGACGATTTCACCATGACGGTGACGCCGGATCTGACCTTCGCCAACCTTAGCGCGCTGTTTAACCCGGCCAATTACGACATCATCGTCCGTACACTGACCATGGCGGTAGTAGTTTCGCTGGCCAGTGCGGTATTGGCGTTCCCGATCGCCTATTACATGGCCCGATATACCAGCGGCAAGGTGAAGGCGTTCTTTTATATCGCCGTGATGATGCCGATGTGGGCCAGCTACATCGTTAAAGCCTATGCCTGGACGCTGTTGCTAGCGAAGGACGGCGTGGCGCAGTGGTTCCTGCAACATATGGGGCTGGAGCCGGTATTGGCGAGCATTCTGAGCATTCCCGGCGTTGGGGGGAATACGCTATCCACTTCCGGTCTTGGGCGCTTCCTGGTGTTTGTCTATATTTGGCTGCCGTTCATGATCTTACCGATCCAGGCGGCGTTAGAGCGCTTGCCACCTTCTTTGCTGCACGCTTCTGCGGATCTGGGCGCGCGCCCGTCCCAAACGTTCCGCTATGTGATCCTGCCGCTGGCGGTACCGGGTATCGCAGCCGGTTCCATCTTCACCTTTTCACTGACGCTGGGCGACTTTATCGTGCCACAGTTGGTGGGGCCGCCGGGCTATTTTATCGGCAGCATGGTGTATGCCCAACAGGGGGCGATCGGCAATATGCCGATGGCGGCCGCCTTTACGCTGGTGCCGATCGTCCTGATCGCCATTTATCTCTCGATTGTGAAACGCCTGGGGGCCTTCGATGCACTCTGAACGCGCGCCGTTAGGGCTGAAACTGGCCGCCTGGGGTGGCCTGATCTTCCTGCACTTCCCGATAGTGATTATCGCCATGTACGCCTTCAACACCGAAGACGCGGCGTTCAGCTTCCCACCGCGGGGTTTTACCCTGCATTGGTTCAGCGTGGCGGCGGGGCGGCAGGACATTATTGATGCGGTACTGCTTTCGGTGCAGATCGCCTGCCTGGCCACGGCGATTGCGCTGGTGCTTGGCACTCTGGCCGCCGCGGCGCTGTATCGCCGGGATTTCTTCGGCAAGGACAGCATTTCTTTGCTGCTGCTGTTACCTATTGCCTTGCCGGGGATTGTCACCGGTCTGGCATTGCTGGCGGCCTTCAAGGCGCTGAATATCGAACCGGGGATCATGACGATCGTCATCGGCCATGCCACCTTCTGCGTGGTGATCGTGTTCAACAACGTGATCGCTCGCTTTCGCCGTACCTCACACAGCCTGATCGAAGCCTCGATGGATTTGGGGGCTGATGGCTGGCAGACCTTCCGTTACGTGATCTTGCCGAATCTGGGCTCGGCACTGTTGGCGGGGGGCATGCTGGCGTTTGCCCTGTCATTCGACGAAATCATCGTGACCACCTTCACCGCCGGGCACGAACGTACGCTGCCGCTGTGGTTGCTGAACCAGTTGGGCCGCCCACGTGATGTGCCGATCACCAACGTGGTCGCGCTGTCGGTGATGGTATTGACGATGTTCCCGATCCTGGGCGCGTACTACCTGACCAAAGGCGGAGAGAGCGTCGCCGGTAGCGGAAAGTAATGCCTCAATCCCTAAATAGCTGATGCCAATATTTTCAAAGGATAACCTTATGCAAAGCCAACTGCTGATTAATGGTCAACTGGTTACCGGCCAGGGCGAAAAGTTGCCGGTCTACAACCCGGCGACGGGAGAAGTGATTGTGCACGTGGCCGAGGCCAGCGCACAGCAGGTTGAAGAGGCCGTGCAGGCCGCCGATGCGGCGTTTGAACAGTGGGGGCAAACCACCCCGAAAGAGCGCGCCGAACACTTACTGGCGCTGGCGGACGTGATTGACCAGCATGCTGAAGCCTTCGCCAAACTGGAGTCCCTCAACTGTGGCAAGCCTTATCACTGCGCGCTGAATGACGAACTGCCAGCGGTAGCCGATGTGTTCCGCTTCTTCGCCGGTGCCAGCCGTTGCCTGAGTGGCATGGCTGCCGGTGAATATCTGGCCGGCCATACCTCGATGATCCGCCGCGATCCGCTGGGCGTGGTGGCTTCGATTGCTCCCTGGAACTACCCGCTGATGATGGCCGCCTGGAAGTTGGCACCCGCGTTGGCGGCGGGGAACTGCGTGGTGATCAAACCTTCTGAACAGACGCCGCTAACCACCTTCAAGCTGGCCGAACTGGCCGCTGGCGTGTTCCCGCCGGGCGTGCTCAACGTGCTGTTTGGCCGGGGTGCCAGCGTGGGCGATGTGCTGACCGGCCACGACAAGGTGCGGATGGTGTCTCTTACCGGCTCTATTGCTACTGGCGAACATATCATTGCCCATACCGCGCCAAGCATTAAACGTACGCATATGGAGCTGGGGGGCAAAGCGCCGGTGATCGTCTTCGATGATGCCGATATTCAGCAGGTTGTTGACGGCATCCGCACCTTCGGTTTTTACAATGCCGGGCAGGATTGCACCGCCGCCTGCCGGATCTATGCGCAAAAAGGCATTTACCCACAACTGGTGAAAGCGCTGGGTGAAGCGGTGGCCAGCTTGAAGATCGGGCCACCGGAAGACAGCAGTACCGAATTAGGGCCGTTGATCACTTCCCAGCATCTGGAGCGGGTGATTGGCTTTGTTGAGCGGGCCAAAGCACTGCCTCATATCCAGGTGGTCACCGGGGGCGAAAAAGTCTCTGGCCCTGGCTTCTACTTCCAACCAACGCTGTTGGCAGGTGCGCGCCAGGAAGATGAGATCGTCCAGCGTGAAGTGTTTGGCCCGGTAGTGACGGTGACGGAATTCGACGACGAGGCGCAGGTGCTGGCCTGGGCCAACGCCTCCAATTACGGTTTGGCTTCCTCTTTGTGGACGCGTGATGTAGGGCGTGCCCATCGCTTTAGCGCGCGTTTGCAGTATGGCTGCACCTGGGTGAACACCCACTTTATGCTGGTGAGCGAAATGCCGCACGGCGGGCAGAAGCTGTCTGGTTATGGCAAAGACATGTCGATGTACGGACTGGAGGATTACACCACCATTCGCCACGTCATGTTCAAACACTAATCTGCTTGATCTGGCAGGATTTATACGCACAATAACGCGGCTCTCAGGCTGGCTTCGGCTGGCCTGATAATAATAAAGAATAAAAGGACGCTTTTATGGCTATCACCCGTCGCGATTTTCTTAATGGGGTGGCGATCACCATCGCCGCAGGGCTAACGCCGATGCAGATCCTGCGCGCATCGCCGCAAGCCGCCCATCAAACCCTGTATTACCCACCCGCGTTAACTGGCCTGCGTGGCAATCACCCAGGCTCATTCGAGCATGCCCACCAACTGGGGCGTGATGGCAAAACCTTTGATTTTGGCAGCCTGCCGATCGAGGAAGAATTCGATCTGGTGATCGTTGGCGCTGGCATCAGTGGCTTGGCGGCGGCCTGTTTCTGGCAGCAGATGAAGGGCAAACAGCAACGTATCTTGCTGATTGATAACCATGATGACTTTGGCGGCCATGCCAAGCGTAACGAATTCAGCAGCGAGAACGGCACCCTCCTCGGCTACGGGGGCAGCGAATCGTTACAATCGCCGCGTTCCAACTTCAGCCCGGTCGCCATGGGGCTATTGAAAAACCTGGGCGTTAGCCTGGACGGTATGGAAAAGGCCTTCGACACTACTTTCTACCCGGATCTGAATCTTAGCCGTGGCGTCTATTTCGATCGCCAGAACTTTGGCGTTGATAAGGTGGTGAGTGGCGATCCGGGCCGAGTGGTGGCGGATGATATTCCGCGTGACCGCCTCAATGGTCGCTCTTATGAAGATTTTATCAACGACTTCCCGTTGCCGCAGGCCGATCGTCAGGCCTTGATTGCGTTGCACACCGTCGAAAAAGACTACCTGCCGGGCCTGAGCCAGGAAGAGAAGATGGCCTGGTTGGACAAGCACAGCTATAGCCAGTTCCTGCGCGAGAAAGTGGGGCTGAGCGAAATGGCGATCCGCTATTTCCAGCAAACCACCAACGATTTTCAGGCCGTCGGCATTGATGCGACCTCATGCAGCGATGCCCGAATCTGTGATCTGCCGGGCCTGAGCGGCATGAACCTGCCGCCGCTGGATGAGGAATCGCAGGCCGATCTCGACGATCCCTATGTGTTCCACTTCCCGGATGGCAATGCCACGCTGGCTCGCCTGATGGTGCGCCATTTGATCCCGGCGGTGGCACCGGGTGGCAAAGATATGAACGACGTCATCCTGGCAAAGTTTGATTACAGCCAGTTGGATCGCCCCGAGTCTCCGGTAAAACTACGCTTGAACAGCACCGGGCTGCACGTGGCCAACGTGGGTGATAAGGCCGAGTTGGCCTATATCAACGGCGAGAAGATGGTCAAAGTGCGTGCCGGGCAGGTGGTGATGGCCGGTTACAACATGATGATCCCTTATCTGATCCCGGAAATGCCTCACGAGCAGCAAGAGGCCCTGAAGCAGAACGTCAAATCGCCGTTGGTGTACAGTAAGGTGGTGATACGCAACTGGCAGCCGTTTATCAAGCTGGGGGTGCACGAAGTCTATGCCCCGACTGCGCCTTATAGCCGGGTGAAACTGGACTACCCGGTAAGCATGGGGGGATATCAGCACCCACGCGATCCAAATCAGCCTATCGGGCTGCATATGGTGTATGTGCCAACATTGCCCGGCAGCGGCCTTAGCCCGCGTGAACAGTCGCGCAAAGGAAGAGCGCTGTTGCTAGGAACACCGTTTGAGGTACACGAGCAGATGATCCGTGAACAGTTGCAGGGCATGTTAGGTGATGCCGGATTTGATCATCAGCGGGATATTCAGGCGATCACCGTCAACCGCTGGTCGCACGGTTACTCCTATTTCCTCAACGGCATGTTCGATGATGAAGATGAGGCTAAAAAGATCATCGAAACCGCGCGGCAGCCGATCGGCAAGATCGTCATTGCCAATTCCGATTCCGACTGGAGCCCCTATGCCAACTCGGCGATCGATCAGGCTTGGCGAGCAGTGAATGAACTGGCTTACGGCAAAGTGGCTGCCAAGGAGGGGGTATGACATTACGTCCGTTGTATCTGATGCTGTTACTGGCTGGTGGCTCGGCTCACGCCATGTCCGCCGGTGAATACGTGGCCAAGGCAGGGGACTGTACGGCTTGCCATACGGCTCCGGGTGGTAAGGAACTGGCGGGTGGTATGAAGTTCCCCACGCCGGTAGGGGATATCTATGCCACCAACATCACGCCGGATAAGCAGCAAGGTATTGGCAGCTACAGCTTTGAAGAGTTCGACCGTGCCATGCGGCAGGGCGTGGCCAAAGATGGGCATCGTCTGTATCCCGCCATGCCTTATACCTCCTACGCCAAAATGAGCGAGCAGGACATGCGCGCTCTGTATGACTACCTGATGCACGAAGTCCCGGCGCAAGACACTGCCAACCGGGAAAGCGATATCAGCTGGCCGTTGTCCATGCGTTGGCCGTTAGCGGTATGGAATACGCTGTTCCATGAAGACCAAACCTATCAGCCAGACAGTAAGCAAAGCGCCCAGTGGAACCGCGGCGCCTATCTGGTTCAGGGGTTGGGCCACTGTGGCAGTTGCCATACTCCGCGCGGCTGGGCGATGCAGGAAAAAGGGTTGGATAACCAATCCCCTGAGTTCCTGAGCGGTGCAGAGTTGGATGGTTGGTATGCACCGAGCCTGCGTGGGTTGAAGCCGGATGATGTGGTTGCGCTGCTGAAAAGCGGCCGTAGCCAACATGCGGCCGTGGCCGGGCCGATGAGCGACGTGGTGGCGCACAGCACGCAATACCTCAGTGATGACGACTTAAAGGCTATCGCGCAGTATGTACACAGCCTGGAGATAGAGGCACCGAAACCTGTAGCAACTACGGCGGCATCAAGCGCAAGCATGGCTTCAGGCGGGCAGATCTATGCGATGTACTGTTCAACTTGCCATGGCAATAAGGGGGAGGGGAGCGACAACGTCATACCTGCTCTGGCGGGCAATCTGTCGGTGACGGCGGATAATCCGCTGACCGCCTTGCGCGTGGTGCTGGAGGGCGCGCATACGCCGGTCACCCAACATGCCACGGCGATCGTTATGCCGGGTTATGGCTGGGTGCTCAACGATCAGAAGGCTGCCGATCTGATGAGCTATCTGCGCGGGAGCTGGGGGAACCAGGCTGCGCCGGTGACGGCGGAGCAGGTACGGGATGCGTGGAAGCGGACTAAATAACAGGATCTAGGGGCGCAGCGTGCTGCGCCCGTTACCTGAAGCCTTACAGCACCTTGTGCGGGCCGAAGCATTCGTAGTGGATACGTTCGGCCTCCACGCCCATCTCAAGCAACTGCTTACCCACGTACTGCATAAACGGCACTGGGCCACAGAAGTAGTAATGCATCTGCGGATCGCTCAACTCGCCACGCAATACGCTCAGATCCATCAGGCCCTGGCTGTGATAATCGCGGCCCTGCACATCATCGGCATTAGGTTCACGGTACCAGACATGACGGCTCAGATTAGGCATGCGCCCGGCAATCTCCGCCACTTCGTCGGCAAAAGCATGCACCGAGCCGTTTTCTGCTGCATGCAGCCAGTGGATGTTGGCCGGATGCTGATTGTCGTGCAGGGTGTTAAGCATCCCCAGCATTGGTGTTTGGCCAACACCTGCCGAGATTAATGCCACCGGCGTAGTAGGTTCTACCTGCAGGAAGAAATCGCCGTGTGGTGCCGCGAGATGAATGATATCGCCTTCTTTGGCCTGTTGATGCAGGAAGTTGGAAACGGCCCCCTGTTCCTCACGTTTGACCGCGATACGGTAATATTCCCCGTTCGATGCGGTGGTGAGTGAATACTGGCGGATCTCCTGATGTTGCAGGCTACCATCGTTAATATAAACCGCCAGATACTGACCTGGCTGGTAATCGGCCACGCGGCCGCCGTCTACCGGTGCCAGTACAAAGCTGGATATGACCTCGCTCTGCGGCTGTTTTTTCACGATGCGGAAGGCTCGCAAATCACGCCAGCCGCCGTCACTCTTTTCCGTTTCCTGATAAATCTGGCCTTCACGCTGAATAAACACGTTGGCCAGCACCCCGTAGGCTTTTCCCCAGGCATCAAGCACTTCCTGGCCAGGGCTTAACATTTCGTCCAACGTGGCTAACAGGTGGTGGCCGACAATCTGATACTGATCGGGCTGGATATTGAAGCTGGCGTGCTTCTGGGCAATGCGTTCTACCGCAGGCAGCAGGGCGGCCAGGTTTTCCAGATTGCTGGCGTAAGCGCAGATAGCATCGAACAACGCCTGGCGCTGATCGCCGTTACGCTGGTTGCTCATATTGAAAATATCTTTCAATTCAGGGTTATGAGCAAACATGCGATCGTAGAAGTGGGCGGTCAGTTTGGGGCCGGTTTCGGCTAACAGGGGGATGGTAGATTTAACGGTGGCGATGGTTTGACTATCCAGCATGGTGAGGCTCCTTGGGGATGCTTTTATGATGATCTAATAGATGCATTTTAAATGCATCTTATAAATTTATCCCGCGCTTGTAAATATCCTTGTTGTGGTTGCGGGGGTGTTAACCGTCGATCGCCTTCACAGAACATGAAAAAAGCGCATTTTGTTGATGAGTAAAACTCCGTTGCCAAAATGCGTCCTTTAAGGGTTCAAAGCCTTACGCCACCTGATGCCAATCGTTTGCGTAAAAACCTCTGTCAAGACCTATCTTCGATAGGCCGAAACGGTTTACACTGTGGCCCAGAACCCATATGGGTAAAATTATCCCCGTCGTCTTTCAAGCTGCAGCGTTGTTACCTGCACTATCACACCCCAGTCACTTACGAAAAGTAAGCTCCTGGGGATGAGATAGCTTGTCGCCTAGCTGCAGCTTGAAATCCATAGGGGAAAGCTAGCTGATTTCAGTCAGGAGATGCCGGATGTTAAAGCGTGAAATGAACATTGCTGATTATGATGCCGAACTGTGGCATGCAATGGAGCAGGAAGTGGTGCGTCAGGAAGAGCACATTGAGCTGATTGCGTCTGAGAACTACACCAGCCCGCGTGTGATGCAGGCCCAGGGTTCCCAACTGACCAACAAATACGCAGAAGGCTATCCGGGCAAGCGTTACTACGGCGGTTGCGAATACGTTGATATCGTTGAGCAACTGGCGATCGATCGCGCCAAAGAGCTGTTCGGTGCCGACTATGCCAACGTGCAGCCACACTCAGGTTCCCAGGCTAACTTTGCCGTTTATACCGCACTGCTGCAGCCGGGCGACACCATCCTGGGGATGAATCTGGCACACGGCGGCCACCTGACGCACGGTTCACCAGTGAACCTGTCCGGTAAGCTGTATAACGTGGTGCCTTACGGCATCGACGAAACGGGGCAGATTGACTATAACGATCTGGCCAAACAGGCGCAGACCCACAAACCAAAAATGATCATCGGCGGCTTCTCGGCCTTCTCCGGTGTGGTTGATTGGGCAAAAATGCGTGAAATCGCTGACAGCATCGGTGCTTACCTGTTCGTGGATATGGCACACGTGGCTGGCCTGATTGCCGCTGGCGTTTACCCGAACCCGGTTCCTCATGCCCACGTCGTGACCACCACCACCCACAAAACGCTGGCGGGGCCGCGTGGCGGCCTGATCCTGGCCAAAGGTGGTGATGAAGATCTGTACAAGAAGCTGAACTCTGCCGTCTTCCCTGGCGGCCAGGGCGGCCCGCTGATGCACGTGATCGCGGGTAAAGCGGTAGCGTTGAAAGAAGCGATGGAGCCTGAGTTCAAGGTTTACCAGCAGCAAGTGGCCGATAACGCCAAAGCGATGGTGAAAGTGTTCCTGGATCGCGGTTACAAAGTGGTTTCTGGCGGCACCTACAACCACCTGTTCCTGCTGGATCTGGTCGATAAGAACCTGACCGGTAAAGAAGCCGATGCCGCGTTGGGCCGCGCTAACATCACCGTTAACAAGAACAGCGTGCCAAACGATCCTAAGAGCCCGTTTGTGACTTCTGGCATCCGTCTGGGTACCCCAGCGGTGACTCGCCGTGGCTTTAAAGAAGCCGAAGTGCGTGAACTGGCTGGCTGGATTTGTGACGTGCTGGACAACCTGAACGACGAAGCCACTATCGAACGTACCAAGAAGAAAGTGCTGGATATCTGCGCTCGCTTCCCGGTTTACGCCTAAGTACTTCGATTGGTTTGCAGATAAACCCGCCTCGGCGGGTTTTTTTTGGTTTTGTTGCAGCTAAACTGTGAACTACTTTGCACTCTAGCCCTTTGGGCATGAATGAAGATTGCTGCAAGGTGTGAGCTCTGTCAAAGTATTGCCCTCATCCTGGAGGGAACATGGTTCTGCAATCAACGCGTTGGCTCGCTCTCAGTTATTTCACGTACTTCTTTTCCTATGGCATCTATCTACCGTTTTGGAGCGTTTGGTTAAAAGGTGAAGGTATACCGCCTGAAACCATCGGTATCTTGCTCGGCGCTGGCTTGGTAGCGCGCTTCCTGGGTAGCCTGCTGATTGCTCCACGTGTTAAAGATCCCTCTTATTTAATCACCGCGTTGCGCCTGTTGGCATTGCTCTCTCTGGCGTTTGCCGTCGGCTTCTGCTTCGGTAATGGCTGGGCCTGGCTGATATTGGTGATCGCCGGTTTTAACCTGTTCTTCTCCCCGCTGGTTCCCCTGACCGATGCGTTGGCTGCCACCTGGCAACGGCAGATCACTCTGGACTATGGCCGGGTGCGGCTGTGGGGATCGCTGGCCTTTGTGATCGGCTCGGCGTTAACCGGCAAGCTGGTGTCCGTTTGGGGCCATAATGCGATTTTGATCAGCCTGCTGGTCAGCATCCTGGCGATGCTGGTGGGCATGTTGCTGAAACCGAGCGTGCTGCCACAAGGTGAGGCTCGGGCGCAGAATGAACCTAGCCGCTCCTGGCGTGAACTGCTCAGCGAAGGGCCAGTCTGGCGTTTTCTGCTGTGCGTGACGCTGTTGCAAGGGGCACATGCCGGTTATTACAGCTTTGCCTCTATCTATTGGGAAGAGGCGGGTTATTCTGCGGCGACTATCGGCTACCTGTGGTCTTTGGGCGTGGTCGCCGAAGTGGTTATCTTTGCCAGCAGCAATTTCCTGTTCCGCCGCTGGAACGCGCGTAATCTGCTGTTACTTTCCGCAGTATGCGGTCTTTTGCGTTGGGGGTTGATGGCAAGCACGACGGAAATCGGCTGGCTGTTGCTGGTGCAGGTGCTGCACTGTGGTACCTTCACGGTCTGCCATCTGGCGGCAATGCGCTTTATTGCGGCGCGTCAGGGGGCAGAAGTCATCCGTCTGCAGGCAGTTTATTCGGCGCTGGCGATGGGCGGCGGCATTGCCGTGATGACCGTGGTGGCCGGCTTCCTGTTCGAGCATTATCAGGGCGGAGTGTTCTGGGTGATGGTCGCGGTGGTGGTGCCAGCGCTGTTTATTCGCCCACCGGCGGTGGCGGTTAGCAGCAGCCGCTAATGGCTTTCCAGCAGCGCACGGATCGCCTTGCGCTGCTGACGCTCCAGCGGCAATTCGGTAATAATCAGTGTGGGTGGTTGCTCCTGGCTCGGTGTGGCATAGGGGCTGATCACCAGCGTAATCCCTTGCGGCGCGCCTGCGAGCAGATAATCGTGCAACGGCTGATATTTGATATTTAACGGCAATAGCGTCAGTTCGCGGATCTGATATTCCACTTCTTCTTCCAACTGCGGGTTATCCAGCGTCAGCAACAGTATCTGCTTTTCCTGCAGCGCGTTGCCCTGCATCAACCAGGCACCAAAGCTGATCGCCACTAGCCCTGCTTCTTCCCGCGAAAATTGAATCTCATATTCTTGTTCAAACGGTGCTAATGCCTCCTGCGTGGTGCGCATCAGACGGGGATATTTACGGACCACCTCTTCCAGTAGCGTATTGTCGATGCCGATAGCAAACCGGCAGCGTTCCACGGCAGGGGCCAAATGGGCAAACAGCTGGCTGATTAATCCCTCCTGGCTGCTGAAATGCATGCCGGAGATCTGCTGGAAGCGTTCCACCACCTGCCCGATGGCCGCCATCAAGCGTTGGTCCTCTGGCGAATCACTGCTCTGGTAGCTGTGACTTTTCAGCAGGGTAAACATCAACGCCAGGAAGTCGCATTCTCTACTATCACCGAGCTGGCCAAATAGCTGATTCAGCGCTTGATGCAGTTCCGCTGCCGCCAGGTGCTCTGGCTTGCTTTGCAGCCACTCATGCTGGCGGCGATCAAATTGAGGATGGCGCTGATGCTGGCTAGCCCAGACGCAATAACAAAGATAGTGTTGCAAAAACAGTCGGTCACGCTGCTCAAAACGGCGGTTAAGGCGCTGTTCACATTGGTTGATGCACAATTCCAGCGCCGGAAGCTGTTGGTGCTGAAGCTGCATCGCCCGCTGAAACTGAGGGCCAAAGTGTTGTTCGACAAACTCAGGGCTGCAACGCAAGGCTCGCCGTAGCCATTGGAGCAGACACAAGCGAAGATCCAGCGCGCTGCCCTGGATCTGGTAGCCTTCGTCGGGGTCGCCGCTGATTTCCAGATGATGGAAATGCTGGATCTCGCTAGCAACCTCGGCTATATCTTGCCGGGTAATGAGCAGGTCTACGCCGTTGATTTGGCCGATTGTCTCCAGTTGTACCGAGGGCACTGGCGCATACAGCATCAGCAGTAAATGACAGCGCCGTTGTTGACCGGAGAACTCAGGCGCAGAAGAAGTCTCCAGGCTCATATCACCTTCTGGCAGGTCGTGTTTAAATTATGTTTAAGCATAGCAAAAGGCTCTGCGGGGCGTGGCTGTTGCCCCTGCTTTTACTTCGGCTTACTACTTTCGTCACAGTTATTCGGCTTGTTCACGCCGGTTGAGGTTTTGTTGATGTTATATTATAACAATAAAAAGTATGCTTGGATGATGAAACTCCGCGCCCTGGTGGCCTGCTTGGTAATGATGATCAGCATGGGGGCACTGGCCCACCCACACAGTTTTATCGATATGAACACCACCTTTGTGGCTAAGGATCAGAAGCTGACCGGTTTAAAAATGGTTTGGGTAATGGATGAGATCACCTCGGCGGATCTGCTGTATGACGCAGAAAATGCCAACAGCGATTCAGAAGTCTGGAAAAAACTGGCGGCGGAAGTGATGGCTAACGTCCTCGGGCAGCACTATTTCACCGATATTTACCGCGCAGGCAAACCGGTGAAATACCTCAACTTGCCAACCGAATACCATCTATCCCGGCAGGGCCATAAAGCCGTGCTGGAGTTTGTGTTGCCGCTGGCGGAGCCACAGCCGCTGGTGGGGAAGCCGTTTGAGATTGCCACCTACGATCCCACCTATTTTGTGGACATGACCTATCAGGATCAAAAGGCGCTGCACTTGCCGCCAGA
This sequence comes from Serratia sp. T13T92, assembly GCF_047530105.1. Taxonomy (NCBI): domain Bacteria; kingdom Pseudomonadati; phylum Pseudomonadota; class Gammaproteobacteria; order Enterobacterales; family Yersiniaceae; genus Serratia; species Serratia sp. T13T92. Next base: position 181,270 of record NZ_JBLJAK010000007.1, on the reverse strand, counting down.
AATGGCCAAGCAGTGCAAATTCAGCCTGATGACACCAAAGCCGAATGAGTCGTTGCAAGCCTACGCACTGTCTCTCGATAAGAATGACTCGCCCGGCGAAGATATGGCGTTAGGGCAACAGTTTGCCCAGCGGGTGACGTTGACATGTCAGTGAATCTCAGCCAGGCCAGCAAACCTCAGCGTCATTGGGCCTTCAGCCTGTGGCCGTTGTTGCTGTTCTTCATTCTGCTGGCGGCGGTGGCTCAGTGGGTTTGGCATTACTGGCCGCAGTTGTTGATGCAAAGCGTGGTGTGGCAGAAAGGGCTACATCAGGAAATGGCGGCGTTGCTGCAACAGGTAAAAGCGGATCCCCAGCAAGCGGGAGTGGCGCTGATGCTGTTCAGTCTAGGCTATGGCGTATTGCATGCCCTGGGTCCGGGCCACGGTAAAGTGGTGATCGCCACCTATCTGGCTACCCACCCGGCACGGTTGAAAAGCAGCCTGAAGCTGACGTTTGCTGCCTCCGTGGTACAGGGATTGGTCGCGATTTCCCTGGTCACGCTAGTGCTGGTGGTGCTGCAGCTCTCTTCCCGCCAGTTGCATCAAAGTAGTTTCTGGCTGGAGAAGGGCAGTTTTATTCTGGTGATCCTGCTCGGCGTCTTGCTCAGTTGGCGGGCATTAAAGCGCTTGTTTATGGCGGTGAAAGCCATGCGTCCTCGGCCTGTGCTGCGCATCAACAGCTTGCAGCCTTTGCCAGCCGATCATGTGCATAGCGCGAATTGTGGTTGTGGCCACCGGCATTTGCCGAGCGATGAGGAACTGCAAGCTGGCAATGATTGGCGCACCAAAACGGCTATTGTGCTGGCAATGGGGCTACGGCCTTGCTCCGGGGCGATCCTGGTATTGCTGTTTTCCAAGGTGATCGGCGTTTTTACCTGGGGCGTGTTGTCGGCACTGGCCATGGCACTGGGTACCTCGATCACGATTTCCGGATTGGCGCTGTTGGTGCATTACAGCCGTAAGTTGGCGATACGCCTCAGCCGTCAGCGCGCACCGGCAGCCTGGAGTGCGGTTGCTTGGGGTACGTTGGCGTTAGCCGGAGGTTTGATTCTGCTGTTTGCCGGTGTGCTGCTGTACGTCAGCGCTCAGCCGGAATTTGGTGGCGGGATACGGCCTTTTTCCCGCTAAGTGCGGGATTAAATATTGAACAAAGAAATAACATAAGTAAAATAAACTAATGTAATCCCTCAGGATTTCTTATAAGGAAAGAGAGGTTTATCATTAGTTTCTATGAGTTCCAAGCCAGATTCCGGCGTATCTATCAGGAAAATATTGCCTGGAAGTTATTGCGCGCAGATAACGCCCCGCTGATATTGGCTTTCGTCGCCGATCTGTTCAGTGAAGAAAATGAAGTGCCCTATGGGCGAGCCCGCATTCTGTTGGAAAGCATCCTTGAACAGTGCCGCCTCCAGGGCATTTGGATCACCGAAAGCCCAGCGACCAGCTATCTGAACCAATGGATCCAGGCAGGGTGGTTACGTGAGTTGGACGGACAACTGACCAAAACCGATGCCTGTGAGACAGCCTTACGCTTTAGCCTCTCCTTAGACCAGCACAATGCCACCACCACGGCCTCACATTTACGCATCGTACAAGATGCGGTACGTGATTTTGTCATTTCTATTTCCCCTAATCCCGATCGCCGTTTGGCGGTGCTTGAGCAGAAAAGGCGTGAAATTCAACGTGAAATCGACGCGGTTAAGGCCGGAGTGATCGTTGAGTTGTCGCCTTCTCAGCAACGAGAGCGCTTACGGGAAATCTATCAGTTGGCTTCGGTGCTGACGGGGGATTTTCGCCGTGTCGAAGACGAAATCCGCACCATGGATAAAGATATTCGTATCCAGATGATCGAACAGGGAGCAAGCCGAGGGGAAGTGCTATTGGCGGTGCTGGAAAAAGAACAATTGTTGACTGAGACCGATGCTGGCAGTGCCTTCGAGGGGTTTTTCCAATTATTGTGCGATCAAAACCGTACGACGGAATTTCGTGAGCAGTTACAGGTGATCCTGAATCTCCCGGTCGCAGAATCATTAACGACCCAGCAGAAGCAGTTTCTTGGGCAACTGATGCGTGAACTGAGCCGTGAAAGTGAACGGGTATTTCTGATCCGCCGTAAGACCGAAGAGAGCTTGCGTGCTTATATCGAAAGCGGGACATTGTCTGAACAGCGCGCGGTGGATCGTCTGTTGGGGCGGCTGGAGCGGTTGGCGATCCGCTTCAAGGAAGACCAGAACAGCTTGAAAATCAGCACCTCGGTACGTCTACCCACTGGGCATATTCGCTTTTACTCGCCAGATGCGCTGCTGCTGAAGTCTCCCGATGAGCAGTTGGATACCTCTGGCGTAGAAGTTCAAACTAACGGCAGCATTCCCAGCGACGATATGCTGGACTATCTGGACACGGTAAGAATGCTCGAAGTGGCGCAGTGCCTGCTGGAACTATTGCAACGTGGTGGCCCTATGACCCTTGCCGCATTGGCACAGCAGCAGCCGTTAGAGATGGGGCTGGAAGAGTTGGTTGCCTGGTTGCGCGTTGCCAAAGCGGTGAAAGCGACAGAGCTGGATGAAAAGGAAACCATAATGGTGACGGATAAACAAGGTGTGCAACTGAATGCGGTGATACCCGGCTATCTGCTGAGTGCGGCCATGTTTCCCGCGAACTTGGGGGAGCTGGCGCTGTGAGCGAAGAGAAAGTGTCATCAGGCGATTTACTGGATCGCATGCGGCGTTTAAGCCAGCTTAGCAAGGAGCAACGGGAACGAACTCCCGAACCTGAACAAGTGGCAAAACAGCCGCTAGAGCGGCTGGATTTGGAGCTGGATTTGGTGGCAACAGAGCTTGCTACCGCTGAACCAGAGATAACGGAAGTTGATACCGAGGTGTTAGCCCCGGAGATCCGGCGTACTCTCGTTAGCCTGCTGCGTGTTGGCGTCGTACTGGCCGCGCAAAAGCCCAAGCTGTTTGAAGCCTTATGTCGCCATCAGGCCGTCATCGGTAATCACCTGGCCAATATGTATCTACGTTTATTGCTGGATGAACCGGGCGGAGTGGCTTTTGTCCTGCAGCAAGATCTGGAGAAAGATGAAGAGACGGAAACCATTTCCCTGATTAACCGCCGGACCTTGTCCTTGTATGACACCTTACTGCTGTTGGTACTACGCAAGCATTATCAGGAGCGGGAACGCGCAGGCGAACAGCGTGTGATCATTGACATTGAGCGTATCGAAAGCCACCTGACGCCCTTTCTGCCGTTAACCAATAACAGCAAGGCGGATAGAAAAAAGCTGAATTCGGCGTTAGATAAAATGGCCGAGCGCTATATTTTGTCGGCGATCCGTGGTGAGAGTGAGCGCTATGAAATTACCCCGGTCATTCGTTATGTGGTCAATGCGGCATTTTTGGAGGCTATGCTCGAAGAGTATGAGCGGCTGGCTCTGAACGCGGGAACCTCTCCGGCTAACAAGGAGGAAGCAGATGATGGCGAAGAGTGAACAATTGATGCTGGCTGGTGCTGATTGTGGGCAAATCAGACTGGCTGAGTTATCCGTCTATAACTGGGGCTCATTTCATCAACTGCATACGGCCGTCATCGATCCGTTGGGCACGCTGGTGACCGGGGATAACGGGTCAGGTAAATCGACGCTGATCGATGGCCTGATGGCGCTGCTGCTGCCCGCGGGTAAAGCCTCGTTTAATATTGCCGCGGCGCAGGGGGATCGCACCGATCGTTCGCTGGTGTCCTATATGCGCGGCAGTTTCGGCTCGGAGCATGACGGAGCCAAAACGCGGGTCAAAAGCAAGCGTGAAGGGCCAGTGCTTACCGCATTAAGGGCGTTATACCGTGCCGACGATGGCTCTTGCATCGTGTTGGCAGCGCTATTCTGGACCACCAAACACAGCCACGCGCTGGCGGACATTAGCCGGATCTATCTGGTGGCCCGGCGCGATGTCGCCTTGAAAGAGCTGTTAGATCGCTTTGGCGAGGGTAACGTGCGTGGCTTGAACCAATGGTTGAAAGAAGATCCCGCCATTACGCCATGCGGCGATAATTTTAGCGATTATCAGGAAACCTATCGACGCTGCCTGCATATGGAGAATAAAAATGCTCCGGCACTGCTGGCGCGGGCGCTGGGTTTAAAGAAAATCGATGATTTAACCGAATTGATCCGTGAACTGGTGTTGGAAGCTAGCGGTGTTAAAGACGATGCCCGCCGAGTGGTGGATGAGTTTGCCGATCTGGTGGCGATCCATGAACGTTTGCTGGATGCTCGCAATCAGCGGGATCACCTGATCAGATTCCCCGATTTAGATCGTAGCTTGCGCAGCAGTGAAGCGGAGATCAAACGGCTGACGGCCCAGCTTGATGCCTTACCGGTTTACATGGGGGAATGTGGTTTTCGCCTGTGGGATAGCCGGATCAAAGGGTTACAAAACCAACTGGACGCGCTGGCGCTGGAAATCAGGCAGTTGGATCGCGATGAGCAAGAAACCCAAGAGCAGGTTGAAAAAACGCATACGGATTATATTAACGCCGGTGGCGACCGGATCGAAATCATCAAACAAGAGTTGGCGCAGGCTCAGCGTCAACTGGAAAGCGTGGGAGTTAAAGCCTCGGAGTATCAGCAAGAGGTTAAAGCGCTGGGGCTGGAGACTAGCCTGCGTGAAGGTGTCTTTCTGCATAATCAGGCGATTTCGCGAGAAAAGCTGCAAACCATTAGCGATGAAAAGCGCGCAGCTCAAGATGGATTTGGCGCGCTGAGCGCCGAGTTGGCAAACTTGCAGGGGCAGTTGCGCCAACTTGAACAGGAATTGGAAGGGATACGCGCCCGGCCCGATTCGAATATCGATCTGCGTTTCCAACGTTTGCGTGACGAAATGGTGGCCGCCTTGGCGTTGCCACGTGAACAATGTCTGTTTATTGGGGAGCTGTTGGATGTTGACCCGGATCAGCAACATTGGCAAGGGGCTATCGAGCGGGCATTGGGCGGCATACGCACCACGTTAGCCGTGCCGGAAAAGAGCTTTCATTTAGTGACCCGCTGGCTGAATCAGCGTCATACCGGGCTTCATGTCCGAGTGCAGGTGGTTCGGGAAGCCGTAGCGTCAGCCGAGCCAGCGTTCCATCATGATGGCTACCTGCATAAATTAACCTGGCGCGAGCATCCTTACCGCAGTTGGTTGCAACACCATCTGGCGCGTTTTGATTTGCACTGTGTTGATACGGTCGAAACCCTGGATGCCACCGCATTTTCCATGACTCAGCAAGGGTTGATTCATCGCGACCAAGGTCGTTTTGAGAAAAAGGATCAGCATAAGGTTGACGATCGGCGGGCATGGCAACTGGGGTTTTCTAACCAGACGCGTATTGCGTTGTTAGAGCAGGATATCAAGTCATCAGGCAGTGAGCTGAGCAAAACGCAAAAGGCGCTGGAATCGGCGCGCATCGATCTGGATGAGGTGAACCAGCGGGAGGCGTTGTGGCAAAAATTGCCTCGCTATCGTTGGGAAGATATCGATGCTCCGTTGTGGCAAGGCAAGGTTGGCCGGATTGAGCAACAGCTTAATGAGTGGGTAGCTTCGGGGAGCGATCTCCAGAAGTGTAAAGCACGTTGGGAGGAAGCCAAGCAGCGTTTAGCCACTTTGCGGGGAGAGAAAGACCGCAAGAATGCCAGCCAAGGCGGGTTGGATAATGAAAAAGCCAACGCGCAGCGCGAGCAGGATAAAGCCAGCAAGGCGGCTGAGCCTGGGATGGAAGACGAAGTGCGTCTTCTGCTGCAACAACGAGTCGGGGCTTTGGACGACGCGGAGCTGTCTCAACTGGCGTTTTTGGCTGAATCACATCGCAAGCGGTTGGTGACAGCTCAGGATAAAGCCAGCGATCGCAAGAACACTGCCCTGCGGGAAGCGGTGGGCAGCATGTCATCCTTCCGTACCAAGTGGGAAATTATCGCAGGCAGTTGGGGAGCCGGTGTCGACAGTCTGCCAGAGTATTTACAACACCTCGAACAGTTGGAGCGTGAAGGTCTGCCAGCCTTGGTGGAGCAGTTCAAAGCACGTCTAAACAAGCACGCCACCCAGTCAATGGTGCGTATTCGTCAGCGCATTGATGCCGAACGCGATGATATTCTGGAGCGAATTGCGACGATCAATAAAGTGCTGGCTCGCACCGAGTTCCGGGCCGGGAGCTACTTGAAGTTGGGTACCAAGACCGAACTGTATCCTCATGTGCAGGATTTTAATCGCCAGTTGGATAAGGTTTTCGCTCAGGCAACCAGTGACGATCATCTGGCCCGCTATCAGCAGCTAAGGCTGGTGGTAGGGATCCTCGAGAAAGCCAGCAATCCGGTTTCCTCTGGGACGCAGGAAAGCCTGCGTCTGCTGGATGCGCGTTATCAAATGTCATTCTTTGCCGAAGAGCGAGATATGGCCAATCATGAGGTGCGTGACGTCCTGCTATCTTCGGGCGGTAAATCCGGTGGAGAGAAAGAATCCTTCGCTGGTACTATTGTCGCCGCCAGCCTGGCCTATGTGTTGACGCCCGAAGGCCAGGATCGGCCGGTTTACTGTACGGTGTTTCTGGATGAGGCCTTTTCCAATACGGCGGAGGCCGTCAGCCGCCGGGTATTGCAGGTCTTCCGTGAGTTGCACATTCACGTCAATATCATTACGCCCTATAAGAACCTCAACCTGGCGCGTGAATCTGCGCGCTCTTTACTGATTGCCGAACGTGATGCCAAGAACCATGAAAGCCGCCTGTGTGAAGTCACCTGGGCGGAAATCGATCGGCGCTTGGATACGGCACGCCAACGCCGTGCGCAAAACCTGGGCATCGAATTGACCGAGGTTGGCCAACATGGCGGATGATTGGGGGCGTTTGCCTGAGCAGGCTTATGCCATGATCTCGAAGCGTGAGTGGCTTCACCGGGGCAATTTGAAAGCCCGTCTTTTAGGGGAACGCCCTTTTCCCATACGCGTTTCGCTGAAACCCCCGACGAATCGGGCAATATTAGCTGACCTGGCCCATTTTCAGCGCTACGTCGGTGCCTGGCGGCAATTTCCGCAGCAGCAATGGCTTGAGTGGGAAGAACGTAATTATCGAACGTTAGGGAGCCAGCGGGTGCCGATGGCGTTGGTGCTTAAGGATATCACCAGCTTGTTGGCTTATCTGGGGAAAGAGGCGCAAGCCCGCAGCGATAGCTGGGTACGAAATATGGCGCCATTATTGGCGATAGAGGCCAAATTGTACCCGGTATTGGTGAATTACCTGGAGTTATTAGCCTCGTTATCCCCAATAGATATTCAGCGGTTACAGCAGTTAATTCCTCAGCTTAAACCCGGCATGGGGAATGGCCAGTATCTGCGTGCTTTACCGCTGCAAGGCGTTGATACCAAATTTGTCGAGCAATATGTTCGCTTGATTAGCGATCTGCTCGATTGCCTGCATGATGGAGCGATCGAAGCACAAGGTGGTTTGGCTAACTGGCTGGATGTTAAAGGCAATCATAAAGGCTGGTTAACGGTACGCCCGCTATGCGCCGCCGCGCAGGCCAGGCTGGGGGGATTAGGGTTGTTGCAGTTAACGGTGGATGAGTTGCGACAACAACCGTTACCGGCCAAACATATTCTGGTGGTGGAGAATGTGCAGTCAGGATTGGGATTACCCTTATTGGCAGATACGATAGCGGTAGCCGGCGGAGGGAAGAATGTCAGTTGGCTGGATGCTCCCTGGCTGGCCGATAAACAGGTCGCTTACTGGGGCGATATCGACTCGTGGGGATTGCATGTGTTGAGCGATGCGCGCAGCAAATTGCCACAACTGACGGCTCTGATGATGGATCATACTACCGTGATGCGTTATTCAGCGATGATGGTTGATGAGGATTCTTCGATGACCGTAGTGCCAACGCACCTGACGGCGGATGAACTAGTGCTGTTTGAGGCGTTGATCGCGGGAAATTACCCAGGAACGCGTTTGGAGCAGGAGAAGCTGGCGCCGGATTATATCCTACAGCGGCTGAATGAATGGTTGAGCAGTTTGCAGTAGAAAACGTGCATGTTATTAAACGGGCTCAGCATGCTGAGCCCCTACGGCCGAATCCTACAAATTCAGCAGCATTGCCGACAACCCCACCGGCTCAAAACGTAGGGGCGCTGCATGCTGCGCCCGTCTGGATAATCAAGGGGTAATGCCACATCAGTAGCCTGATGCTGCCCGAGATTAACGCTTCAGCGCTTCGCTCAGTTCTTCACGCATGTTGGAAAGCAATGCTTTCACCACACGCGGGTTACCGGCAACCACGTTGCCAGAGCTGAAGTGGTTATGCCCGCCAACAAAGTCGGTGACCAAGCCACCAGACTCACGTACCAGCAGTTCGCCAGCAGCAAAGTCCCAAGGCTTCAGGCCAATCTCAAAGAAACCATCAACGCGGCCAGCGGCAACGTAGGCCAGATCCAGCGCGGCGGAACCGGTACGACGGAAATCGGCACATTGGGTGAACAGTTTGCCCAGCACGTTGATGTAAGCCGGTGCGTGCTGTTTGACTTTGAACGGGAAGCCGGTCGCCAGGATGGTGCCATCCAGATCTTTGGCGTTGGTGCCGCGCAGACGGTAACCGTTGAGCTGGGCGCCCTGGCCACGGGTGGCGGTGAACAGTTCGTTGCGCATTGGATCGTAAACCACGGCCACTTCGGTACGGCCTTTAATGCGTACGGCAATGGAAACGGAGAAGTGTGGTAGACGTTTGATGAAGTTGGCGGTGCCATCCAGTGGATCAATCACCCATTGCACATCCTGATCTTCACCGGTTAACTCACCGCACTCTTCACCAATAACGGTGTGTTTCGGGTAAGATTTACGGATGATTTCGATGATCAGACGCTCAGCCTCGCGATCGACGTTAGTGACAAAGTCGTTAGAACCTTTTTGTGTCGCTTCTACAGCGTCTGGAGTCTCGTAATTTTTGGTAATCAGGTTGCCAGCCTTGCGCGCAGCGCGCACGGCGATAGTCAGCATCGGATGCATGGGTATCTTCCACAGGATGTTAAAGAACAGGAAACGGCGCGAAGTATAGCAGGTGTTCGGCAAAATACCTACGACTGTGTTAAGATGCTACGATTTTCCGCAACGCTCAGAGTTTGTATGCTGCACAATATCCGCATTGTTCTGGTTGAAACCTCTCATACCGGCAACATGGGCTCTACTGCCCGTGCCATGAAAACCATGGGGTTAACCAACCTTTATCTGGTCAATCCACTGGTGAAACCCGATTCCCAGGCGATCGCTCTGGCCGCAGGCGCCAGCGATGTAATTGGCAACGCCACGATTGTCGATACCTTTGATGAAGCCATTGCGGGTTGCCGCTTGGTAGTAGGCACCAGCGCTCGTTCGCGCACACTCCCATGGCCGATGCTGGAACCTCGCGAATGCGGCGTGCGCGCGGTACAGGAAGGCGAGCAGGGGCCGGTTGCGTTGGTCTTTGGCCGTGAACGCGTTGGGCTAACCAATGACGAATTACAGAAATGCCATTATCATGTCGCCATTCCTGCCAACCCGGAGTACAGCTCGCTGAATCTGGCCATGGCGGTGCAAATCCTGGCGTATGAGGTTCGCGTTGCCTTCCTCGATCGCCAGCAGGAAGAGGCTGCACCGGTGGAAGAGTCGCCGTATCCGCTGGTGGATGATATTGAACGCTTCTATCAGCATCTGGAGCAGACGCTGGTGCGCACCGGCTTTATCCGCGCCGCCCATCCAGGGCAGGTGATGAACCGTTTACGCCGCCTGTTTGCTCGGGCACGCCCGGAAGCGCAGGAGCTGAATATCTTGCGTGGCATGCTGACCTCGATCGAGAAACAGGATAAACAGCAAGGTAATTAATTTTGCTGTCACCCGCAGTTACGCAAGATAGTATTGCTTATCTGGGGGTTATAAGGTGTATTTTATATGCATCGGATAGCAAAGCGCACAAAAAGCACGAATACTTGAGTAAATTAGTAGGTTAAATAGTTGACTGATTTACTCGGGAATGTCAGAATTTGGCCCATGTTTGACCAACAGGTAACCAATTAGCTATGAGACTGACATCCAAAGGCCGTTATGCAGTAACTGCCATGCTCGACGTGGCATTACACTCCCAGGAAGGGCCGGTACCACTGGCGGATATTTCCGAACGCCAAGGTATCTCGCTCTCTTATCTGGAACAACTGTTTTCCCGTCTGCGTAAGAATGGCCTGGTGGCCAGCGTGCGTGGGCCAGGCGGTGGTTACCTGTTGGGCAAAGACGCGGACGCTATCGCCGTAGGTGCGGTGATTTCCGCAGTCGACGAATCTGTAGACGCCACCCGTTGCCAGGGTAAAGAAGGCTGCCAGGGGGGCGATCGTTGCCTGACCCATACCCTGTGGCGCGATCTGAGCGAGCGCATCAGCGGGTTCTTGAACAATATTACGCTGGCCGAACTGGTGAACAACCAGGAAGTGCTGGACGTGGCAGACCGTCAAAATAGCGATACGCGCCGCACGGCCAACGGTCGTCTGCAAGAAACGATCAACGTTAATCTGCGCGCATAAGCAGCTGACGACTAATTTATTGGTTTTTGGAAGTGATGTACGGAGTACAAGAGCAATGAAATTACCGATTTATCTGGACTACTCGGCCACGACCCCTGTGGACCCGCGTGTTGCCGAGAAGATGATGCAGTTTTTGACCCTGGACGGCACTTTCGGTAACCCGGCCTCCCGTTCCCACCGTTTCGGCTGGCAGGCGGAAGAGGCGGTTGATATCGCCCGTAACCAAATCGCTGAACTGGTTGGCGCGGACCCGCGTGAGATCGTCTTCACCTCTGGGGCCACCGAATCCGATAACCTGGCGATCAAAGGCGCTGCCAACTTCTATCAGAAGAAAGGCAAGCACATCATCACCAGCAAAACCGAACATAAAGCCGTGCTGGATACCTGCCGCCAACTTGAGCGCGAAGGTTTTGAAGTCACCTATCTGGCACCGCAGAGCAACGGGATCATCGATCTCCAGGTTCTCGAAGCCGCGATGCGTGAAGACACCATCCTGGTTTCCATCATGCATGTGAATAACGAAATTGGCGTGGTGCAGGACATCGCTGCCATCGGCGAAATGTGCCGGGCGCGTGGCATTATCTATCACGTCGATGCAACCCAGAGCGTAGGTAAACTGCCTATCGATCTGAGCAAGCTGAAAGTAGATCTGATGTCCTTCTCCGGCCACAAGATTTATGGCCCGAAAGGTATTGGTGCCCTGTATGTGCAGCGTAAGCCGCGCATCCGCATCGAAGCCCAGATCCACGGCGGTGGCCATGAGCGCGGTATGCGTTCCGGTACCCTGGCAGTGCATCAGATCGTTGCCATGGGTGAAGCCTATCGTATTGCCAAAGAAGAAATGGCCAGCGAAATGGCACGCCTGCGCATTCTGCGCGATCGTCTGTGGGACGGCGTGAAAGATATGGAAGAAGTGTATCTGAACGGCGATCTGCAACACGGTGCACCAAACATTCTCAACGTCAGCTTCAACTATGTTGAAGGTGAGTCGCTGATCATGGCGTTGAAAGACTTGGCGGTTTCTTCAGGCTCAGCCTGTACTTCTGCCAGCCTTGAACCCTCCTATGTGCTGCGTGCACTGGGTATGAGTGATGAGTTAGCGCACAGCTCGATCCGTTTCTCCCTGGGGCGTTTCACCACGGAAGAAGAGATCGATTACACCATTTCGTTGGTGCGTAAATCCATTGGCCGTCTGCGCGATCTCTCCCCACTGTGGGACATGTTCAAGCAGGGCGTGGATATCAACAGCATCGAATGGGCACATCATTAATTCTCAGGATCCAGGAGCAACGTCATGGCTTATAGCGAAAAAGTAATCGATCATTATGAAAACCCGCGTAACGTAGGGTCGTTTGATAACGAAGACCCTACCGTCGGTAGCGGTATGGTAGGGGCACCGGCCTGTGGCGACGTGATGAAGCTGCAGATCAAGGTCAACAACGAAGGCATTATCGAAGATGCCCGTTTCAAAACCTACGGCTGCGGCTCCGCCATCGCTTCCAGCTCGCTGGTGACCGAATGGATGAAAGGCAAGTCTCTTGATCAGGCCGAAGCGATCAAAAATACCCAGATCGCCGAAGAACTGGAGTTACCTCCGGTTAAAATTCACTGCTCAATTCTGGCCGAAGACGCCATTAAAGCAGCGATCGCCGACTACAAGAGCAAGCACAGCGCCAAGTAGTTATTATTGAGTCAGTTAGCCCGCTTTGCGGGCTAAGATTGAAGAGGTTGTTATGTCGATTACCATGAGCGACAGCGCCGCGCAGCGGGTTCAGGCATTTTTGGACCACCGTGGCAAAGGTCTCGGCCTGCGTCTGGGCGTGCGAACTTCCGGCTGTTCCGGAATGGCGTATGTACTCGAATTTGTTGATGAAACGAACGACGATGATATCGTTTTTGAAGACAAAGGCGTCAAGGTGATCATTGACGGCAAGAGCCTGGTCTATCTGGACGGTACCGAGCTTGATTTCGTCAAGGAAGGTCTGAACGAAGGCTTCAAGTTCAACAACCCGAACGTCTCAAGCGAGTGCGGCTGCGGCGAAAGCTTTAACGTCTGACAGTCCATCGTGCTCCCCCGTGACCCACGGGGGAACCTCAATCATCACGATAACGCCCCGAGCACGCTATGGATTACTTTACTTTATTCGGGTTGCCGGTCCGCTATAGCGTAGACGGCAGCTTGCTTACCTCACGCTATCAAGATTTGCAGCGCCAATTCCACCCCGATCGCCATGCCCTCCAACCGGAGCGTGAACGCCTGATGGCGTTGCAGCAGGCGGCGACCATCAATGAAGCCTATCAGTCGCTGAAGCACCCGTTAAAACGTGCCGAGTATATGTTATCTTTGCACGGCTTTGATTTGGGCAACGAGCAACATACCCTGCGCGACACCGCGTTCCTGATGGAACAGTTGGAGTTGCGTGAAGAGCTTGATGCCATCGAACGCTCGCCGGATGCGCAAAACGCACTGGCTGCCTTCGCCACGCGCCTGAACAAGACCTTCAAACAGCGTAGCGCGCAGATGGTGCTGGAGCTGGATGATCAGCAGTGGTCACAGGCTGCCGATACCGTGCGCAAGTTACGCTTTTTGGACAAGCTCCAGCAACAGATTGAACAACTCGAAGAAAAATTGCTGGGTTTTGATTAAAACTCCCCTATGGATTTCGAGTTGCAGCTAGGCGGCAAACTATCTCATCCCCAGGAGCTTACGTTTTTGTAAGTGACTGGGGTGAGATAGTGCAGGTAACAACGCTGCAACTTGAAAGACGACGGGGAAACATTCTTGATTGTGGAAGCTTTGTATATGGCCTTATTACAAATTAGTGAGCCTGGCCTCACGGCTGTGCCGCATCAGCGCCGCCTGGCTGCCGGTATTGATCTGGGGACCACCAACTCGCTGGTGGCTACGGTGCGTAGCGGCCAGGCCGAGACGCTGGCCGACCTTGAAGGGCGCTATCTGCTCCCTTCCGTGGTGCATTATCAGGCCACCGAACATCAGGTTGGCTGGAGCGCTCGTGCACAGGCGGCACAAGATCCGGTCAATACGGTCAGCTCTGTCAAACGCATGATGGGCCGCTCTTTGGCGGACGTGCAACAACGCTATCCAAACCTGCCGTATCAGTTCCAGGCCAGCGATAACGGCCTGCCAATGATCGTGACCGCCGCAGGCCTGGTTAACCCGGTTGGCGTATCTGCCGATATCCTCAAGGCACTGGCTACCCGCGCTAAAGCGGCGCTGGAAGGTGAACTTGATGGGGTGGTGATCACCGTTCCTGCTTACTTCGACGACGCTCAACGCCAAGGCACCAAAGACGCTGCGCGTCTGGCTGGCCTGCAAGTGCTGCGCCTGTTGAACGAACCGACCGCTGCGGCTATTGCCTACGGGTTGGACTCAGGTCAGGAAGGGGTGATCGCTGTTTACGATCTGGGTGGCGGTACCTTTGATATTTCCATTTTGCGCCTCAGCCGTGGCGTGTTTGAAGTGCTGGCTACCGGCGGTGATTCCGCATTGGGTGGCGATGACTTCGATCATCTGCTGGCGGACTGGCTGCGTGAACAGGCCGGCATTAGCGATCGTAGCGATCATGGTGTGCAACGCCAATTGCTGGATGCCGCGATTGCGGTCAAAATCGCCCTGAGCGATGCGCAGAGCACCACGGTAGATATTGCTGGTTGGCAGGGTGAAGTGACCCGCGAACAGTTCGAAACGCTGATTGCCTCGCTGGTGAAACGTACCCTGATGGCTTGCCGCCGCGCGCTGAAAGATGCCGCCGTCAGTGCCGATGAGGTGCTGGAAGTGGTGATGGTTGGTGGCTCAACCCGTGTGCCTTTGGTACGCGAACAGGTGGGCGAGTTCTTTGGCCGTACGCCGCTGACGTCGATCGATCCGGACAAGGTGGTGGCGATCGGTGCTGCTATCCAGGCGGATATCCTGGTAGGTAACAAGCCGGATAGCGAAATGCTGTTGCTGGACGTGATCCCGCTGTCGCTTGGCCTGGAAACCATGGGTGGCCTGGTTGAGAAGGTGATCCCGCGTAACACTACCATTCCGGTGGCGCGTGCGCAGGAGTTCACTACCTTTAAAGACGGTCAGAGCGCGATGATGATCCACGTGCTGCAAGGCGAGCGTGAACTGGTGCATGATTGCCGTTCGCTGGCGCGCTTTACGCTGCGTGGCTTGCCGCCGCTACCTGCCGGTGGGGCACATATTCGTGTGACCTTCCAGGTGGATGCAGACGGCCTGCTGAGCGTGACGGCGATGGAGAAATCCACCGGCGTCGAAGCCTCCATTCAGGTCAAGCCTTCGTATGGCCTGTCCGATGCCGAAATTGCCGGCATGTTGAAGGACTCGATGGCCAATGCGCAAAGCGATGTCGGTGCTCGCAAGCTGGCGGAGCAACGGGTAGAAGCTTCCCGCGTGCTGGAAAGCCTGCAAGGTGCACTGGCCAGCGATGCCGCTCTGCTGAGTGACGAAGAAAGCCTGGCTATCAACAACGCGGTAGCCGAGCTCCAGCAAGTGATACAAGGCTCCGATCCTGCTGCGATCGAGGCTGCAATAAAAATAGTCGATGCAACAACCCAAGATTTTGCCGCGCGCCGCATGGATGCCTCCATTCGCCGTGCGCTGGCTGGCCATTCTGTGGATGAGGTTTAACCATGCCGAAAATTGTTTTCCTGCCCCATCAAGATCTATGCCCGGAGGGGGCAGTACTGGAAGCGGAAGTTGGGGAAACTATCCTCGATGTCGCACTGCGTAACGGTATTGAAATTGAACATGCCTGTGAGAAATCCTGCGCCTGTACCACTTGCCACTGCATCGTGCGTGAAGGGTTTGATTCCTTGGCCGAAAGCAGCGAGCTGGAAGATGACATGCTGGACAAAGCCTGGGGGCTGGAGCCGGAAAGCCGCTTGAGCTGCCAGGCCCGCGTCACCGAAGACGATCTGGTGGTCGAAATGCCGCGTTATACCGTCAACCACGCACGCGAGCACTAGGAGCTACTAATGGGACTGAAGTGGACCGACAGCCGCGAAATCGGCGAAGCCCTGTACGATGCCTATCCAGATACCGATCCGAAAACCGTGCGTTTCACCGATATGCACCAGTGGATTTGCGATCTGGAAGAATTTGACGACGAACCGCAGGCTTCCAATGAAAAAATACTGGAAGCGATCCTGCTGGTCTGGTTAGATGAAGCAGAGTAAATAGCGAAATGGGCTGCCAAAGGCAGCCCGTTTATTTTGTATCCGACAAGATTAGTACAAGAATAATCCGGAGTAAGGCTATGACAACCGAAATCATGCAGATCACGCTATCCCAGCAACCCGCCGATGCGCGCTGGGGTGAAAAGGCGCTGCTGAGCACCAATGACCAAGGCATCACCATCCATCTGAGCAATTCCGGCAAACTGGGCCTGATCCAGCGTGCGGCACGCAGGATCGATGGCCAGGGCATCAAGAAAGTGAAACTGGCCGGGGAAGGCTGGGACCTGGAAAACAGCTGGGCGTTTTGGCAGGGCTATCGCGGGCCGAAAGGGCAGCGTAGCGTTGAATGGGCTGAGCTGCCGGAAGCAGAAAGCCAAGAGCTGCAACAGCGCCTGAAGATTGTCGATTGGGTGCGTGACACCATCAATATGCCAGCGGAAGAGCTGGGGCCAGAGCAACTGGCAACCCGCGCGGTTGATCTGATGTGTGCTGTTGGTTGCGATGCCGTCAGCTATCGAATCACCAAAGGTGAAGACCTGCGCGAGCAGAACTACGCCGGTATCCATACCGTTGGCCGGGGTTCCGATCGTTCTCCGGTGCTGTTGGCGCTGGACTTTAACCCGACGGGCAACCCAGAAGCACCGGTATTCGCCTGCCTGGTAGGTAAAGGGATCACCTTCGACAGCGGCGGCTACAGCCTCAAGCAGAGCGCGTTTATGGACTCGATGAAGTCCGATATGGGCGGCGCGGCCACTATCACTGGTGCATTGGCATTAGCGGTGGCACGCGGCTTGCAGCAGCGCGTCAAACTGTATCTGTGCTGTGCGGACAATATGGTCAGCGGTAACGCCTTTAAACTGGGCGACATTATCCGCTATCGTAATGGCAAAACCGTTGAAGTGATGAATACCGATGCGGAAGGGCGTCTGGTATTGGCCGATGGCCTGATCGATGCCAGCGCGCAAAACCCGGAGTTGATCATTGACTGTGCGACCTTGACCGGCGCAGCTAAAACGGCGGTAGGAAATGATTACCACGCGCTGTTCAGCTTTGACGATGCGCTGGCGCAAGAGCTGTTGGCCAGTGCGGATGAAGAGCACGAGCCGTTCTGGCGTCTGCCGCTGGCGGAGTTCCACCGCAGCCAGTTGCCGTCAAACTTTGCTGAACTGAACAACGTTGCGGGCCCGGCTTACACCGCTGGCGCCAGCACCGCAGCGGCTTTCCTGTCACACTTTGTGCAGAAATACCAAAAGGGCTGGCTGCATATCGACTGTTCTGCCACCTACCGTAAAGGTGCTGTGGATCAGTGGTCAGCAGGCGCAACGGGTTTGGGCGTGCGTACGCTGGCCAACCTGTTGCTGAGCAAGGCCAAGTAACTGCCCCTCACCCCAACCCTCTCCCATAGGGAGAGGGAGTTGGAACGGTGATGTGGTGAAGGGTGGAGTTAAATTGTGGCACGGACAGTCCCTGATTATGTGTCCGGTACTGTAGTTCATGTGTGGCACGGACAGTCCCTGATTATGTATCCGGTACTGTAGTTAATGTGTGGCACGGACAGTCCCTGATTAGGTGTCCGGCACTGTAGTTAATGTGTAGCACGGACAGTTCCTGATTAGGTGTCCGGCACTGTAGTTAATGTGTAGCACGGACAGTTCCCTCTCCCTGTGGGAGAGGGTTAGGGTGAGGGGAAGATCACTGAAGCAGGAAAACTTCTCACCTCGATTATCCCAAATTTTCCGTAGGGGCCCAGCATGCTGGGCCCCTGATACATTGAAGGAGTCGGCAATGAGTTCCCACCACCATCATGATGATGACGCCGTTGCGGGCGAAAACGAGCTTGAGCGCCTGCTGAGGCTGGCGGCCTCGGAACCGGCGCACCGCCCGGCGTTTTTCCGCGAACTGCTGGATTCAACGGTCTACATTCTGGGTGACAGCGAGCAGGTGCCGCACGACGGTGAAATTACGCTGAATGCCGAGACGCCGGTGAACATTCAGCACTGGGAAAAGCAGGATGGCAGCAGCGTGGTGCCTTTCTTCACCTCGTTGGAGGCGCTGCAAAAGGCCGTGGAGGATGAGCAACCCTTTATCGCCATGCCCGCTCGCGTGCTGTTTGAAATCACCCAAGGTGCCGAACTGTTCCTGAACCCGAAAGGCACCCACGGCAAGGAATTCCTGCCAGCAGAGATCGCTATGCTGTTGGCTACCGGTGGCGTAGTGAAGCCGGCGGAACGCTATATCGATACCGAAACCCAGCTGCTGCTGGGGCAGCCTGAAGAGTATCCGGCGGCGATGGTGGATGCGCTGACGACCTTGTTCAGTCAGCGGAAACCGGTACGCCGCGCTTTCCTGGCGTTGATGCACGATCGCGCTGTAGATGAGAAGCCGAACCTGCTGGTGGGTCTGGAAGTGGATGGCGACCCGGCAGAGATTGAAGCGTTGATCAGCGAAGCCGGTATGGTGGCCAGCGAAACTGCGCCGAACGATGAACCAGTTGATTTTTGCCTGGTAGAAGAGAATGCGCGGGGCGTGAGCCATTATCTGATCACCCATACCCAGGCCTTCTATCAGCGTCGCTGGGGCAGTTGGCTGCGAAATATGATCCCATCGACCGATAAAACCCAGTAAGCCGATAGGTCAGGATCCAATTTGTCGCTGACTATCGAGGATTAAGATAATTTTTTTTTAATGAAATGTTGATTTTCCCGTAGGCAAGCGTTAACAGCGCACATATAATCTGCGCCACTTGAAAGGCCGGCACCTCACCTTATCGCCCGGCCTGTTTTGGAAGACATAATAGAGGCCATCATGACCGTAGAACGTACCTTTTCCATCATTAAACCAAACGCTGTAGCTAACAATGACATCGGCGCTATCTATGCTCGTTTCGAGCGCGCGGGTTTCAAAATCATCGCATCTAAAATGTTGCGTCTGACTCGCGAACAGGCCGAAGGCTTCTACGCTGAGCACAAAGGTCGTCCTTTCTTCGACGGTCTGGTGGAGTTCATGACCTCTGGCCCAATCGTGGTACAGGTTCTGGAAGCCGAAAACGCCGTACAGCGTAACCGTGACATCATGGGCGCAACCAACCCGGACAACGCATTGGCCGGCACCCTGCGTGCTGACTATGCAGACAGCTTCACTGCCAACGCCGTTCACGGCTCAGACGCAGTAGAATCTGCCCAGCGTGAAATCGCTTATTTCTTTAACGAAAGCGAAATCTGCCCACGCTAATTGCGGGCGTTTTTCTGCTGAAATAGGCTATTTACCGGCAGATACAATAAAAATGCCATGAAAGCCGTTCAGACGTAGAAACCCGCTACTAAAATTTGTACAATGCCGCGCCCCAGGGAAGCTATCTTGCCTGGGGCGTGCTTTTTCCGTTAGTTTTGCCAAACTAATGGGGCGAATCGCTTCGCCGCAGAGAACATGGGCGCAGCATGCAGCGCCCCTACACACTCCTTCAAGCCATAACGTGTAATAACGAGGCTAAGAGATCATTATGTTAGAACCCATCGCGCCCGAGCATACCTTGTCTGAAAATAATTCCCTGACCGTGCAAACGGAACAACCGGCTACGGCCAAAATCAACCTGCTGGATTTGAACCGTCAGCAATTGCGCGAATTCTTCGCCAACATGGGTGAAAAACCTTTCCGCGCCGATCAGGTGATGAAGTGGATGTATCACTATTGCTGCGACGATTTTGAGCAGATGACCGACATCAACAAGGTGCTGCGCAATAAATTACAGCGCGTGGCGGAAATCCGTGCGCCGGAAGTTGCAGAAGAGCAGCGTTCGGCCGATGGCACCATCAAGTGGGCCATCAAGGTGGGCGATCAACAGGTCGAAACCGTCTATATCCCAGATGGCGATCGCGCCACCCTGTGCGTGTCTTCACAGGTAGGCTGCGCACTGGAGTGCAAATTCTGTTCCACGGCTCAGCAGGGCTTTAACCGCAACCTGCGTGTCTCGGAAATCATCGGCCAGGTTTGGCGTGCTGCTAAAATCCTGGGTGCCATCAAAGTCACCGGCCAACGTCCTATCACCAACGTGGTGATGATGGGCATGGGTGAGCCATTGCTTAACCTGACCAACGTGGTGCCAGCGATGGAAATCATGCTGGATGACTTTGGTTTTGGTCTGTCCAAGCGCCGCGTTACCTTGTCTACCTCCGGTGTCGTGCCCGCTTTGGACAAATTGGGCGATATGATCGATGTGGCCCTGGCCATTTCGCTGCATGCGCCTAACGACAAGATCCGCGACGAGATCGTGCCGATCAACCGCAAGTACAATATTGAAACCTTCCTGGCGGCGGTTCGCCGTTATCTGGAAAAATCCAATGCCAACCAAGGGCGGGTCACCGTTGAGTACGTGATGCTGGATCACATCAACGACAGCACCGACGATGCGCACCAACTGGCGGAAGTGCTGAAAGATACGCCGTGCAAGATCAACCTGATCCCATGGAACCCGTTCCCTGGGGCACCTTATGGCCGCAGCTCCAACAGCCGCGTCGACCGTTTCTCCAAGGTGTTGATGGAATACGGCTTTACGACTATTGTTCGTAAAACCCGTGGCGATGACATCGATGCTGCCTGTGGGCAGTTGGCGGGAGAGGTGATCGATCGTACCAAGCGTACCCTGAAAAAGAAAATGGCCGGGGAACCTATCAACGTACGAGCGGTCTGAATCCTATAGCATGATTTTTTTGTTATCTAACAGCCTGTTATGTGAGCAGCAATCCTTCAGGCGATCGGGTAACATCGGATAAGGAAATGAGTGCAAGCATGAAGCTGAAACTGTGGGGTGTATTATTGGCGGCCAGTTTGCTGGTGGGCTGTTCCAGCTCGCAACCCGATAACGACGGGCCAGCGGTGGCGGCAGGCCAGACCCGGTTGCAACTGGGCCTGGAGTATCTGAACCAGGGCGATCTACCGGCTGCCAGGCAGAATCTGCAAAAAGCGGTCGATGCGGCCCCACAGGATTATCGTACCCAATTGGGCATGGCACTCTACAACCAGCGGATCGGCGATAACGCCGCCGCTGAACAGCGTTATCAGCAAGCGCTTAAACTTGCACCGGGTAACGGTACCGTATTGAATAATTACGGTGCGTTTCTCTGTAGTTTAGGGCAGTATGTACCGGCCCAACAGCAGTTTAGCGCTGCGGCACTGGCGCCAGAATATGGCCAGGTTGCCGACAGTCTGGAAAACGCAGGTTACTGTTTCCTCAAGGCCGGTCAAAATGATGAAGCTCGTAAGTTATTAACGCGAGCGCTGAAGATCGATCCGGACAAGGGGGCTCCGCTGCTAGTGGAAGCAGAAAAGCAATTTGGAGAAGGGAAGCGCGCGCAGTCGCAACTTTTATTGGACAGTTATCAACATGTTCTGCCGGCGAGTGCCGACAGTCTATGGCTACAGATTCGTTTCGCCGCGTTAGCGGGCCGTCAGGATAGCGTTCAACGCTATGGCAAACAGCTAGCGCGAAGTTTTCCACAATCCAAACAGTACCAGCAGTTCTTAGCTAATGAATACTGAAGATTCCCAAGATAAAACCGTATCTATGACAACAGGTCAACGCCTGCGCCAGGCTCGTGAACAACTCGGGCTGAGTCAACAGGCCGTGGCTGAACGCCTGTGCCTAAAAATGTCTACCGTGCGCGACATTGAAGACGACAATATGTCTGCCGATCTGGCTTCAACGTTCGTGCGTGGTTATATCCGTTCCTATGCCAAGCTGGTGCATTTGCCAGAAGATGAACTGTTGCCGATGATGGAAAAACAGGCACCGGTGAGAGCGGCCAAAGTGGCTCAAATGCAGAGCTTCTCTTTGGGTAAGCGCCGTAAAAAGCGTGATGGCTGGCTGATGAGCTTTACTTGGCTGATTGTGTTTGTGGTCGTGGGTTTGACCGGTGCCTGGTGGTGGCAGAATCACAAGGCTCAGCAGGAAGAGATCGCCACCATGGCGGATCAATCTTCCGCACAACTGTCTCAGCATGGTGAAGGCCAGCCAGTGCCATTGACCGACGGTAACGCGGATAATGGCGCATCGGCAGTTGTTCCAGACAACAGCCCTGCGCCGTCAACCAATAACGCTGCTACGACTCAACAGGTTCCGGTTGTGCTTGACCCTCAGGCGGCTCAACAGCCTGCGGTGGTAGCACCAAGCCAGGCTACTATCCCAGATGCGACATCGACTGCGCCAGTCGCCCAGGCTCAGTTGCCTACCGGTGCTGCTGGTGTCAGTGCTTCTGAGGCTGATGCCAACGGGCTGGTGATGGATTTTTCCGGCGATTGCTGGGTACAAGTGGTTGACGCGACGGGGAAATCCTTGGTCAGTGGCATCCAGAAAAGCGGTTCGCGGCTGAATCTGGCTGGCAAGGCGCCGTTTAAACTGACCCTTGGCGCACCGGCTTCGGTACAGGTCCAATTCCAGGGTAAACCGGTCGATTTAAGCCGGTTTGTCAAGTCAAACCGTGTTGCTCGTCTGACCGTTGCCGCGCAGTAATTGCGCGGCTATTGTCGTTATGTCTGAGCAGCAGTGGAGAGTAACTGATGCATAACCAAGCTCCCATTAACCGTCGCAAATCTACCCGTATTTACGTCGGTAACGTGCCTATAGGCGATGGAGCGCCGATTGCCGTGCAATCGATGACCAACACCCGTACCACCGATGTCGAAGCGACGGTTAATCAGATCCGGGCTCTGGAGCGCGTGGGGGTTGATATCGTCCGCGTTTCCGTTCCCACCATGGACGCCGCCGAGGCGTTTCGGCTGATCAAGCAGCAGGTCAACGTACCGCTGGTGGCCGATATCCATTTCGATTACCGCATTGCGTTGCAGGTTGCCGAATACGGCGTTGACTGCCTGCGTATCAACCCGGGCAACATCGGCAACGAATCTCGTATCCGTTCAGTGGTTGACTGTGCGCG
Organism: Serratia sp. T13T92; assembly: GCF_047530105.1. Lineage (NCBI taxonomy): Bacteria > Pseudomonadati > Pseudomonadota > Gammaproteobacteria > Enterobacterales > Yersiniaceae > Serratia > Serratia sp. T13T92. The sequence goes on along the minus strand of NZ_JBLJAK010000007.1, from coordinate 158,538 downwards.
TGACAAAAATATCCCGATCCGCATCGGCGTTAACGGCGGCTCGTTGGAAAAAGATATTCAGGAAAAGTACGGCGAACCTACGCCGGAAGCGCTGCTGGAATCCGCCATGCGTCACGTGGATATTCTGGACCGTCTCAACTTTGACCAGTTCAAGGTGAGCGTGAAAGCGTCCGACGTGTTCTTGGCCGTGCAGTCTTACCGGCTGCTGGCTGCCCGTATTGACCAACCCTTGCATCTTGGCATCACCGAGGCGGGCGGAGCACGCAGTGGCTCAGTGAAATCAGCCATTGGCTTGGGCATGCTGCTGTCGGAAGGGATCGGCGATACGCTGCGCATTTCGCTGGCGGCGGATCCGGTTGAAGAAGTGAAGGTTGGCTTTGATATCCTGAAGTCCTTGCGCATCCGCGCTCGTGGCATCAACTTCATTGCCTGCCCAACCTGCTCACGTCAGGAGTTTGACGTCATTGGCACCGTCAATGCGTTGGAACAACGCCTGGAAGATCTCATCACCCCGATGGATGTCTCCATTATCGGTTGCGTGGTGAACGGGCCGGGCGAAGCTCTGGTGTCTACCATTGGGGTAACCGGTGGGCACAAGAAGAGTGGCTTCTACGAAGACGGCGTGCGCCAGAAAGAGCGTTTTGATAACGAACAGATGATTGACCAGTTGGAAGCGAAGATCCGGGCCAAAGCGGCCATGATGGACGAATCCAAGCGCATTTCGATCAATCTTCTGGAAGAATAAGTCGGCGGCTATTGGCCCGCTGATTGATAATCCGAGGACTGGATTGCGCATCTGCGTTGAATAGCGGGTGGCAAAGTCCCTATAATCGGATCCATTTTATATAAACGGACAGAGAACTCACGTGGCAAAAAACATTCAAGCCATTCGCGGCATGAACGATTACCTGCCGGAAGAAACGGCACTGTGGCAGCGTATTGAAGGCACACTCAAGCAGGTGCTGAGCGGCTATGGCTATAGCGAAATCCGGTTGCCGATTGTAGAGCAGACCCCGTTATTTAAGCGCGCCATCGGTGAAGTGACCGACGTCGTGGAAAAAGAGATGTATACCTTCGAGGACCGCAACGGCGAAAGCCTGACGCTGCGCCCGGAAGGAACGGCTGGCTGCGTACGCGCCGGTATCGAACATGGTCTGCTGTACAATCAGGAACAGCGTCTGTGGTATATCGGCCCGATGTTCCGTTATGAACGTCCGCAAAAAGGCCGTTACCGCCAGTTCCATCAGTTAGGCGCAGAGGTATTTGGCCTGCAAGGTCCGGATATTGACGCCGAGCTGATCCTGCTGACCGCCCGCTGGTGGAAAGCCCTGGGTATTGCCGAACACGTCAATCTGGAACTGAACTCCATTGGTTCACTGGAAGCTCGCGCCAACTATCGTGACGCTCTGGTGGCTTTCCTGGAACAGCATCAGGAAAAACTCGACGAAGACTGCAAGCGCCGCATGTACAGCAACCCACTGCGCGTGCTGGATTCTAAAAATCCAGAAGTGCAAACCCTGCTTAATGATGCGCCGCGTCTTTCCGACTATCTGGATGAAGAGTCCAAAGCCCACTTTGCCGGGTTGTGTGAACTTTTAGCTCAGGCCGGTATCCCATATACCGTTAACGAGCGCCTGGTGCGCGGCCTGGATTATTACAATCGCACGGTGTTTGAGTGGGTCACCACCAGCCTGGGCGCTCAGGGCACCGTGTGTGCCGGTGGCCGTTACGACGGCCTGGTTGAGCAACTGGGTGGGCGCGCTACCCCTGGCGTGGGTTTTGCCATGGGGCTGGAGCGTCTGGTACTGCTGGTTCAGGCGGTTAATCCGGACTTCAAGGCACCGGCCAACATCGACGTGTACGTCATATCGAGCGGTGCGGGTACCCAGAGTGCGGCCATGTTGCTGGCAGAGCAGGTTCGTGATGCTGCGCCGCAGATTAAATTGATGACCAACTATGGCGGCGGCAACTTTAAAAAGCAGATCACCCGTGCGGACAAGTGGGGCGCGCGTATCGCCCTGATCCTGGGTGAGAACGAAGTCGCAGCACAGCAGGTAGTGATTAAAGACCTGCGCAGTGGTGAACAAGAAACGCTGGCGCAAAGCGAAGTCGCTGCGCGTCTGGCTTTGATGTTAGGTTAAGGAGAAGGACACCGTGGAAGTCTATACCACTGAAAACGAACAGCTTGACGCCGTGCGCAACTTTTTTGCCGAAAACGGTAAAGCTTTGGTTGTGGGTGTGGTGCTCGGTATTGGTGCCCTGGTTGGTTGGCGCTATTGGCAGAGCAACCAGACCTCCAGCATGATGGCTGCCTCACAGTCTTATCAACAGGTTGATGTTGCCCTGGCATCGGGTAAAGCCGAAGACGTGGCAACGGCAGAGAAGTTTATCCAGGCGAACGACAACAGCTACGGCGTGTTCGCGGCTCTGGATTTGGCTAAACACTTTGCAGAACAAGGTGATTTTGCCAAGGCAGAACAACAACTGGTGGTGGCACAGGGCCATGCCAAAGATGAAAACCTGCTAGCGTTGGTAAACCTGCGTCTGGCTCGTATTCAGATGCAAGAGAAAAAGCTGGATGAAGCGCTGAAAACGCTGGAAGGCGTGAAAGGCGAAGGTTGGATGGCAATGATGCAAGACGTACGCGGCGACGTGCTGTTGGCCAAAGGCGACAGCAAAGGTGCACGCGAAGCTTACAGCAAAGGCATCGAATCCAATGCTTCTCAGGCGCTTGCGGCAGTGATGCGCATGAAATTGAATAACTTGTCCAGCTAAGGGGAATTCCCATGCAATTGCGTAAAACACTCTTGGTCGGACTGGTTTCCGTGACTTTGTTGAGTGGTTGCTCGCTGTTTAGTGGCGAAGAAGACGTGGTTACCATGTCGCCGCTGCCAACGGTTGAAAATCAGTTCACGCCGAACAAAGCGTGGAGCACGTCGGTCGGTGATGGCATTGGCGAGTACTACTCTCACCTGCGCCCGGCTTATCAGGACAGCACGGTTTATGCTGCCGATCGTCGCGGTACGGTGAAAGCGATGGACCTGGCCGACGGGAAAGAAAAATGGAAAGCCGATCTCTCAGAGAAAACCGGCTTCTTCTCCAGTAACCTGCCTGCACTGCTGTCTGGCGGCCTGACGGTGTCTGGCTCCAACGTGTACGTTGGCAGTGAGAAAGCAGTGGTGTATGCGCTGAATACCGAAGACGGTAAAGTCGCCTGGCAAACCAAGGTTGCGGGTGAAGCGATTTCCCGTCCGGTGGTCGCCGAGGGGCTGGTGCTGATCCATACCACCAACGGTCAGCTGCAAGCGTTGAACGAGTCTGATGGTGCCATCAAGTGGACGGTCAACCTGGATATCCCTTCACTGTCACTGCGTGGTGAGTCTGCTCCGGCAACGGCCTTTGGTGCAGCGGTAGTTGGCGGTGACAACGGTCGCGTCAGCGCCGTGTTGATGCAGCAGGGCCAGTTGATCTGGCAGCAGCGTATTTCCCAGCCAAGCGGTGCAACCGAGATCGACCGCCTGAATGACGTAGATACCACGCCGGTGATTATTGACAACGTGGTCTATGCCTTGGGTTACAATGGCAACATGGCGGCGCTGGATCTGCGCTCCGGCCAAATCATGTGGAAACGTGATATGGGCTCGGTGAACGACTTTATCGTCGACGCAGGCCGTATCTATGTGGTCGATCAGAATGACCGTGTAGTGGCGATGAATACCGAAGGTGGCGTTAACCTGTGGCGCCAGAGCGATCTGCTGCACCGTAACCTGACTGCACCAGTGCTGTATAACGGCTACCTGGTCGTCGGCGATGCCGAAGGTTATCTGCACTGGATCAATACCACCGATGGCCGTTTTGTGGCTCAGCAAAAAGTGGATAGCTCCGGCTTCCTGTCCGCGCCAATTGTGGCCGGTGACAAACTGCTGATCCAGGCGCGTGGCGGCAAGGTTTACGCCTTCACTCGCTAACAGTTTTAGCCCCAATAAATCACAGGCTATGCAACCTGTAAGATTAATGGGATAACGGCTCCTGCTATCAGGAGCCGTTTCGTATTTTTAAGCTATGCCGCTGCTGTCTATTGCGCTGCATAGTAACGCATTGATTATTAAGTAATGAGGCTTCAACATGATACCTGTCGTTGCGCTGGTCGGGCGCCCGAATGTCGGTAAATCCACCTTGTTTAACCGTTTAACACAGACGCGCGATGCGCTGGTGGCGGATTTCCCCGGGCTAACGCGAGACCGCAAGTATGGTCGTGCTGAAGTTGAGGGCAACGAATTTATTATCGTCGATACCGGGGGTATTGATGGGACGGAAGATGGCGTTGAAACGCGTATGGCCGGTCAGTCGCTGCTGGCGATCGAAGAGGCCGATATCGTCCTGTTTATGGTCGATGCCCGTGCCGGGCTGATGCCTGCCGATCAGGGGATTGCCCAGCACCTGCGTAATCGCCAGAAGGCGACGTTCCTGGTTGCCAACAAAACCGATGGCATGGATCCGGACACCGCGACGGCAGATTTCTATTCCTTGGGCCTGGGCGACGTCTATGCGATTGCCGCTTCCCATGGCCGTGGCGTCACGCAGCTGATTGAGCACGTGCTGGTGCCATTTATCCCGGCAAAACCGGAAGAAGTCGAGCTGACCGAAGAAGAAGCCAATGCCGCCTATTGGGCCGAGCAGAGCGGTGAGCTGGAAGACGGTGAATATGAAGATCCGGAAGACGACTTCAACCCGCAGGATCTGCCGATCAAACTGGCGATCGTTGGCCGCCCTAACGTAGGTAAGTCGACGCTCACTAACCGTATCCTCGGCGAAGAGCGTGTCGTTGTGTTTGACATGCCAGGCACGACTCGCGACAGCATTTACATTCCGATGGTGCGTGACGAGCGCGAATACGTGCTGATCGACACCGCCGGGGTGCGCAAGCGCGGCAAGGTTACAGAAACCGTAGAGAAATTCTCGGTGATCAAAACGCTGCAGGCGATCGAAGATGCCAACGTAGTGTTGTTGGTGGTCGACGCCCGCGAAGGCATTTCCGATCAGGATCTGTCGCTGCTGGGCTTTATCCTCAATAGTGGGCGCTCACTGGTGATTGCGGTCAACAAGTGGGACGGCATGAGTGAGGAAGATCGCGATCACGTCAAAGAGATGCTTGATCTACGCCTGGGCTTTGTCGATTTCGCGCGTGTGCACTTTATCTCTGCGCTGCACGGCAGCGGTGTGGGTAACCTGTTCGAATCTGTGAACGAAGCCTATGAGTGTGCTACTCGTCGCGTAAACACCTCGATGCTTACCAAGATCATGCAGATGGCTGCCGAAGACCATCAGCCGCCGTTGGTGCGTGGCCGCCGCGTGAAGCTCAAATACGCGCACGCAGGGGGTTATAACCCGCCTATCGTGGTGATCCACGGTAACCAGGTATCCGATCTGGCAGACTCCTACAAACGTTACCTGATGAACTACTTCCGTCGTTCACTCAAGGTGATGGGGACGCCGATCCGCATCCAGTTCAAAGAGGGCGAGAACCCGTTTGCAGGTAAGCGCAACACCTTGACGCCAAATCAGATGCGCAAGCGCAAGCGCTTGATGAGCCACCTGAAGAAGTCAAAATAACAATCGTAGGGCGTGGAATTGATACCACGCCCTATTTTTATCCTGCTTAAACCGTTCTATTATCTGCCAATCTCACTTCTTCACCGACCCTGCAAAGGAACCTCATGTCCTGGGAAACCTGGAGTTTTGCCTTTAGCGTCACCGTACCCAACTTATTGATGATGCTGCTGGGGATCCTGCTGCGCCACTGGCGGCTGATGGACGATCGCTTTATCGATGGAGCCACCAAGCTGGTATTTAATCTGGCGTTGCCCTGCCTGTTGTTCTTCAGCATTGCCACTAACCACCCGCAACTGCGCGATAATTTTGCTCTGGTGATCTACGGTGCGGTAGGGACGATTGTGACCTTCCTGTTGCTGGAGATCGCAGCCAAGTGGCTGGTGAAAGAACCACGCGAGCGTGGTGTGTTCGTGCAGGGGGGATTCCGGGCGAATACCGCGATTGTCGGCCTGGCTTATGCCATGACCGCCTACGGCGATGAGGGTATCGCGATTGCCTCGCTATATCTGACCGTGACGGTGATCCTGTTTAACGTGCTGTCGGTCATCACCCTGACGCGTAGCCTGCAAGGCGGCAATGGGCAGAAGATCAAACATCTGTCATTGCTGCGCAGTATCGTGACTAATCCGCTGATCTTGGGGCTGCTGAGTGGTCTGGCCTATGCGCAGACCGGGCTGGGGATTGCACCCGTGCTCAAGCAGACCGGCAGCTATATCTCAGGCCTGTCATTACCGCTGGCCTTGCTGTGTACCGGGGCCAGCCTCGATCTGCGAGCCATGTTCCGCTCTTCCAACGTCGCGGCGTTGTCGTCGTCGGCTAAACTGTTTTTGGTACCGGTGTTGATGACGTTTGGGGGTTGGCTTTGCGGTTTCGAGGGCGCTACGCTCGGCATTATTTTTATGTTCTCGGCGACGCCAACCGCCTCCGGCAGCTATGTGATGACGCGTGCCATGGGGGGCAACGCGACGTTGGCCGCCAATATTATTGCGATCACCACCGTGGGATCCTTCTTTACCACCGCGTTGGGGATCTCTTTCTTGCGCTCGTGGGGCGTGATTTAAACCAGGAGGAAAGATGGACGCCTTATGTCCGGTTTGTGCCCAGCCGATGAGCTGGGTGAATGGCCACTATCATTGTGACGGCTGCAACAGCGATTACCGGCAGCTTGCCGAGTGCCCCGACTGCGGGCAACCGTTGCAAGAACTGAAAGCCTGTGGTGCCGTGGATTATATCTGCCAGCATGGCCACGGGCTGATCTCCAAAAAGCGGGTGAAGTTCAGCTATCAACCGGTGGAATGACCTCATGCATCATAGAGCCGGTGGTCGTGCGTGCTGACCGCTGGCGACACCTTGTTTTGGCTGAGGCGTTTAACCGAGGCCCGTACCGCCAAGCGCCCATGCAACAGCATATTGCTGGGTGGCGCATCCGGGCGCAGCATACGGCGCTGCAACAGCGCTATGGCCTCTGCACCCAGCTCATCACGAGGAACGTGAACCGAGGTCAGCGGCACGTCGTGGATCTCCGCCAGATTAAAACCATCCGTACTCATCACCGAAATATGTCCCGGTACGCTGATGTGCATTTTCTTTAGCGCATTGACGGCACCCACCGCCATATAGTCACCCCCTGCCAGGATCGCCGTCGGCAATTGTGCCCGATCGGTAACGCCGTTGATAAAGGCCGTGATGGCCTGCTCGGCTTCTTCACTGCCGAAACCGGAAGTGGTGACCAGATGCTGGCGATCATCGAAGGGAATATTGTGCCGCATATAGGCCTGTTTGATCCCCGCCAGCCGCAGCTCCATGGTATTGCGCCGCAGACATTGCAGATTGAGGATACGGCTGTGGCCCTGTTGCAACAGATAGTTGGCGGAATACTCCCCAATCAGTTGATGGTCGGGGGAGACGCTGTCTAGCCGCATCTGGCGATCGGTGCAGTTAATCAGAATGCAGGGCTTGTTCAGATCGGCGGCCAGCGTATGGATATGCTCGTCATCAATGCCGATGATCAGCACGGCTTCGGTTAACGGATCGCTCATCTTTTCCACAAACAGCATGCTATCGCTGTGTTGCTCCTCCAACCCGCAGTAGCGGATCCTGACATCATGTTGCGCCAGTGCGGTGGTTATCCCCTGGATCACCTTGTAGTAGAAAATATCGGTGCGGACATCAAAAGCGCGCTGTGGGGCAAATACCATCACGTTGTTCAACATCAGCCTGCCGTTAGAAAGCCCCTGCAAAATACCGTTTTGCTGCGCGCAGGCCAGCACCCGTTGCCGCGCCTCGGCGCTGGTGTTGGCTTTCCCGGCCAACACGCGTGAAACGGTGCTGATCGAAAGGCCGGTTTGGCGCGCAATTTCCTGTATTTTCAGCTTTCCGTTCATTTTGTGATCTCCTTCAAATTCGGTCGTGAGAATATTTTCACGGCGTATATCTATCTTTCAGACGGCTTTCTATGGCTATAACGGCGAAATTTTAACTGTCGTATGAAAATTTTTGCAAAATTCGCCATTTCACTCGCACTCTCCGCTGGTTAGTCTGCGTTGGTACACCAATTTTATAGATTTATCAGTCCAATTTATTGGATGGAATACAAGTAAAACAACATTAAATCATAGGGTTGTCGCAGCATTGACGTTGTATTTGTGGCCGACGTCACAAATAACGCTGTTAACACCTCCGTTAGCAAGAGTTGCCCTACCAAAAAGGCGTATGGTCGCCGCGGAGATCAAGATGAGTGTAGAAATCAATCAAACGGTAGTCGCCAGCAGCCGCCGTAAATTCAAATCGTTGCGCTGGTGGATGTTGGCCCTGTTCCTATTGGGCGTCACGGTTAACTACATTACCCGCAACTCGCTGGGGATTCTGGCACCTGAGCTGAAAACCAGTCTCAACATGACCACCGAGCAATATTCCTGGGTGGTCGCCTCCTTCCAACTGGCTTATACCCTGTTCCAACCGATCTGCGGTTGGCTGATAGACGTCATAGGTCTGAAGATGGGGTTCCTGGTTTGTGCCAGCATCTGGGCGGTGGTATGCATGATGCATGCTGGCGCGGGCAGTTGGTTGCAACTGGCGATCCTGCGTTTCTTCATGGGGGCAGCTGAAGCGGCGGCTACCCCGGCTAACGCCAAAGCGATTTCTGACTGGTTCCCGAAAAAAGAACGGCCGATTGCTGCTGGCTGGGCAGGGGTCGGCTTCTCGATAGGCGCGATGTTGGCTCCGCCGATCATTGTGATTGCCCACGTTTCCTTCGGTTGGCAGGGGGCATTTTTGTTCTCCGGTGCTCTGGCGCTGATCTGGGTGGTGTTGTGGTGGGTGTTTTACCACTCGCCGCAACAGCACCCGAACCTGAGCCAAAAGGAGTTTGATCTGATCAACGAAGATAACGAGCCGGTACTGCCGAAGCTGCCGTTCTTTAAATCGTTGGCGATCCTGTGCAAAAACAAAAAATTCTACGGTATCGCCATCCCAGCGTTTCTGGCTGAACCGGCTTGGGCAGTATTCAGCTTCTGGGTGCCGCTTTACTTGGCCACCGAGCGCGGCATGGATCTCAAACAGATCGCCATGTTTGCCTGGCTGCCGTTCCTGGCGGCGGATATCGGCAGCGTCGCCAGTGGTTATCTCACTACGCTGTATCGCAAATGGTTCGGCTGTTCCCGCGTGAACTCGGTGGTGGCCAGCTCGGTGACCGGAGCCTTCATGATGGTATCGCTGGCGTTTGTCGCGATCACCAAAGATCCCTACATCGCGATCGCGCTGATCTCCATTGGTGGCTTTGGGCATCAGGTGATTTCCTGCATGTTGAGCGCACTGGTAGTGGAATCCTTCGATAAAAACCAGATGGCGACGGTAAACGGTATGCGCGGCTCCAGCGCCTGGATCGCCAGCTTCCTGTTCACGCTGTTGATTGGTGCCGTTTCCGACACCGTCGGCTTCAACCCGCTCTTCGTCGCCATGGGCTTCTTCGATCTGATTGGTGCGGTGTTCCTGATCGGTTTGATCGCCGAGCGCGGCAAAAAACCTTCACTTACTGTGTAAGTTGGATAATTATGAAAACGTTAAAAAACTGGACGCTGGCTGGGCAATATGCCGACCGTGTTGAACTGCTGGTGGACGAGCAACACCTGTTCTGCTTGTACGTGTTGGAAAACAATCTGTTCCGCGTGCTGATTAAACGCCACGGCGAACTGGCACTGGATCGCACCTGGAGTATCGCCCCGCAAGAGGATGTGCCTTGGGAAGGACGGGATCGCCTCAGCGTCGCCGGTTTTGGCCTGCCGGGTTATCAACTTAGCCAGCAGGCAGACAGTTTGACGGTCGCGACCCCGCAACTGCGCGTGACAATACATCAGCCGCTATGGCTGGAATGGGAATACTGCAATGCGGCGGGGGAATGGCTACCACTGGCTGCGGATCGCCCAACCAGTGCCTATCTGCTCAATGCGCACGGCGACGGCGTGGCGCACTATCAGCGCCGCCATCAGGGCGAACGTTACTATGGGTTAGGTGAAAAAGCGGGCGATCTGGAGCGTACCGGCCGCCGCTTTGAAATGCGTAACCTGGACGCGATGGGCTACAACGCCGCCAGCACCGATCCGCTCTACAAGCATATCCCTTTTACCATCACGCGCCGGGAAGAGGTCAGCTTTGGCCTGTTTTATGACAACCTGAGCAGCTGCTGGCTGGATCTGGGTAATGAAATCGACAACTATCACTTGGCCTATCGCCGCTATCAGGCCGAGGCGGGCGATCTGGATTACTATCTGTTCCTGGGGCCAAAGGTGCTCGACGTCACCAAAGCCTTCGTGCGCCTGACCGGTAAAACCCATTTTGGGCCGAAGTGGAGCCTGGGTTACAGCGGCTCGACGATGCATTACACCGACGCGCCGGATGCCCAGCAGCAGTTGCAGCAGTTCATTCAACTGTGCCGTCAGCACGCCATCCCGTGCGATTCGTTCCAGCTCTCTTCCGGCTATACCTCGATCAATAACAAACGCTACGTCTTCAACTGGAACTACGACAAGGTGCCGCAGCCAAAACAGCTTAGCCAAGCCTTTCACGAGGCTGGGCTGAAGCTGGCGGCGAATATCAAACCCTGCCTGTTGCAGGATCATCCCAAATATCAGCAGGTGGCGGAACTTGGCTTGTTTATCCGCGATTCGCAAAGCGATGGCCCAGAACGTTCCAGCTTCTGGGATGACGAAGGTTCGCATCTCGACTTCACCAACCCGGCAGCGGTGCGCTGGTGGCAGCAGGGGGTGACGGAGCAACTGCTGGAAATGGGGATTGATTCCACCTGGAATGATAACAACGAGTATGAAGTGTGGGATGGGGAAGCGCGCTGCCACGGTTTTGGCAAGCCGATTGCCATCAAGCATATTCGCCCGGTGATGCCGTTGCTGATGATGCGTGCCTCACTTGAAGCACAGCAGCGTTTTGCGCCGAACCTGCGGCCTTATTTGATCTCGCGCTCCGGCTGCGCCGGTATGCAGCGCTATGTGCAAACCTGGAGTGGGGACAACCGCACCAGTTGGCAAACCTTGCGCTACAACACTCGTATGGGGGTGGGGATGAGCCTGTCCGGGTTGTTTAACGTTGGGCACGATGTGGGCGGTTTCTCCGGCGATAAACCGGACGCGGAACTGTTGGTGCGTTGGGTACAAAACGGGGTCATGCACCCGCGCTTTACCATCCATTCCTGGAATGATGATGCTACCGTCAATGAACCCTGGATGTACCCGGCGGCTACGCCGATGATCCGTGATGCTATCAACCTGCGTTATCGGCTGATGCCGTACTTCTACACGTTGCTGTGGCAGGCAAGCCATGATGATGAGCCGATGCTGCGGCCAACCTTCCTCGACCATGAACATGATGAGCACACCTTCGGAGAAACCGATGATTTCCTGATTGGCCGCGACCTACTGGTGGCCAGCGTGGTGGAGCAGGGGCAGCGCCAGCGTGAAGTCTACCTGCCGGATAACGTTGATGGTTGGTACTGCTTCTATAGCGGCCAATGGTACAGCGGTGGCCAGAGCATAGTGCTGGAGGCACCGCTGGAGCGCTTGCCGTTACTGGTACGCGCTGGGGCCGGGCTCCCGATGTCACAACGGTTGGGGCATGTAGACAATGCGGCAGACGATCGCCGGGAACTGCGGCTGTTCCCCACCAAGGGCTGCGGATGGTCCTCAGGCCTGCTGTTTGAAGACGACGGGGAAAGCCATGGCTGGCAGCAGAATAATGCGCTGTGGCTCCGCTGGGAGGCGGTGAGTGACAATCAGCGCATCGAGCTGACCTTCACCCACGAGGGGCATTTCAAACCGACGTGGCAGGTGCTGAACATTGTGTTGCCAGCAGGCGAGACTCGCGAGCTGTGGGTTAATGGGGTTTGTTGTGATAGCTATGTGCTGTGACTAATGCCATATCCCAACCCTCTACTGAGGGTTGGGATGCTATCAAACTGGATGAAGTTTTGCCTAAAAAAGAAGAAGTCGATCAGCTCTGCCACTAACCGCTATTCCACCACGCGTTTCTTACGCGGCTTTTTCGCCACGGTGACGGTTTTGACTTCGCTCTCCACCCAGCCATCCTGCAGGCGGGTTTTCAGCATTTCCCCAACCTGTGCCTGCTTGGTGGTTTTCAGTAACTCACCCTGTGGCGTCTGCGTTACGCTATAGCCGCGAGCCAAGGTTGCCAGCGGGCTAACCGCCTCCAGTTGACTACAGGCGACGCCAAAGCGTTGGCGATAGCCATTGAGCTGCCGCTCCATCCCCTGTTGCAAACGGTATTCCTGCTGCTGAACACGCTGCTGCAAGCGGTGGATACGGCCCATCGGCTGTACCTGCGCCAAGCGCTGCTGCACGCGTTCACTGCGGCGAGAAGATAGCCGTAATTGCTGCTGCATCCCTTCTTCAAGACGGCGCTGTAGCTTGAATAGCAGCGTTTGCTGTCGTGCCAGCCGCAGGTGTGGATGCTGTTGTTGCAGGCGGTGATTGATGCGGGTGAACTGCTGCTGGCGCTGCGCCAGATAATAGTCCATCGCCATTTCCAGCCGCTGTTGCTGTGACTGCAATTGGCGCAGCAGCTCAAGCTGATTACGGCTGACCAACTCTGCGGCCGCTGAAGGGGTGGGAGCCCGCAGGTCGGCAACAAAGTCGGCAATGGTAACGTCGGTTTCATGGCCGACGGCGCTGACGATCGGGATACGGCTGGCAAAAATTGCCTTCGCGACGCGTTCGTCGTTAAAACTCCATAAATCTTCTAACGAGCCACCGCCGCGCCCGACGATCAACACATCACACTCATCGCGGCGGTTGGCGGTTTCGATCGCGCGAACGATCTGCAACGGAGCTTCTGCCCCTTGCACGGACGTGGGGTAAATCACGATCGGCAGTGAAGGATCGCGCCGCTGTAGCACCTGCAAAATATCGTGCAGCGCTGCGCCGCTGGCGGAGGTGATCACCCCAACGCATTTAGCCGGGCTTGGCAATGGTTGCTTGAACTGTTGATCAAACAAACCTTCGGCTGCCAGGCGCTGTTTCAACTGCTCGAATTGCTGTTGCAGCAGGCCGTCACCGGCAGGCTGCATGCTTTCGGCGATCAGTTGGTAGTCACCGCGTGGTTCATACAGGGTGATGCTGGCCCGCACCAGAACCTGCTGGCCATTTTGCGGGCGAAAGGTGGTGCGCCGGTTGCTGTTGCGAAACATCGCACAACGCACCTGGGCACGGTCATCTTTCAGCGTGAAATACCAGTGGCCGGAGGAGGGCTGGGAGAAGTTGGAGATCTCGGCGGAGAGCCAAATCTGCCCCATTTCCATTTCCAGCAGCTGTCGAACCGTCTGATTGAGGCGGCTTACGGTAAAAATGGACGGTGAAGTAGGTAGTGACATGTGACCCAGATCAAATTTCAAAACAAGCACTTAATTGGTCGATATTACAGCTCGGCGAAAGGTAATCAAGAGTTTTTGTAAGAAAGTGCTGGAGGCAACCGATTACGCTCTGTATAATGCCACGGCAATATTTTATCTTTTCCGCATCCACCTTGGTGAGATATTGCCCATGCTACGTATTGTAAAAGAAGCTCTAACGTTTGATGACGTTCTCCTGGTTCCAGCCCACTCCACAGTTCTGCCTAATACCGCAGATCTTGGCACCCAACTGACCAAATCCATCCGCCTGAATATCCCTATGCTGTCCGCAGCCATGGATACCGTAACCGAATCCAACCTGGCTATTGCGCTGGCGCAGGAAGGCGGTCTGGGCTTCATTCACAAAAACATGTCCATTGAGCGCCAGGCGGAAGAAGTTCGCCGGGTGAAAAAACATGAAAGCGGCGTGGTCACGGACCCACAGGCCGTTACTCCTTCCACCACACTGGCAGAAGTGAAAGAGTTAACCGCGCGTAACGGCTTTGCCGGTTACCCGGTTGTGACCGAAGAAAACGAATTGGTGGGGATCATTACCGGCCGTGACGTGCGCTTCGTAACCGACCTGACTCAACCTGTCACCGCAGTGATGACGCCAAAAGAGCGCTTGGTCACCGTCAAGGAAGGCGAAGCGCGTGAAGTCGTGCTGCAAAAAATGCACGAAAAACGCGTTGAAAAAGCGCTGGTGGTGGATGACAGCTTCCACCTGCTGGGCATGATCACCGTCAAAGACTTCCAGAAAGCAGAGCGTAAACCTAACGCCTGTAAAGATGAGCATGGCCGTCTGCGCGTAGGCGCTGCGGTAGGTGCCGGTGCTGGTAACGAAGAGCGCGTTGATGCGCTGGTCGCTGCCGGTGTTGACGTACTGCTCATCGACTCTTCACACGGCCATTCCGAAGGCGTGTTACAGCGCATCCGTGAAACCCGTGCCAAATACCCAGACCTGCAAATCCTTGGCGGTAACGTTGCGACCGGGGCTGGTGCCAAAGCCCTGATGGAAGCCGGCGTGAGCGCGGTGAAAGTGGGGATCGGTCCTGGCTCTATCTGTACGACGCGTATCGTAACCGGCGTGGGTGTTCCGCAGATCACCGCTATCGCCGATGCGGTAGAAGCGCTGGAAGGGACTGGTATCCCAGTTATCGCTGACGGTGGTATCCGCTTCTCTGGCGATATCGCCAAAGCGATTGCTGCCGGTGCGTCCTGCGTGATGGTTGGCTCAATGTTGGCGGGTACGGAAGAATCTCCGGGCGAAATCGAGCTGTATCAGGGCCGTTCGTTCAAATCTTACCGTGGGATGGGGTCTCTGGGCGCGATGTCCAAAGGTTCCTCGGACCGTTACTTCCAGACCGATAACGCCGCTGATAAACTGGTGCCGGAAGGTATCGAAGGCCGTGTGGCCTACAAAGGCATGCTGAAGGCGATCGTGCATCAGCAGATGGGCGGCCTGCGTTCCTGCATGGGCCTGACCGGCTGTGCGACCATCGACGAACTGCGTACCAAAGCCGAGTTTGTGCGCATCAGCGGTGCCGGTATTCAAGAAAGCCATGTGCATGACGTGACCATCACCAAAGAATCACCAAACTACCGCATGGGCTAATGCTTTAACCTCTCTCCTGCGGGAGAGGGGCAGGGATGAGGGGGCGACCTCTCATCCCAAATACCCTTTTTGCTCTTTTTCTCTGTTGCTGGAATTTGCCTCACATGACAAAAAATATTCATAAGCATCGCATCCTGATCCTGGATTTCGGTTCACAATACACCCAACTGATTGCCCGCCGCGTGCGTGAGATTGGTGTTTACTGTGAGCTGTGGGCCTGGGACGTCAGCGAAGAGCAGATCCGCGAATTCAATCCAAGCGGCATCATTCTCTCCGGTGGCCCGGAAAGCACCACCGAACTGAGCAGCCCTCGCGCGCCAGAATATGTCTTCACCGCCGGCGTACCGGTATTGGGCGTGTGCTACGGCATGCAGACCATGGCGATGCAACTGGGCGGCCATGTACAGGGTTCAACCGAGCGTGAGTTCGGCTATGCGCAGGTGGAAATCACCCAATCAAGCGCCCTGCTCCGCGATATCGAAGATGCGATCAGCCCGGCAGGCAAACCGGTATTAGACGTATGGATGAGCCACGGCGATAAAGTTACCGCTATCCCGTCAGATTTCGTCACCGTTGCCAGCACCGATACCTGCCCGTTTGCCATTATGGCCAACGAGGAAAAGCGCTTCTACGGCGTACAGTTCCACCCGGAAGTGACCCATACCCGCCAGGGCCAGCGCATCCTGGAGCGTTTCGTACTGGATATTTGTGGTTGTGAAGCACTGTGGACACCTGCCACCATCATCGAAGATGCCGTTGCGCGTATTCGTGAGCAGGTCGGTGAAGATCACGTGATCCTTGGCCTGTCCGGCGGCGTGGATTCATCCGTTACCGCCATGTTGCTACACCGCGCCATTGGCAAGCGCCTGACCTGCGTATTCGTAGATAACGGCCTGCTGCGCCTGAACGAAGCTGACCAAGTGTTGGAAATGTTCGGTGACCACTTCGGCCTGAACATCGTGCACGTAGCGGCAGAGAACCGTTTCCTGAGCGCGCTGGCGGGTGTGGATGAGCCAGAAGCCAAGCGTAAGATCATTGGCCGCGTCTTTGTCGAAGTGTTCGACGAAGAAGCCTGCAAGCAGAGCGCCGTGAAGTGGCTGGCTCAGGGCACCATCTACCCTGATGTGATCGAGTCTGCCGCTTCCGCTACTGGCAAAGCGCACGTGATCAAATCGCACCACAACGTCGGTGGCCTGCCGAAAGAGATGAAGCTGGGTCTGGTGGAACCGCTGAAAGAGCTGTTCAAAGACGAAGTGCGCAAGATTGGTCTGGAGCTGGGCCTGCCGTACGACATGCTGTACCGCCACCCGTTCCCAGGGCCAGGTCTGGGCGTGCGCGTATTGGGCGAAGTGAAGAAAGAGTATTGTGATCTGCTGCGCCGTGCTGATGCGATCTTTATCGAAGAGCTGCACAAAGCCGATCTGTACAACAAGGTCAGCCAGGCGTTCACCGTGTTCCTGCCGGTGCGTTCCGTTGGCGTGATGGGCGATGGCCGTAAATACGATTGGGTTGTCTCACTGCGTGCGGTAGAAACCATCGACTTTATGACCGCGCATTGGGCACACCTGCCTTACGATTTCCTTGGCCGTGTTTCCAACCGTATCATCAACGAAGTCAACGGTATTTCCCGTGTGGTTTATGATATCAGCGGGAAGCCACCGGCGACGATTGAGTGGGAATGATTAGTTAATATCAGCCTCACGCGATAGCTTGAATAGAATGAAAATCCTCTGTTTTACAGGGGATTTTTCTTTTTCAGCGAGCATTCATTGTGTTAGCCTCGAAAGTTTTGCCATCGGCATGATGTGGTGGCAGAATACGGCAAACTAAATTTTAAGAATTTATCGCATTGAATACTTTTTTACGTTATGCATCTGTAGGTGTGTTGAACACCTTTGTTCATTGGGCTGTGTTTGCGCTCATATTTTTTAGCGGTTTCTCCCAATCAATATCCAACGTGGTGGCCTTTTGCATCGCGGTGACCTTCTCGTTCTTTGCAAACGCCAGGTGGACCTTTAAAAAAGAAGCGACTACTGTCCGCTACATGGCGTATGTGCTGTTTATGGGGGGCATGGCATTTTGCGTAGGCTGGATCGCAGACAAAGTAAACGCTAACCCAATAGTCACACTGATTACTTTTTCTGCAGTAAGCCTCATCTGTGGCTTCATTTATTCTAAACTAGTTATTTTCAAGGATGAGAAATGAAAATATCGCTGGTGGTTCCTGTATTTAATGAAGAGGAGGCTATCCCTCTCTTCTATAAGTCCGTTCGTGAATATAAAGAGTTTGCAGACAAAGATATAGAAATTGTGTTTGTAAACGATGGCAGTTCTGATAAAACAGAGAACATAATATCAGCCTTGTCTCTAGCTGATGAAAAAATAAAAGTTATAAATTTCACGCGTAATTTTGGGAAAGAGCCCGCTTTATTCGCCGGGTTGGAAGCCTCTTCGGGTGATGTCATCATTCCTATTGACGTAGATCTCCAGGATCCAATAGATGTTATCCCGCTATTGTTAAGTAAATGGGAAAATGGTGCGGATGTTGTTTTAGCCAAACGCATAGATAGACAGTGTGATGGAAGAATAAAGCGTAAAACGGCAGAATGGTTTTATCGCATTCACAACCAAATAAGCAAACCGGCCATAGAAGAAAATGTCGGAGATTTTAGGCTTATGTCTCGGGAAGTTGTGGATAACATCAAATTACTTCCCGAAAGAAACCTGTTTATGAAAGGGATATTAAGCTGGGTGGGCGGGAAGGTTGACATCGTCGAGTATTCAAGAGCCCAACGAGTTGCTGGCTCAAGTAAATTCAATGGCTGGAAACTCTGGAATCTGGCGATAGAAGGTATCACCAGCTTTTCGACTTTTCCCCTACGGGTATGGGCATATATCGGTTTTTTCGTTGCCACTTTATCCTTTACTTATGGCGCATGGATGATTCTGGATAAATTAATTTGGGGCAATCCGGTACCGGGCTATTCCTCTATTATAGTTTCCATCCTCTTCCTTGGAGGTGTGCAGCTAATAGGAATAGGTGTACTAGGTGAATATGTTGGACGGATTTACATAGAAACAAAACGCAGGCCGCGTTACATAGTTAAAAAGTGAGATGGAAAATAAGATGATCTGCAAAGACGATAAAAAAACATTAGCCTTGTATTCAGGGTTGGCTCTGCTGTTTATATATCCTCTTATTCAAGCTGGGGTGTTTTACAGGGATGACTTAGACCGAGCGATTACAGGTCAATATGGATGGCGTGGATTAGGGCGGCCAATCGCGGATATTCTGATGAAAATCCTATCGGCGAGTGGGCGCTATAATCTTGACCTGTTCCCCTATACAATGATTGCATCTTGTCTGTTTATAGGTGCCGCTTCTTTATTGCTTTTTAAACATTTGGTTAAAATGGATGTTCCGCATGCCAAGCTTGTTGCGGCCCTTTTGATTTTCAATCCCTACCTATTACAAAATATTGCCTATAGATACGATTCTTTAGGCATGGTTATTGCCTTGTTTCTTGCTGTGTTAGCCTATACCTATAGGAACGACAGCATAATTCGTGAAGGCTCAATAAAAATAATAGCGGGCGTATTATCGCTAACCATCTATCAGCCATGCATGAATATTTTCATCGGCCTGCTTGCCATTGATATGATGATTATTGCAGTTAAAAGTGAATCTACAATAGCTCATTCCATAAAATTAATAATAAACAAGGCAGTGACATTTGTTTGTTTTTATCTTGTGTACATGCTCTTTTTTGCTGTAAGAAACAACTCTCGTTCGGACATTGTTTTGCCGAATGCTGAGGGTGCGGAAAAACTGTTAAGCACGATAAAGGGATTAAAAGAACTGGTTTTGTCGTATTTTTACGGCCCTGTTTATATCTATTTCCTGGTGCCTGTAGTGGTTGCTTTGGTCTTCATGATAGTCAGCAACTATGCACATACAAAGAAAATAATTTCTTTCATGATATACGCTTTGCTGTCATACTTTATTTTCTTGGTGTCTCTAATGGGGCCAACAATCCTTCTGCAAGATGCTCCCGTATTCCCAAGGACTTTGGTTTCATTTTCGGTACTACTGGTTATTATTGCCATTCCGATTATGTATTTTTCTCCTAGATTAAAATATCTATCGCTCGTCCCTCTAATCACCGTTTTTGCATTCAGTGCTCAGCTAAGTAGCGCCATCAAGTCACAGCGTGAATATGAAGATTTTGTTTTTAACATGATTGCCAGAGAAATGCTGAGCTACCCAAATATAGAGTCTATCGGCACTACTGGGCAAGTGAATATTAACGAAAGAACAAAGTTAATCATGGAAAACAAGCCGCTGATTGGCCATTTTCTTAGCCCGGCCTCTGAGTTTATCGCATCTTTCCAGTTGATTAATAAGGGATTAACGCAAACATTGCATGGTTACGGTGATGAACAAACCAATATGGATAGACTTGCAGGTATGAGAGAAAAAGGCATTAAGCCGGTATCCTCTAATAAGGACTATTCGTTATACGTTTCTGGCAATGAGGCCATAGTCACATTGGGATCCGCTAACAATTAACTATTTGTATTAGCTCAATAATTTTTAACTGAGCCCATAAATTTGGTTGATCTGCATCAAGTGGTTATCCAGGCCTGAGTTCGGTATTCAAACGGACTCAGGCCAGCCTGATAGGCATTGCTTTGCTACTTCTGAAAATTATCCATCAATATATAGCTGGCATCCTTACGTTTATGTTGATCAATTAACGGCACCAGGCGTTTAAAGTGTTCGCTCGCGCAGTGAGCATCCAGCGCCGCGCGATCGGGCCACTCTTCGATAAAGATAAAGTGCCCGGCATCCTTTTGATCGACATACAGATCATAAGCGATACAGCGGGGTTCCTGCTTGGTGGCTTCAACCAGTTCTTGATAAAGCGGCAACACCGTTTCTATCGCTTCAACCTTGATAAAATCTTCGGCAATGACTTTCAGCATTTTTATTCCTTATCCACTTTTACGACTCGGGTATTGCCTAAGTTGAGTGCTTGCCCGGCATGACCGATTGGTGTCATGCGAGGTATTGGCTGACCGCTGTCGTTTTCCACCAGGCGTGAATAGTCCTCTCCTGCTGCAAAAAGATGGTCTTCTCCCCATTGGCGTAGTGCGACGATAATCGGGAAGATTTCTCGGCCTTTATCGGTCAGCAAATACTCCTGATAGGCGCTGCCATCGGCGGCAGGGCTAACTTGCAAAATCCCTTGGGCGACCAGCGTGCGTAGCCGAGTGGAAAGAATATTCTTTGCCATCCCCAGATTCTTTTGAAACTCACTAAACCGGCTGATGCCGTCAAAGGCGTCGCGGATAATCAGCAGTGACCACCAGTCACCCAGCACATCCAAGGTTCGTGCTACCGGGCATTGAGCATCCTCAAGGCTTTTACGTTTCATGCTGCGGCTCCAGAATTATTCTGGTTGCATTATAAAACCTTTTTCACTAAAGTGCATTGGGTTTAATAATGAAACCACTTTTAACGAGGCGCTTGATGAGTGATAAACCGCTGGAAGCCTTCCGCTCGCAGTCTGTTGCGCTTTTACCTACGTCACTGGTGCTGCTGTTGGCAGCAGCCTGCGCTTTCAGCGTGGCCAATGTTTATTACGCGCAACCGCTGCTTGATGCCATTGCGGTGGATTTTAAGATCAGCCTGGCAAGAGTAGGGATGGTGATCGCAGCGACCCAGGTCGGCTGTGCCTGTGCGCTGTTATTGGTGGTTCCTTTGGGGGATTTGCTGGATCGCCATCGCCTGTTGGCGGTGCAGCAAATACTGTTGATTGCTGCGTTGCTGATGGTGGTAGCGTCTAGTAGCAGTCTGGCGCTACTGGCGGCTATGCTGCTGGTTGGGCTGTTGGGAACCGCGATGACGCAGGGATTGATTGCCTTTGCCGCAACGTTAGCCTCTCCGCAGGAGCGTGGACGAGTAGTGGGGGCCGCTCAGGGAGGAGTGGTGATGGGGTTACTGCTGGCGCGTACACTCTCTGGGTTACTGGCGGATATCGGCGGTTGGCGAACGGTCTACTTTTTCTCAGCGGCTATTACCCTGATATTTCTTCCTGTTCTAGCTCGTTTATTGCCAAAGCAGCCAGCCTCCGAGTTGAAGTTAAGTTATTGGCAACTGCTGGGCTCAATGCTGAGCCTGTTGCACCATGACCGGATCTTGCAGATACGCGGTATGTTGGCGTTGCTGATGTTTGCGGCATTCAGCATCTTCTGGAGCACGCTGGTTCTCCCTTTGAGCCAACCCCCATTTCTTTTTTCTCATTCGACCATTGGTGCATTTGGGCTGGTAGGGGCAGTCGGTGCGCTGGCGGCGATGAGAGCCGGGCATCTAGCTGACCAAAGCTGGGGGCAGCTAGCTAGCGGGATATGCCTGCTATTGCTGATGATCGCTTGGCTGCCGCTTGGGTTGATGGAGCGAGGAATGGCGTATCTGATTGGCGGTATCATCCTGCTGGATCTTGCCGGGCAGGCAATCCATGTCCTCAATCAGAGCATGATTTTCACTGCACACCCGCAGTCCCACAGTCGCCTGGTCGGGTGCTACATGCTGTTTTATGCCGTTGGCAGTGGGCTGGGGGCGTTTGCCGGTAGCCATATTTATGCGTGGGCAGGCTGGCATGGCGTATGCTGGCTGGGCGGCTCGGTAAGTCTGGTGGCATTGCTGTTTTGGTGGCGTACGCTGAAATACTGACGCGCGGCAAACAACGCTATCTTTGCGGCGAATACAGCAAATAATACTCTTCCCCACCGTCGAAGCCGGGGGAAACGATCTGCCAGCCGTGTTTGTGGTAAAACGCCAGCGCCTTGGTGTTTCTTACCAGGCACTTGAGTGAACCAATGGCGGTAAAGCTCTGTTCTGCGGCGTGTAGCAGCGCGCTGCCCACGCCCTGCGGCGGCAACAGGGGGTCGACATACAGGTTATGAATAAAATTATCGGCGCGATAAATCGAGACAAAGCCGAGCAGCTTGCCGTCCTGCTCGGCAACCCAGATCTCTTCGCCAATCGTTGAGCGATCAAAATCTTCCAGCCGGTAATTACGTGTGTCACGCCAGGTAAAGGCGGCTTGGCGAGCGGCCAGATACAGGCTGCGCAGAAAAGGACGATCGGCCTCTTGGTAAGGTCTTATGTGCATGGCGGCTCCTGATGATTTGCTAGCACTATAGCTGACAATCAACTCATTTCAACGCTGGTACCCAGCCGTTGCGCCAACCCTTTGGCCCCGGCCCGCATCACCGCATCGTGGTTCCAGCGAAATAACGGTGCTGCTAACGGTGCCAGGCAGTTCATCCAGAGCGTAGTGGTTCGCACCTGCCAGGTATAACGCGCAAGGGTATAAACCCCGTCTGAACTTAACCGCCATTGGCCGACCCCTTCTACTTCGCCGCTGGCTTGTCCCTCCAATAGCTTTAGCGGCACAATATTCACGATGCGCATATCGAAGGTGATGCGGTAAGGCAGCACGCCTTGCCAGGTATAACGATGCAACGCCCCGATACCGAGTGCATCGCCTTTGCCTATCTCAACCACCTGTAACAGGTTTTTCCACCAGCTTGGCCAGATATCGGGATGATAAAGTACCTCCCATACCGTTGGTAACGGGGCTTTGATGCGCCAGAGGGTGGTGAACTGGTATTCGGCCATATCGGGTTCTGCCTTAAGGGGTAAAGAAGTCAGCGGGAAAATGCAGGTTGAACACCAGCGCATCCATCATCACGGTTTCCATTTCTCGATCGTTGCTATCGTAGCTAATCACCTTGGTTGGGAAGCCGTGGCTGTCTTCTAGCCAGACCTCATAACGGTGAACGCCATCAATGCTAACCCCAGCCGCTCCAAGGATGGAGAGATGCAAAACGGCTTGGCCTGCCAAGGCTTCTTTGCCGATCACGGTCGTTTTTCCCCCTTGCTGGAGGTGACTAATATTACGCAGCAAGGTGCCGACGTCCGATTGGTCTACGCGATGGCCGTTAGGACCTTGTACCAACGAGTTGCTGGGTGACAGGCTCAACACTGGCAGAGTGCCGATACCGAATGGCCATACGCGCACCTTAGCGCTATCGGGATCATAGATCAGCACGGCTCCGTGATGAGGTTCGCTGAAATCCATCCGCACATAACCCGGTTTACGGTAGCTGTAACGCATCTGGGTACGGTCGCCTTGTGCCGAGCGGGAGTCGATCCTGCATTGGTACGCAGCAATCTGCGCAAATTGCTCCTGCGCCAGAACAATCGGATCCGGTGGAATTGTGGGAGCCGCATTGGCGCTGGTTATCAACGCCATTGCCAGTAGCCATTGGTTGCCAAATAAGTGGTTGATACTTTTCTCCCTGTGGAACCATGGCCGAAAAAAGGCTGGCCTCATTAATTAAATATAGGATCTGGATCACAGGCGATGGCGGTTTTATTCTCCAAACATCATGCTATTCGAGTTTTTGGGGCTTGATAGGCAACTTACCCTGACGCCAATAAAAAAGGCTTCATTCCTTTCGGTTTGAAGCCCTGAGTCATCTTTCAAGCGTCAGCGTTTACTTCATATCGACCTGATAGAAAATGTGTTTGCCGAACGGGTCGATTTCGTATCCGGTGACCTCTTTACGCACTGGCTCAAAAATCGTCGAGTGGGCAATCATCACCGCAGGCATCTGATCGTGCATCATCTGTTGGGCTTCTTTGTACAGCGCTACACGTTTTTCGTGGTTACTTTCGGCGCGAGCTTCCAGGATCAGCTTATCAAAAGGCTGATAGCACCACTTCGACGAGTTAGAGCCGCCGTTGGCTGAGGTACAACTATACAGCGGGCCAAAGAAGTTATCCGGGTCGCCGGTTGCCGTGGTCCAGCCCATCAGTGCGGCTTGATGCTCGCCGTTTTTCACCCGCGTCAGGTACTCGCCCCACTCAAAGGTGACCACTTTGGCCGTTACGCCCACTTTCGCCCAGTCTGCCTGGATCATCTCGGCCATGCGCTTGGCATTCGGGTTATATGGGCGCTGAACCGGCATTGCCCACAGATCGATGGTCATGCCGTTGGCGAAACCGGCTTCTTTCAACAGCGCTTTGGCCTTCTCAGGATCGTAATCGTAGTCTTTCAAATCCGCATCGGCACTCCACACGCCTGGCGGCAGTATATTTTTCGCCGCAGTGCCAGTACCTTGGAATACTGCCTCGATGATTGCCGGTTTATTGATGGCCAACGCCAACGCCTGACGGACCTTCACATTATCCAGCGGTGCCTTCTGGGTGTTAAATGCCAGGAAGCCGGTGTTCAAACCCGCTTTTTGCATCAGGTTGATGTCTTTATTTTCCCTCATGCGCGGCAGGTCTGCCGGGTTAGGGAACGGCATCACCTGGCATTCATTTTTTTCCAGCTTGGCGTAACGGATCGACGCGTCCGGCGTGATAGAGAACACCAGACGGTCGATTTTCGCTTTGCCCTGCCAGTAATCAGGGAAGGCGCTAAACAGGATGCGGGAGTCTTTATGATATTGCTTCAGTTCAAACGGCCCGGTGCCAATCGGGTCCATATCCACACGCTCTGGTGTGCCCGCCTTCAACATGCTATTGGCGTATTCCGCAGAGAGAATTGAGGCGAAATACCAGCCTAAATCGGCAACAAACGGCGCTTCCGGATGAGCCAGCGTGAAACGCACGGTATGGTCATCAACCTTGTCGATCGCGGTGATTAGCTTGCCGAACTCCAGGCTTTCGAAGTTGGAGTAGTTGCCGTTGGAAACGTTGTGATAGGGATGGTTTGGATCTTTCTGGCGCATAAACGAGAAGATCACATCATCGGCGTTAAAATCGCGCGTTGGCTTGAAATATTTATTGCTCTGGAACTTCACCCCTTGGCGCAGATGGAAGGTGTACACCTTACCGTCTTCGCTGACGTCCCAGCTTTCTGCCAGGCTAGGCTGCAGTTCGGTAGTACCTACCTTGAAATCCACCAGTCGGTTATAGATCGGCACCGCGCTGGCATCTACGCTGGTCCCGGAGGTGTAGAGTTGCGGGTTAAAGTTTTCTGGTGAACCTTCTGAACAATAGACTAACGTTTTTGCTGCTACCCCAGAGCTTATTGAGAGCGCTGCTATGGCCAGCGCAAGCTTTGTAATTTTAATTATCATCACTATCTTCCTGTTGGTGAGCCTACCACTGAAAAATAAAGCTTGTACTAAAGCGCTTAATAAATAACATTAAATTTACATTGTCAGCAAACAACATTGAACGATAACAATGAGGTCAACGCTAGCCTCGGTAAAGGCGGTAGTTGGCAAAGATAAACTCTAACGAAAGGGTGAATTCTGAAAGATTGCTCTGGTGATCCTAGCCATGGAAGCCTTGCAAACGGGATGCGTTCATATACAACACAATGTCTTCACCGCTCGCCACGCAGTTAACCCAACGTTTCTTCCGCTACCTGGCCGTCACCAGCCAGAGCAACCCAGCGGTAAGTACTTTGCCCAGCACTCCTGGCCAGTTCGCTATGGCGGAGATGCTGGCTGAGGAACTAGGCCAACTCGGCCTGGATAATGTGGTTATTGACGAACATGCCACCGTCACCGCAGTGAAAAAAGGCAACGTACCCGGCGCTCCACGTATCGGGTTCATCACCCATATCGATACCGTTGACGTCGGTTTATCGCCGGACATCCATCCACAAATCTTGCGCTTTACCGGTGAGGACTTGTGCCTGAACGCGCAGCAAGATATCTGGCTACGCATTGCTGAACACCCGGAAATCAAAGCCTATCCGGGGGAAGAGATTATTTTCAGCGACGGCACCAGCGTGTTGGGGGCGGATAACAAAGCGGCCGTCACGGTAGTGATGACGGTGTTGGAAAACCTTACCGCCGAGGACCAACACGGCGATATCGTGGTGGCGTTTGTACCGGATGAAGAGATTGGCCTGTGCGGTGCCAAAGCGCTGGATCTGGCGCGTTTCGACGTCGACTTTGCCTGGACCATCGACTGCTGCGAATTGGGCGAAGTGGTGTATGAGAACTTCAACGCCGCCAGCGCCGAACTGCGCTTTACCGGAGTGACCAGCCACCCGATGTCTTCCAAAGGCGTGCTGGTGAACCCGCTGCTGATGGCGATGGATTACATCAGCCACTTCGATCGCCTGCAGACTCCTGAGCATACCGAAGGGCGCGAAGGCTATATCTGGTTTAACGGCATGCAGGCATCACAAAGCGAAGCGCTGCTGAAAGCCAATATCCGTGATTTTGATTTGGCGAACTTTGAGCGCCGCAAACAGCAGATTGGTGAAGTTGCGGAGAAGATTGCTGCGCAATATCCCACTGCCCGCGTTGAGTATCACATCACCGATACCTACAGCAATATCAGCAACGCCATCACCGATGACCGCCGGGCCATAGATTTGATTTTTGCCGCACTGGCCGAGTTGAACATTGAGCCTAAAGTCATCCCGATGCGCGGCGGCACAGACGGTGCTGCGTTGTCCGCCAAGGGGTTATTAACGCCCAACTTCTTTACCGGAGCGCACAACTTCCATTCGCGGTTTGAGTTTTTACCCCTTAAGTCGTTCGAGGCTTCCTATAATGTGGCGTTAACGCTGTGTAAGCTGGCGGCTAAATAAGGGCGGATATCGCTTCAACATTATCGCTAACCAGGCTTGTTCAAGCCTGGTTAGCGAAAGTTCTATTGGTTTGGCTAATTCCAATAAACAAGAAAGCCGCTACGATTTAGAAGATAAAAACTCAGACAGCCGCTATTTTTTCACTATGATCAGATGATAATCGCCGTTTATGCCGGTATAGCTGGTCACATCGCTATTGAAACTATCCTATCGCCAATATGTTAGCAGCAGTGGGTAACCTTTGTGCTAGGCAAGCTAATGGTTTTTTGGGTCACTCAACCCGATATCAACCTCACCCAGAGCTTATTGGTCGCCTATTACGCTATGTTTAAGTGGGTGGGCCTAGAATCGCTGGGCTTGATTGTGGCTTTTGCATAGCCATTGGCGTGATGAGAACTATTGAGCCTGCTATAACAGCCGCTCAGTTGCCAAAACCTTAATATTTCTTTCAAGGGTTGAGAGTATGATCTCCCAACTCCGCAAATTCAGTCTGGGAGTCAACAACATGACTATCGATTTACAACGTCTTCAACAGGTGGTATCGGATGCCTATGCGCAGTATTCCACATTGAGTGGCGGCGAGAATGCCAGCTATATCCCTTTTTTAGCAAGCGTGCCAAGCCATTTAGCCGCCTTGGCGATTGTGACCGTCGATGGGAATATCATTTCTCAGGGGGATGCGGAGTTTCGCTTTGCGCTGGAGTCAATTTCAAAAGTGTGTTCGCTCGCCTTGGCGTTGGAAGATGTTGGCCCACAACAGGTTCAGGACAAGATTGGTGCCGATCCTACAGGCTTGCCCTTTAACTCGGTGATTGCTCTGGAGCTACATAACGGCAAACCCCTCTCACCGCTGGTGAATGCCGGGGCAATGTCAACGGTGAGCTTAGTGAAAGCGAGTGACCTTGAAAACCGCTGGTTGCGCATTCTTGATATGCAACAGCGGCTAGCGGGGGCACAGATTGCACTCTCTGACGAGGTGAATGATTCAGAGCAATCGACCAACTTCCATAACCGTGCGATCGCCTGGTTACTCTATAGCGCCGATGCGATGTACTGCGATCCAATGGAAGCCTGCGATGTGTATACCCGCCAATGTTCAACGCTGCTTAATACCATTGAATTGGCCACGATGGGGGCGACAATTGCCGCTGGTGGTATCAACCCTACCAGCAAAAAGCGAGTACTGACAGAGTCTAACACGCCCTTTATTTTGGCTGAAATGACGATGGAAGGGATGTATGGCAGTTCCGGAGATTGGGCATACACCGTTGGTTTACCAGGTAAAAGTGGTGTTGGGGGCGGTATCTTGACCGTGGTGCCAGGTGTAATGGGGATTGCTGCGTTCTCACCTCCTCTTGATCCTGTTGGTAACAGTGTGCGGGGGCAAAAAA
Source organism: Serratia sp. T13T92 (assembly GCF_047530105.1). Lineage (NCBI taxonomy): Bacteria > Pseudomonadati > Pseudomonadota > Gammaproteobacteria > Enterobacterales > Yersiniaceae > Serratia > Serratia sp. T13T92. Next base: position 130,371 of record NZ_JBLJAK010000007.1, on the reverse strand, counting down.
TGGTTGCGGCTGTTGCCCAGCAAATGGGATATAACCTTTATCGGAGTCGTTAATCATGAACTGGCCGCTAGTTTCTAAGGGCCTGCATAAAAAATGTAACCGCTGCAATCCATGGCAAGGCTTTACGCAGGGGGGAGTGAAAGTCACACAGTTGCTGGAAAGTCTATTTTTTGACCACGCTGGAAATATCATTGGTATTGATCAGATGATAATCGCCGTTCATGCCGGTATAGCTGGTCATACCGCTACTGCGGTCAGTGTCAGGTTCACCGTGAGCCTGTAGGATATCGCCATATTTAGTCGTGATAATGTAGTCACTGGTGCAACCCGCCAGCGCCAGTGTTAGGACAATGAGAGGCAGAAAAGTCAGTTTTTTCATTAGGTAACAGGCTCTTTTCATTTTAACTGCCTCATATTACAGACAAAGTGGCCCGAGATGCAAAGGCTACCTTGTTACACTTCAGCGCGTTTGGGTTTCAAAGATATCCGTCGACAAATGGGTGTAGTCCACCTTCTTGAGCTTAAAGTTGGTGATATAGACGGGGCCGGCTTTTTGCTCGGAAAGAAACGAGTATTTCGGCGTTAGCTCTTTGGCTTTAATCCCGGTCCACGAGGCGAAAAAGGTCAGGAAATCATTGGCTGAACGAGGGGCTTTAATCAGGCGGTGTGCGGTGTCATCGCTGGAAAGCACCATAAAGGGGACCTGAAAATTTTGCTGAAACTGGTCATCGTGAGCCAGATATTGCACTTGGGTGCCGCGCTCTTTAAACGCCAGACCGTGATCGGAGAAGTAGACCATTGAGAAACTTTCCCCGGTGTCGCGTAACTGCTGATAGAGCTGTTTCAGCAGGTTGTCAGTTTGCGTCATGGTGTAAAGATAGCAGGAGGTCTCTTTGGATTGCACAAAGTCTGTGTATTTCCCCTGAGTCCGGTCGCAGGCTTGCGGATGTGAACCCATCAGGTGCAAGACGATCAACTGCGGGTTAGTGCTGCGCGGGGCGGCAAAAACCTGAGCGGTCATCTTGAGCAGCGTTTCATCATGGGTATTCTTATCCGCTTCAAAATCACCGTTTTTCAGGAACTGCACTTCATCGGCACGTTTGGCAATGCTGGCGATAGCGGTGTCATATTCGCCAATTTGGCCTTGGTTTGAGAACCACCAGGTCTGAAAACCTGCCCGATTGGCCAACGTGACGAAGTTATCCTGATACTGTGGTTTGTCGTTAACGACACGAGTTAACGTTAAGCCGAGCGATTTCTGTGTTGAGCCGCTGGCCGCAATATAGTTAAGCAACAGCGTACCGTTTACGTGGCTGGCAAAAGGTGTATTGTCCCAATGCCCACCAAACGCACCTAAGGCATCTCTCCGCGCGCTTTCGCCGATCACTACCATGTAGATGTGATATTTCGGTTTCACCGCCAGCACGTTCCAGGAATCTTTCAGCTGTGAAAACGCCTGCATACGGGCTTTTTCATCAATCACTTCCTGGTTATTGACGATCACATCCCTGACGAAACGAAACACGGGATAACCAGAATCGGTCAATTTAAACACGCCACCATACGCCAGATTCTGTACTGGTGTGACAAAAAAGCAGACCACGCTGATGGTGAGACATAAGCTCTGGAGGGCGTTCCAGGCGCCTTTCGGGGTTGGCTTGCGGCGTAAAGAGATAATGCCGAGTGCCAGAATAAACAGGGACACCAGATAGCTGTACCACGGGAAGATGGTCAATATCTCGCTGGACTCTTCCACCGTGGTCGAGTGTAACGCCAGCAGGGTATTAAAATTGGGCGAGCCATAGGCCTGAGAAAATGGGAAATACATGGCGGCGATAAGGCTACACAGCCCGATCACACTCTTTTGCAAGCGTGGGCTGAGACGCCACAGTAGCAATAACACACAGCCGAACGCCACGGCATACAGCAGACTAAATGGATAGCCGAGAGCGAAGTTGATCAGCAGCGACTGCAGGAAGTAAAAGCCTGTCCACGGGGTTAGGGTGACGTCACGCGCTGCCAGGGTATCTTTAACCGTTGAGTTCATGTTTACCGAAAGTTATCAAATGCTGTGTGGTAACTCTGACAAGAAAAGAGTCATAAATCCGTTTGGTAGACGGAAAGGGGAGGAGGGATAGACCGCATCCAGCGAGCCGCTTCATGTACCCGGATGCGAGAAGATAGAGCCGAATGAAAACAAGATCAACTGATAATTATCGGCTGTTTTGAGAGGTTGATTGCAATTTCGAACGTAAGGAGAGGTAACGGTAGGAAGGTGCGGATTTTCAAGAAAAATGCAGACCCTTCAGTGAGGACGGATCGCTATCAGTACGCCCATTCCTGGAATAGCGCAATCAGGTTAATCAGTGATTGCCGGAGTTGGAGTAACGCTACTGTCGCTTAAATCTGGCGTTATTGAAGCGGGGGCGGAAATATCCTCGGACGAGGAGTGTTCAACCAGCTTAAATAGCTCGATCCGTTCATCATCGGTAAAATCCCGCCATTCGCCCAGTGGCAACCCTTTCAGTACGATGTTCATAATACGTTCGCGCTCAAGCTTGATGACTTCATATCCAAAATATTTGCACATGCGGCGGATTTGGCGGTTAAGCCCTTGCACCAGGGTGATGCGAAACACCTGTGGGGCTTCTTGTTCCACTAGGCATTTTTGAGTCACCGTGCCCAGGATGGGGACGCCCGCGCTCATGCCCTGAATAAACTCATCGGTTACCGGTTTGTTGACGGTGACCAGATACTCTTTTTGGTGATTGTTGCCAGCACGGAGGATCTTATTGACCAGTTCGCCGTCATTGGTCAGGAAAATCAGCCCTTGGGAGTCTTTATCCAGACGCCCGATGGGAAAGACGCGTCTGCTGTGATTAACGAAATCACCGATGTTATCCCGCACGTGCTTCCCCATGCTGGTGATGATGCCAACAGGCTTATTCAGTGCGATAAGCACCAGATCGCCCGCATCACGCGGTTCGATCGGCTGGCCGTTAACTGTCACCACATCCCCGGCCAATACCTGATCGCCCACTGAGGCTAACTTGTCGTTGATGAAAACGTTGCCTTGCTTGATGTGGCGGTCGGCAGAGCGACGAGAACAAATGCCGCTGTCGCTAATGTATTTGTTCAGGCGGATAGATGAGTGAGTGAGCATGGTTTCCCCGTTAAACGCGAACTATACATTACCTGAGGGGCACGGCGTCTCCTTTTTATTTTTGACTCTATTGCATGATTGACCTCACTGGCTGCAGCCTCAATAATGGCATACGTCGACTCGGGGTGCCCTTAGGGGCTGAGAAATTACCCGTATTACCTGATCTGGATTATGCCAGCGTAGGGATGTCGCGGTATCTCAACCGGTACCCGCCTTCTTGAACGCCGGTTGGGAGCATTATGTTTACTCGACCTGAAGTGTTACCCGGCACCCGTGCCGCGGCCTGTTTTAACCAATTTAAACGCCAACCTCCATTGATCCATTGCCTGACCAACGAAGTGGTGCAAGAGCTGACGGCTAACGTGCTGCTGGCGCTTGGCGCTTCTCCAGCCATGGTGGTGGAACCGGAAGAGGCCGCGCAGTTCAGCCGCGTGGCCGATGCGCTGTTGATCAATATCGGTACCCTGCACGCAACGCGGGCAGAATCGATGTTAGCCGCCATTGAGGCTGCCAATCGTGCTGATAAACCCTGGTTACTGGATCCGGTTGCCGTTGGGGGATTGGAATATCGCGCTACCTTCGCCCGCCGTTTGCTCACCCTGCGGCCAGCGGCGATCCGTGGCAACGCGTCGGAAATCATTGCCTTGAGTGGCCTGCAGACCAGCGCCCGTGGCGTAGATAGCCAGGATGACTCGCTGGTGGCGCTACCCGCAGCACGTGTATTGGCACGTAATTGCGGGGCCATTGTGGCCGTCACCGGTGAGACAGACTATATCACCGATGGTGAACGAGATTGGGCCGTCACGGGTGGTGATGTATTAATGACGCGCGTAGTGGGAACGGGCTGTGCGCTTTCGGCCGTCGTGGCAGCATTTTGCAGTTTGCCAGGCGATCGGCTGGATAACGTTGCCACCGCTTGTCGGGTGATGGCGCTATGTGGTGAAAGGGCCACGGCGAAGTGTTCTGGCCCTGGCAGCTTTACTGCTGCCTTCCTGGATGCTCTCTACCACCTGCGCATGGAGGATCTGCTATGAAACGGATTAACGCTCTCACCATCGCTGGCACCGATCCTAGCGGTGGGGCCGGTATTCAGGCCGATCTGAAAGCTTTCTCTGCGTTAGGGGCTTATGGCACCAGCGTGATCACCGCGCTGGTGGCGCAGAACACCCGTGGCGTACAGTCGGTATATCATATCGAACCGGCATTTGTGGCCGCTCAACTGGATTCGGTACTCAGCGATGTGCGTATCGACAGCGCTAAAATCGGCATGCTGGCTAACGCCGATATTGTGCGGGCTGTGGCCGAGTGCCTACGCCATTACAAGCTACCTTATGTGGTGCTGGATACGGTGATGCTGGCTAAAAGTGGTGACCCGCTGCTGGCAACGGAAGCGGTGGAATCCATCCGCCGTGAGCTAATGCCATTGGTTTCCATTATCACACCGAACTTGCCAGAGGCCGCTGCTTTGCTGGCCTGCGCTCCGGCACAAAACGAATCGCAAATGCGTGAGCAGGGTCAGGCATTGCTGGCGATGGGCTGTCAGGCGGTGTTGATGAAGGGCGGCCACCTAAGTGAAGAGGAAAGCCCAGACTGGTTATTTACTCCCGGCTTTGAGCAGCGCTTTAGTGCGCCGCGCATAGCGACCAGGCACACGCACGGCACCGGTTGCACCTTATCTGCGGCACTGGCTGCCCTGCGCCCGCGCCACCAGAACTGGGCCGATACCGTGGCAGCGGCAAAAAACTACCTGCAACTGGCTTTACAGCAGGCCGATAGCCTCGAGGTGGGGCAGGGTATTGGGCCGGTACACCATTTCCATGCCTGGTGGTGAGCCTGAGGTTGAGTTTATGCTGGCGAAACGGGGGGCGGCATTAACCGAAGATATTGGTGACAAGCAGAGAATCCTAGCCAAAATGTCGGAAGAAATGTCGGAAGAAATGTCGGAAGAAATGTCGGAAGAAATGTCGGAAGAAAATTTATCACCGCTTCCAGGAAGGAAAGCGGTTAATCAGGGTTGGGGTAACCAAAAAAGGGTACTGGCAGGTAGTCTGACGAAAAACGCTGAGCCAACTTTCCCGTTTAATTGTGGTCTGAACTACTTGGAGCTACGCTTTTGATTTACCGAGGGAGAAGACCATGATAGGAAAAAAGAGGTTGCTGGGAGCCCTGGTTGCGACCCTGCTTGGATTTAGCACCGGCAGTTTTGCCGAACAGATTATCACTGCCTCAGATCTGATCCAGCAGCCGGGCTACCAAACCAGTTGGAAAAATATGGTGAAGGGCCAGGCACAGTTACCGGGTTGGGCGCGCAAAGGGATCGGCACTTCCACACCAGCCGAAACTGTCACCTGGCAAGGGCAAAGCTACCAGATCGGTAATATCTGCAAGCCGCATGACTGCGCCAATAACTTTATGATTGTGGCTTTTAAAGCAGACAAGTCCCAGGCTTGGGGCGTGCGGGTTGAAGTGCCCAATAAGCCGCAGGCCATCGACCATCCGAAGAAATACGCCAAATATCAATGGCTGGGTAAACCGGATGATCAGATGAAAGCGTTGCTGAAGAAACAGTTTGAGGGCAATCCAGACTGGAAGTAACGCTGCTGAGGGGCAAAGCTACGCGCCAGGGTAGTTAAGCGGGCGCAGCATGCTACGCCCCTACGTGATATCAGCCGATCCCGGCCTGATGCAGGTCGTGCAGGTTGATTGCCCCTACCAGTACGCCATCGATGTCCACCACCGGAGCGGCGCTGATGTGTTGTTCGTGCAGCGCTTCCAGGGCTTCCCCGGCACGCCACTGTTCTGGCAACCGGTAGCCGGGGCGAGTGATCGCCGGGCTGAGGCCGTCATTGAGGCTATTGCCCTTCACCAACCAGCGGCGCAGGTCACCGTCGGTAAACACCCCCACCACTTTTTGCTGTGCATCACATACGGCTACCAAGCCTAGGCCGGTACGGCTCAACTCCAGCATGGCTTCCATCACGTTGGCGCTTTCTTGCACCATCGGCAGACGATCGCCGGTACGCATCAAATGATGGACGCGATTTAGCAGGCGGGCACCCAGGCTGCCACCTGGATGGGAGCGGGCAAAATCCTCGGCATTAAAACCGCGCTGGCGCATCAGGGCCATCGCTAATGCATCCCCCATCATCAGCGTAGTCACTCCGCTGGAGGTTGGTGCCAGGCCCATCGGGCAGGCTTCACGTTCAACGCTGATATCTAACGTACAGGCAGCCCCGAGCGCCAGTGGCGACTCTTTGCCACCGGTCATGGCAATGACTGGGATCTTGCTCTCTGCCAGCAGAGGCAGGATCAGATCCAGTTCTTTGGCGCGGCCTGAATAAGAGATAAAGATCACCACATCATCGGTGCCGATCATCCCCAAATCGCCATGCAAGGCTTCCGCCGGATGGACGAAAAACGACGGGGTGCCAGTGCTGGCCAATGAAGCGGCAATCTTCTTGCCGATATGGCCGGATTTACCAATACCGGAAATCACCGCCTTGCCACGGCAGTTGAGCAGCAGTTCACAGGCTTGGACAAAGTTGTCATCCAGGCGTGTCAGCAGGCGCTGCGCTTCGGTCAGCTCAATTTCCAGCGTTTCACGGGCAAAGTTGAGCAGGGCAGTGGCGTTACTCATCAAGGGGGTCTCCTACCAGAATGATATTGATACCTTTGGCCTGTAGCGCAGCCAGGTAATCCGGGTTGATGCCGTTATCGGTGATCAGGGTATCCACAACGCTCAGATCGCACACCACGTTGGGGCTTTTGCGGCCAAACTTCGAGGAATCGACCAGCAACACAATACGGCTGGCGGCTTCACACATCGCCTTGCTGACATTATGCACTTCATTAAAGGTGGTGACACCCGCATTGAGGTCGACACCGTCGGCCCCAATAAACAGCTTATCGAAGCTGAACTGCTGAAATGCCGACTCTGCCAGGCTGCCATGGAAGGAGGCGGATTTTTTACGGTAGGTGCCGCCGGGCATCAGGATGGTTTGATCGTTATCCAGTTCCACCAGCGCGTTAACGATAGTCAGGCTGTTGGTCATCACGGTGATGTTATTGAACTGCGCCAGATGGGGCACCATCTGCAATACCGTGCTGCCTGCGTCAAAGATCAGCGAATCACCGTCGTCGATCAGCTTGATGGCGGCATAGGCGATCTGGCGTTTCTTTTCGGTGTTGATATGGGTCTTACGATCGATGGGCTGATCGCCATCGTCACGGCTAAGCACCACGCCGCCATAGGTGCGGATCACCTCGCCTTCTTCTTCCAGCAAGGTGAGATCTTTACGGATGGTGGTGCCGGTCGTGGAGAAATGCTCTGCCAGGGCATCCACTGCCGTTTTGCCATGCCGCTGCAAGTATTCGAGGATAGCGGCTTGCCGCTGCTTTGGTTTCATAGAGATCCCTGTTCACAAGAGTTGACCATTCCTCTCGGTGATATAGTTCACTATGAAAGGTAATGTCTTTTAATGTGAAAATATCATGATTTCGGTGCGATCGCTAACGATAGTGCAGTTTGGCATGCCCGATCCTCAGGGAAGATCACATCTGGGCAGAGTTGTTGCTGGTGCATGCCATGTAACTGTGTGAGTTGTTTCGGCTGGGCGAAGATGGTCAGGCCGCGCATCAGCATGCTGCCACATACCCGCTGTTGGGCGTCAAACGCTAGCGCCAATACCACGCGGGGTTTGAACCGGCCCCCAGAGCGGCCAACGCCCACTGTGCCCAACTGGCATAGGCTCTCGAACGCGCGGTTAAAGCGTTGGAGCTGCCACCAACCCAAGGCGATTTGCAGCAGCCAGGCGATAACGGCGAAGGTAACTAGTGCGCTGGTCATACGGTTTTTCTCCTGTGTGAAGATAAAGGTGAGAGTCCGATGTTCGTCCCCTCACCCTAACCCTCTCCCACAGGGAGAGGGGACCGAATGTGCTACAACGTTATTCCTGTATTTAACCACGGCACGGTATCAAAATATGGGGTTAGCGTTCTTCAGATAGAGTCCTATACCTGACTATGACACCGTACTGGCTCCCTCTCCCTGTGGGAGAGGGTGGGGGTGAGGGGCTGTTAGGTACATATTTTAGTTAGCCCTTATTCCCAGCCCGTAAATCAGAACATCACCTGCCCGCCAGTGATGTTAATCGACTGGCCGGTGCAGTAAGAGGCTTTATCGCTGGCATAAAACAGCAGCGTGTTCAGCACGTCCTGGTAGTCACAGCCGCGTTTCAGCGGCACCTTATCGGTGTAATATTTCTCAACTTCTTCCGGCTTGATGCCCAACTTCTGCGCATATTGCGGCAATAGCGACTGGAACATCGGCGACTTCAGCAGGTTACCGAGCATCAGAGAGTGCACGGTAATACCGTAATCGGCCAGATCGAGCGCCAGCGACTGCGTCAAACCAACGCCACCGAACTTGGCGGCGCTGTAGCCGGAATTATGCTTGCTGCCGACCTTGCCGGATTTAGAGTTGATTTGAATGATGCGCCCGGCAATACCGTCGCGGATCATCAGGCGAGAGAACTCGCGGGCACACAGGAAATAACCCACCAGGTTCACCTGCAAGGAGCGGTCAAAATCCCCCAGTGGGAAATCGGTGATCGGCGCGGCTTTGGCAATCCCGGCGCTGTACACCAATAGGTTGGTCTGACCGAAAGCCCGGTCGACTGCACCAGCCAGCGCGATAACGCTGGCCTCATCGGTGGCATCGGCCTGGAAACCGATGGCGCGATCGGCCCCGAACTCCTGATTGATTTGCTGTGCCACCAGATTGGCGTTGTCGGCATTCAAATCGGCGACCGCAACGCGATAACCCGCTTCAGCCAGGCCATGGCACAGGAAAGCCCCCAACGTTTGGCCACCACCAATCACTACAGCTACTTCAGACATGTTCTACTCCTTATGCGATAAATTTCAGTGTGCTGCCTAACGGGATATCAGCGGGCGTGCTGCCTGTTACGTGGATCGTACCAGGGAATTCGGCCTGAGTTTCTCCATCAAAACGTACGGTGATATGGCCCAGTTCGCGCAGGTTCTGGGTGGCAACTTCTCCGACGGCGGTGATGGGATAGCGCCGATCGCCAAGCTCCATTACGCCCCCGGTTTGTAATTCACCGGCGGTCTCGCCGTGCTGGTGGATGAAGCAGTACTCTTCAATATCTGCAGGAGCGCCTTCGCGGAAGGTGATCAGCATGTTGTCCAACAGTGCGTCACGGGCGCAGCCGCCAATCTGGGTGATAGTGGTCTGGAAAATGGTGCTCATGGTTTTCCTCCGGGCAATTTATTGATAGATAAAGGCCGATGCGGCCCAGGCGATCAGTACCGTAGGTGCGCCAGTGAGGAAGCGCCCAACCAGTACCGAAGGGACGCCGACACGCACCGTATCCTGCTTGGCCTCTGCCAGGGACAGACCCACCGGGATAAAGTCACAGGCGGCCTGGGCGTTAATGGCGAACAGCGCCGGGAGTGCCAACTGAGGGGGAATATGGCCAAGACCAATTTGTACGCCCACCAACACGCCGATGACCTGAGCGATGACGGCGCCAGGGCCGAGGAACGGTGAAAGCAGGGGGAAGGAACAAATCAGCGCCAACGTCACCAAGCCGATTGGGCTGTTGGCCAGCGGCGTCAGGCCGTGGGCGATAAAGTCACCCAGACCAGAGGCCATGATGATGCCGATCAGCGCCGAGACGAAGGCCATAAACGGCAGAATGGTTTTTAACACGGTGTCGATGGTGTCACGCCCAGACTGGAAGAACACCGCTACCACCGAGCCCATACCCATGCCAACCTTGGCCAACAGGCCATCGCTCTGTTCGGTGATTTTTTTGCTGGTATCGTAGTCACGAACCTTTGGTTGTGGCTGTTTTTCGGTGAGCGGAGGAGTTTCAGCCCCTTGTGCAGCCTCAATCAGGCTGATGTTGTTTTCCCGTACGCCGGAAACGTAAATATCCTCCAGAATAAACTGCGCCAGCGGACCAGAGCGGCCAGTTGAATGAATATTGATAGTCGGGATGCGGCGTTTAGGGTAGATGCCACAACGCAACGTCCCCCCACAGTCAATAATCGCCAGACCAATCTCTTCCGCCGGTGGTTCGCCTTCTTTGAAACCGTCTACCGCAGGCCAGCCGGTTAAATCGCTGAGTTTGTCGACGATCGCCGGGCGGGTACCGGCGGTGATATAGACGATTTTCTTACCTGGCTCGATAGGTAACTGTAGTGGGCCACCCCAGCCGCCAGCACCTTTCTCAATACGGATATAAGCACTCATGCTGCGCTCCACAAATTAAAGTTGAACCTGGCGATCCAGTTGGATGCCCATCTTGCGTTCAAATATGCTGGTGGTGAGATCGGTGATCCAACCGCGGAAGAAGTTAGTGAACAGCCCAACCAGGAAGTAACTCACTGCCAGAGGAGCCAACGGCAGGCCAAGCGTGGTCAAACCGCTGGCAATTCCGAGGTAAACGAACAGTTCACCAGGGTTGATATGAGGGAACAGGCCGTTCATGGAGTGGCAACTGTAGGAGGCTGCGGCGTAATAACTGGGTTTATATTTCTCTGGCATAAAACGTCCGAGACTCAACGTCATCGGATTACAAAACACAAAGGTGCCGATCAGGGGGAGTAGCAGGTAGCGTGAAACCGGGTTACCGGCACAGCGCTGTGCCAAACGTTCGATACGTTCCTGGCCAACAAAGTTGATCAATGCGTTCATGATAACTAACAGGCTGATCAACAACGGTAAAATGCCGGTCACCATACCGACAAACACTTCCCCGCCTTTTTGGAACAGGCCGATAAACCATTCGGCTCCGTGGGTTATTAGCTCAATCATTTTTTTCTCCTGTGATGGATGCTATGGCCTGGAGCGAAGTGCGGCTCTGTCGCCATGGGTCATACAGTAACCACTTTGGTTCGGCTTTTGTTTTAAATGGATCACGCTTTGAAAGATAAATATTTTATTGTGAAAGATTAAGTTGAAAGAAAAACAATCATTGATGAAGGGAGAGGGGAGTTAGGACATGAAAAAGGCCCAGCAGAGCTGAGCCTTGAAGACTAATAATTTGATAAATAACGATTAAGCGATGGTGACGCTATTGTCGAGATAGGTGTCCTGCACGGCATTGATCAGGGCGATGCCATCCTTCATCGATTTCTTGAACGCTTTACGCCCCAGGATCAGGCCCATCCCGCCAGCACGCTTGTTGATCACGGCGGTACGCACTGACTCTTGCAGGTCGTTTTCCCCTGCCGCGCCGCCAGAGTTGATCAAACCGGCACGGCCCATGTAGCAGTTTGCCAACTGGTAGCGCACCAGATCGATCGGGTGATCGGTGGTCAGCTTGTCATAGACGCGATCGTCGGTATAACCGAATTTCACTGCACGGTAGCCGCCGTTGTTCTCGGCCATTTTCTGTTTAACGATATCGGCACCGATGGTGGCCGCGATATGGTTGGCTTGGCCGGTCAGATCGGCGCTGGAATGATAATCGACGCCATCCTTATTGAACGCAGGGTTACGTAGATAGGCCCACAATACGGTCACCATACCCAGTTCGTGAGCGCGCTCAAAGGCGATCGAGATTTCTTCAATCTGGCGGCGTGATTGCTCGGAACCGAAGTAAATGGTTGCACCAACCGCCACCGCCCCCATGTTGAACGCCTGCTCAACGCTGGCATACAGGGTCTGGTCGTATTGCGTTGGGTAACTCAGGGTTTCGTTGTGGTTCAGTTTGACCAGGAACGGGATCTTGTGGGCGTAGCGGCGGGAGACCGAAGCCAGCACGCCGTAAGTGGATGCCACGCAGTTACATCCGGCTTCGATCGCCAGTTCAACGATGTTTTTTGGATCAAAATAGAGCGGGTTGGCGGCAAATGAGGCCCCGGCAGAGTGCTCCACGCCCTGATCGACCGGCAGGATAGATAGATAACCGGTGCCCGCCAGGCGGCCATGGTTGAGCAAGGTTTGCATTGAGCGCAGCACGCTGTTTGGGCGGTTGTTGTCGATCATCACCCGATCAACAAAGTCGCCACCGGGCAGGTACAGATTTTCCGCAGGGATGGTGGTGCAGCGGTGTTGCAAAAGGTCTTCCGCTTCCTTACCTAACAATTGTGCAATATCTGTCATGATTCACTCCCGTTAAAGCTTCCTATACACCGGTAAGTCTGGGTATTTGGCCACCGGCGTAGTCAAAAGCGGTGATTGAAGCTATGCAAAAGATACTAATCAAAACCTGATGATGCGAAGAGACAATAGATGCGATTGAGAATAAATGCCATTTAAACGAGACAACATTCAGTAATCAGATCGCGGAGTAGGGGCGCCGCATGCTGCGCCCGCTTGGTTGTACGTGGCACTTGTTTAGATAATCAGCGGGGTTACTCGGCTTCAAACCAGTCGGTGTTTTGCAGGGCAATCGGGGTGATCGAATAGATCATTTCCTGCAAATGCTCATGAATAGCCCGCTCCGCCGCATCCGGATCCTGGGCTTTCAGTGCCTCAAAAATACGGTAATGCTGGTGGATCAGATTCTCCGGCGGTGACACTTCGCTCAGGCTGAGGAAGCGCACCCGGTCCATCGTCGCTTTGATGGTCTCGATGGTTTCCCACGCCAGGGCACAGTTGGCCATTTGCGTCAGCAGATGGTGGAATTCGTCGTCCAGCGCCAAAAACTCACGGATCTGATTATTCTGTGCCGCCAGCTCCTGGCGATGCAGGTTATGCTCCAGCGTCATCAACTGCTCGGGGGTGATGCTGGTGGCAACGCGCCGCACGATGGCACATTCCACCGCCTGACGGATAAAGCGCCCGTCGGCCACTCGTTTGGCGGAAATTTTCATCACGAAGGTACCGCGCTGCGGCAAGATCTGCACCAACCCGGCTTCAGCCAGTTTGATAAAGGCTTCGCGCACCGGTTGGCGTGAGACGCTGAAACGGGTGGAGATCTCTTTCTCGGAAAGCAACGTGCCCGGTGGGATGGTGCAATCGACAATATCTTTGCGCAGGAAACGATAGATCTGCTGATTGACCGGGACATTATTCGTGAGGACGTACGATTCTGACATGGCGACAATCAATATATGAAAGTAGTAGTGAATGCCACCATACTAGCAGATTAACCCGTGAAAGAGGGCGGATAAATCCACCCGCATTCTGTGCTTTCCATTAACGCGCCAGCACCCTTGCCACCGTTGCTTTAGCTCCCCGCGCCAACAGTGCCAGATAAGCATTGGTCACGGCATTGACGAAGCGTTGGTTATCCGGCAGGTCGCGCCCAAATACCGAGGTCATTTGCAGCAACGCCATCACGCGAGGCTCACCTTCAGCACTGTTGGCGACGCGCCGGGCAATTTCCTCACGCAAGGGATCGCTGATGTCGATCGGTTGACCCTGTTCGTCCTTACCGCCGACGTAACGCATCCAACCCGCCACACCCAGTGCCAGGCAGTCAAAATCACTGCCGTTGGCCAGATGCCAGCGCACCGAATCCAGCATGCGCTGCGGCAGCTTTTGCGTGCCGTCCATGGCGATCTGCCAGGTGCGGTGCTTCAATGCCGTATTGCGATAGCGTGCCAGCAGGGAATCGGCGTATTTCTCCAGATCGGTGCCCGGGGTGTTCAGTGTTGGAGCCTGCTCAGCCAGCATCAGATGGCGGGCGGCCTTGACGTAATGCTCATCCTGCATACAGTCACTGATGTGTGGGTAACCGGCTAGATAACCCAGATAGGCCAGGAACGAGTGGCTACCGTTCAGCATACGCAGCTTCATCTCTTCGAACGGCAAGACATCGCTGACCAGTTCGGCACCGGCTTGTTCCCAAGCCGGGCGGCCCGCAACAAAATTGTCCTCAATCACCCATTGGCGGAACGGCTCGCAGGCCACTGCTGCTGGATCCTGCACGCCGGTTTGTTGTGCGACCTGGGCCAGGGTGTCTGGTGTCACGGCAGGCACGATGCGATCGACCATGGTCGAAGGGAAGGTGACGTAGGTTTCGATCCACGTTGCCAACGCCGGATCGAGCGCTTTGGCATAGGCGGTGATCACGTTACGGGTTACATGGCCATTTTCCGGCATATTGTCGCAAGACATTACGCTGAACGCAGGTTGCCCGGCCGCTTTACGCTGCGCCAAGGCTGCGACGATGACCCCAACGGCGCTCTGCGGCTGATGCGGATTAGCCAGATCCCGCACAATTAGCGGATGATCAAGCTGCAACTGGCCGGTGGCGGGGGAATGACAGTAGCCTTTCTCGGTGATGGTCATGGACACAATCGCCACTTCGGGCTGGGCCAGGGCCTGGAAAACGGCGTCCAGCCCGTCGACCTGCGCATGCAACGCCTGTTTTACTACGCCCACCACCCGGCATTGCCAGGCATCGGCTGACATCTCGGCCACGCTGTAGAGCATATCTTGCTGTTTGAGATCGGCGATTTGTTGCTCGCCGCCGATCAGGTTGATTTCGCAGTAACCCCAGTCGCTACCGTACTCCTGTGCCAAGATATCGGCGTATACCGCCTGGTGGGCGCGATGAAAGGCACCAAAGCCCAAATGAACCAGGCGTGGAACCAGTTTGCTACGATCGTATTGCGGAACAATGGCGTTGGCCGCTAACAGCTTGGTATCCATGTTAAAACTCACTGTGTGATGGTTTGATTGCCGCAGAACCTTTCTGCGGCAGAGAATTGAAGGGAATTAATGACTGCTGACGCGTTGGGCTATCGGTAGCGCTGGGCTTTCCGCGGCATCTTCCGCCAGGCTCAGGTCACGATCTCTGACCTCTGGCATCAATATCGCTGCCAGCAAGCCGATAACGGAGTACAAGATCATCATGACGGCGATTGGCCACCAAGAGTCGGTCATATTGCAGAAGATACCGGCTAATACCGGGCCGAAGCCGACCGCCACCAAACCACCGGCCTCTTTGGAGATCGCCATGCGGGTAAAGCGGTTACGTGAACCAAACATTTCCGCCATGGTGATGTTTTCCAGCGCAAACAGGCCCAGCACCGCGACGTTATGGATAATAATGATCGAGGCCATAATCACGTTCACCTCATTGGTCTTGTCCACAATCATCGAAAGCATTGGGTAAGCCAGAATGATGGCGGAGATATTGACCAGGATATAAGGTACCCGGCGGCCGATCTTGTCGGAGAGCCAGCCAAGGAACGGGATGGTAATAAAGCCAATGGCGGAGCTGATCATCAAGGCGTCGGTTGGGATAGCCTTCTCAAACAGCAGGGTTTGCACCAGATAACCGGCCAGGAAGGTTTGGATCAGCCCGGAGTTGCCTGCCTGACCGAAACGCAGCCCGGTAGCCAGCCAGAAGGATTTGCTGCTGAACATTGCCGACAGCGAATGGGTATTGTCAGCCACGGCGTTAGCCGGTGTTGCGGTAGTGCTGTCGTCGTTAACCTTTTCAAACACCGGGCTTTCTTTCAGGTTCATACGCAGCCAGATGGCGAACAGCATGACAACCACGCTGGCCAGGAAAGGTACGCGCCAGCCCCAGGCCAGCAGCTCTTCTTTAGACAGGAAGAAGAACATGACGGCCCAGATGGCGGTTGCCGACAGCGTACCGCAATTGGTGCCCATGGCCACCAGTGAGGAGATAATCCCACGTTTACCTTTAGGCGCATATTCCGCCAGCATGGTTCCTGCTCCGGAAATTTCCGCACCGGCGCCCAGCCCTTGAATAATACGCAGTAACACCAGTAACAGAGGGGCGAAAATACCGATTTGCGCATAGGTTGGCAGCACACCGATTAAGGTGGTGCAGATCCCCATCATGGTAATGGTAATAAACAGCACCCTTTTACGCCCGATGGTGTCCCCCATGCGGCCAAAGAAGAAGGCACCCGCGATACGGGCGATATAACCCGCGCCGTAGGTTCCCATCGCCAAGATTAATGCCATGGCGGCGGACTGTTCCGGGAAAAATATTTCATGGAAGACTAATGCTGCACCTAGCGAATAAAGCTGAAAATCCATAAATTCCAGTGCGGTACCAAGCCAGCCAGAAACGGCCGCCTTGATCAGGTCCGAGGTACTTCTTTCCGGCTGAGTGTTGTCAATTTTTGCGTTCATCATTGTTCTGTTCTCTGCAAATTGTTGTTGTAAGGACGGCAAAGATGAGGTTCAGAAGCCCCTGTTTCTTTCCAGCTACAGCAGGCCGTAGCTGGAAAGTGGTCAGGTCAGAATTTCAGTAAAACCTTACAGCACTGCTTTTGGTCTTTTTCGAAGATCTCCATCGCTTCAAGCACTTGCGTAAACTTGAACTGATGGGTGATCAACTTCTCTGGTTGGATCTGGCGTTGCGTCATCCAGGCAATCACCTGCGGGAAGCGGTTGCTGTTGAGGCGTGAGCTGTAAATCGAGATCTCTTTGCTGGTAATGGTCTGCTGGCTGATCACGCAGGGTTCGGCAGAGAAGCCCATAATGCCAATGCGTGCGGCGGGAGAAGCCAAGCCGATTGCCTCCGGCAAAATGGCCGGGTGGCAGGCTGCATCAATGATCAGCGTTGGCCGGATGCCGAGTTTTTGTAACTCGCTGGCCAAATCAAGCTGGCTGTTGTTGATCACCACATCCGCACCGTTGGCAGTGGCCATCGCCAGGCGCTCATCGATACGGTCAGCCACCACAATCTGTTTAACGCCGTAAACGCCGCGCAGCGCCTGAATAGAGGTGAGGCCCATCGGCCCGGCACCATACACCAACGCCACATCTAACGGGCCAGGTTGCAGTTGGCTACAGATGTTGGCGGCAATGGTGAAGGGTTCGACCATCGTGGCTTCGTTGTCTGGAATGCAGTCCGGAACTAGATGGGCATTTTTGGCCGGTAGCGTCACATATTCGCTGAATCCGCCGTCACGGTGCACGCCAATGACCTGCAGTTCGGTGCAGACGTTTGGCCTGCCCACCGAGCAGGGATAGCAATGGCCGCAACTGACAACCGGATTGCCCACTACGCGTTCGCCGATACGTGACGGATCGACACCTTCGCCGATAGCGTCGATATGGCCAAAGAACTCATGGCCGATCACGCGCGGGTATTTGGCGAACGGGTTATGGCCGCGATAGATATGCACGTCGGAACCGCAGATCCCGGCGTTAGCCACACGGATCCGGACTTCACCTTGCTGCGGCGATGGCAACGGGCGTTCTTCAATCACCAATTGCCCTGGCTGTTGAACAGTAATGCTTTTCATAGAAATTCCTCGGTTTACCAGTTCCACAGGGTGCCGTCTTCCAGGCGCGCTACCGGCAGGTAGGCAGGATCGTAGGGATATTTGGCAGCCAGTTTTTCGTCAAACTCGATGCCCAACCCTGGTTTTTCACCCGGATGCATGTAGCCGTTGTCGAACGTCCAGTTATGTGGGAACACTTCGAGCATCTGTTCGGAGTAGCCCATATATTCCTGCACGCCGAAGTTCGGCACCCACAGGTCAAAGTGCAACGCCGCCGCCATGCAGATTGGTGAAAGATCGGAAGGGCCGTGTGAGCCGGTACGCACCTGATACAGCGAAGCAAAATCGGCGATACGGCGCATGCCGGTGATGCCCCCGGCGTGGGTGATGGTGGTACGGATGTAATCGATCAGCTGCTCTTCAATCAGCTGTTTGCAATCCCAGATGCTGTTGAACACCTCACCGACCGCAATCGGGGTCACGGTATGTTGGCGGATCAGGCGGAAGCACTCCTGGTTTTCGGCCGGGGTAGGATCTTCCATCCAGAACAGGCGATATTGCTCAACGCTTTTGCCAAAGCGGGCCGCTTCGATTGGCGTCAGGCGGTGATGCATGTCGTGCAGCAGATGTTCGTCAAAACCGAATTTGTCACGTACGGCTTCAAAAAGTTTCGGGGTGAAGTCGAGGTATTTCTCGGTTGACCATAACTGTTCTTCCGGCCAGTTACCTTTGGTCGCAGGCTCATACGCCAGGCCTTTGCCCTTGGCCATGCCGTAGGTGGTTTTCATTCCTGGTACGCCGCATTGTGCGCGGATTGCCTTGAAGCCCAACTCCTTGTGCTTGGCATAATCGTCCAGCACTTCGTCAATCGAGTGGCCGGTGGTGTGGCAGTACACCATTACGCCGGTACGTGAAGCGCCACCTAGCAACTGGTAAAGCGGCATATTGGCCGCTTTGGCTTTGATATCCCACAATGCCGTATCCACCGCAGAGATGGCCGACATGGTCACCGGGCCACGGCGCCAGTAAGCACCTTTGTAGAAGTACTGCCAGATATCTTCAATCTGATGAGCATCGCGGCCGATCAACTGCGGGCAGACGTGATCTTCCAGATAAGACGCGACCGGCAGTTCGCGGCCGTTCAGGGTCGCATCGCCGATCCCGGTTAGTCCACAGTCGGTAGTGATCTTCAGGGTGACGAAATTTCTCCCCGGGCAGGTGACAAACACCTCGGCTTTAACAATTTTCATGACTTCCACATCCTGTTGTTGCTGATAACGTATGGGCGGAAACTAACCTTGAACTAACTACCATACAAGTATGATTTGTGAGAATTGCCGCTGAAGATCACATTTATTGGTGGATCGCAGACATGGGCTGGCGGTTTTATCTTGAGGTAAAAGGAGGGATGTTAGTTCGCAGGCGTGTTCAGGAGTGGGGGCTAAACAGGGTTAAAGCCTGCGCGTTCTGAGCTAACTAATCGATTATTTTAACGGGCGCAGCATGCAGCGCCCCTACGTGAGGAAACCGCGTTTATTCCAGCAGATCGCAATTTGGCGGTAAGCGGCACTCGATAGCATTAGGCAGCACCTCAATGCGGAAATCACGACCTTCCAGCGGTTCGCCATCAAGGTTAAAGGTGATTTCATGCGGCGCGGTGATTTCCAACCATGGCAACGAGGCATCGACTACGTTGCTGTTTTCCTCACCGCTAAACAAGATATTGACCAGCGTAGGCAGCAACTCTTCGGCAGTGAGCAGGCGCACCTGCAATAAACCATCGTTAATCAGCGCGCCAGGGCAAAGTTTCTGCCCACCCCCGGCCTGCCTACCGTTGCCGATACCAATCACCAGCGCTTCTCCGGTCCAATGGAAATCTGGCCCGCGGATCTCGCAACTGTCGGCTTTCAGGGCATCCAGGCGCAGCAACCCATGGATGAAATAAGAAACGCCCCCCAGCGCCGCCTTCAGTTTTTCCGGGGTTTCGGTGGTGATGCGGGTGCCAAAGCCGCCGGTCGCCATATTGATGAAATAGCGTTCGTCATTGACCTTGGCCAGATCGATCGGTACCGCTCGGCCCTTGATGGCTAACTGCAAGGCCAAATCTGGCTGTAGAGGAATAGAGCAGGCGGTAGCAAAGTCGTTGGCGGTACCCAGCGGCAGTATGCCGAGTATTGGCCGAAACTCTGAGGGCAGTTGTGCCAGTGCGGCAGCGACTTCGTTGATGGTACCGTCGCCACCACCGGCGATCACGGTTTCAACCCTCAGTTGGCTAGCCTCTTTGACGTAACGAGCGGCATCCCCCAGTTCCCAGGTGACGCGGACATGCAGGGTCTGGCCCTCATTACGCAGCTGGTTCACCGCTGCGCGAACTTCCTCGTTGCCGGAGCTTTTACCATTGATGATAAGCAGTGCTGGTGCATATTGGTGCATTCCTGATCCTTGTGGCGAAAAACGAATCGGCTGTCAAAGGGTGGCCAGATGGGTTTCCATGTAGCTAAACCCCTAACCCAAGTCGTTAACGATAAACCACAAGCCAGTGGCGGGCCATAAGAATATTCAGGTAATGCCGAGTTTGGCTGCTACAGGGTATTTATATAGTCAATGCCCAATGGGGGTAATACCTTTCTCTCACGCGAGTTAAGCGTTGGTATTAACGACCTTATTAATCGCTATAGAATAATTTATATATTGCAAGGGAAATGATAAGCCGCTTGGCGTAATGCAAGAAATATCCTAAAAATGCCAATGAAATTTTCAGCTGATTGAAATTAAAGGGGATAAAAAAGAAAAGGCCAACCCAAGGGAGATTGGGCTGGCTAAGGAGGTGGTTCCTAGTATTGCTATGCAAATATTTTCGTTATTAGTTTTAAGCAGCCTGATAATAACCAAGCCGCGCGCTAATTGATGTGATCTGATTCTAATATTTGCCAAAAATTGCCACCCAGGTGGGTGGCGATAAACATCTTAACCGTTCTGGCTATCGTCCTGCGGCAAATTGCGGATCAACAACGCATAATTTAGGTCGATATCCTCGGGGATCGGCAAATAAACGATATGGCCGTTGCCCGGAGCGACATCGATCGTCTCGCCTTTCTTGTTTTGCAGGCTTTCCAGGGTAAACAACACGTTACCCCCTGGCGTCATCATCTCGACGCTGTCACCAACCAGGAATTTATTTTTTACATCCACTTCCGCCCAGCCGTTACGGCGCACCCCGGTAAATTCCCCGACAAACTGCTGCAGTTCGGAAATGGAGGAACCGTAATCATAGTTCTGGTGGGCATCGTGCGTATGGCGGCGCAGGAAACCTTCTGTATAGCCACGATGAGCCAGGCCTTCCAGCGTGGTCAGCAGGCTAGGATCGAAGGGTTTACCGGCAACGGCGTCGTCAATGGCACGGCGATAAACCTGCGCGGTGCGGGCGCAGTAATAAAACGACTTGGTCCGGCCTTCAATTTTCAGCGAATGTACGCCCAACTGGGTGAGCCGCTCTACGTGCTGGATGGCTCGCAGATCTTTTGAGTTCATGATGTAGGTGCCGTGCTCGTCCTCAAACGCGCTCATGTACTCGCCGGGTTTCTGCGCTTCGGAAAGCATAAAGACTTTATCGGTTGGCGCGCCAATGCCCAGCGTCGGCTCAACGTTTTGCACCGCGATAGGCTCATGCAGATGCACGATGCTGCCGGTATCGTCTTCCTTGCCTTCTTCTGCCTTGTACTGCCAGCGGCAGGCATTGGTGCAGGTGCCTTGGTTGGGATCGCGTTTGTTGATGTAACCGGAAAGCAGGCAACGGCCGGAATAGGCCATGCACAGTGCGCCATGCACGAAGATCTCCAGCTCCATCTCTGGCACCTGGCTACGGATTTCCGCCACTTCATCCAGCGACAGTTCGCGGGAAAGGATCACTCGCGTCAAGCCCATCTGCTGCCAGAACTTCACCGTTGCCCAGTTGACCGCGTTAGCCTGCACCGAGAGGTGAATGTCCATCTGCGGGAAGGCTTCGCGCACCATCATGATCAAACCGGGGTCGGACATGATCAGCGCGTCCGGGCCCATGTCGATCACCGGTTTCAGGTCACGCAGGAAGGTTTTCAGTTTGGCGTTGTGTGGCGCGATGTTAACCACCACGTAGAATCTTTTGCCTAGCGCATGGGCTTCGTTAATCCCAAGCTGCAGGTTCTCGTGGTTAAATTCGTTATTACGTACGCGCAGGCTGTAACGCGGCTGGCCAGCGTAAACCGCATCGGCCCCATAGGCAAAGGCGTAACGCATGTTTTTCAGCGTTCCCGCCGGGGAGAGGAGTTCTGGTGTAAACATAGTGATTCTCGGTCTGATTTCAGGTCAGCACCGCGCCACCCAATGGCGCAGTGAAAGCGGGGGATTGTAGCGGCAGCCCGCCAAGAAATCAGCAATTAACCGGAAATTTTCAAGGGAGATTGATCTTCATCATCAGAAAAACCGCGCGGTAGCGGATACCGCGCGCAGGCCGGATGAGATTTATGCGCTTAAATCGCGCACGTCGGTGGTAGGGCCATTTTTGATCACCGACTGAATACCGCTTTTCGCTGCGCTATCCGAGCTGTACATCTGGCTGGTGCCAATCACCTGATGGTTTTTGGCTTTCAGCACGAAATAGGGTTTGTTGTTGCTGCTGATTTTCACTTCAAACTGCGCCTCATGAGGCGAATTGGTTTGCACGGACGCAATCCCGTTTTCCGCCGAGGCTTTGCTGGCATACATCTCGCTGGAGAGAATGATCTCGCCATTGCTGGCCTTCAGGTTGAAGTGATACTGCCCGTTGCTCGATTTTGTCAGCTCATAATGTCCGCTTGCCATGGTCCTGCTCCTGATTAGTGCCAATAAGTGAGATAAGTGTAGCTAATGTCTCAGCAAGCGTTTTTTTTAACGGTGAAGTAATGCGTAACAGTGCACAGAAATGGGTGGCTTTTTGTGCTTTTGGCCAGATTGGGCTGGAGGTAGGTTGCCCTGGTTACATTGGCGATTGCGTAACGGTTCGCATCGTTGGCATAAAACGTTAGACGGCAGATGATTTTGCTACGTTGTGAGGATAGGGTGGCTGATATCCGCATTCCTTATGCGAACAAAAAACAGGCAGCTTGGCCTTGGCATCCACTCAAAATAGGCATATGCTTTGGCCTATGCCAGCGTGAGGAGGTGCAATATGGAAAGAGTCGCCAAGCTTTTTAAAAACGGTAGAAATCAGGCGGTAAGATTGCCAGTGGAATTCGAATTCGATGTCGATCAGGTTTATATTCGCCGGGATGAACAGGGTAACGTTATCTTGTCGAAGCATCCAATGAAATTGGACTCCTGGCAACCGCTACTGACCATGTTGCAAAACGTGGCGGTTCCTGCTGACTTCCTGACTGCTGACGATCGCCAGCAAGGGGTAGCAGAACGGGATCCGTTCAAGGAGGAGCAGTAAGTCATGTATATGTTCGACACTAACACGGTGAGCCAGCTTTTTCGTCAGCATCCTCGGCTGCTTGCGGCTATGGGCCGGGTACCGCCATCGTCGGTGTGTATTTCCAGCATAACCCAGGCGGAACTGCTTTATGGCGTCGCCAAGCGGCAGAACAAGGCGCTAAAACAGACGGTGATGATGTTCCTGGACGCCGTCACCGTTTACTCCTGGGACTCTGCGGCGGCACATTGCTATGGTGTCATGCGAGCAAGTATGGAAAAACAAGGCAGACCGATGGGGGCGTTGGATCAGCTTATTGCCGCACATGCGGTAAGCCGTGGCGCAACCATAGTGACCAGCGATCGGGCTTTCACTATGGTCGCGGAGCTTGAGGTGGAAGACTGGACGCAGTAAGCGTCACAGCCCATTGACCAGCCGACACTGTTCGGCTTCCCAGCGGTAGCCCACCCCGTAGACCGAACGGATAAACGCCTTGTCACCGTCGATCAGCTCTAGCTTGCGGCGCAGGTTCTTGATATGGCTATCGATGGTGCGGTCGGTCACCACCCGGTAATCGTCATACAGATTGTTCAGCAGCTGTTCGCGTGAAAACACGTTGCCCGGCTGGCAGGCCAGGGTTTTCAGCAGGCGGAATTCCGCCGGTGTCAGATCCAGGATATGGCCCTGATAGCTGGCTTGAAAGCGCGGTTCATCAATGTGCAACAGAGACTCATCGTCACTATGTTCCTGTGGACGATAGCAACGACGCAAGATGGTTTTCACCCTGGCAACTACTTCGCGAGGGCTGTAAGGCTTGCAGATGTAGTCATCCGCCCCGATCTCCAGCCCCAGCAGGCGGTCGATCTCTTCGATTTTGGCGGTCACCATGATGACGGGGATGTCGGTAAAGCGCCGTAGCTCGCGGCAAACGGTTAAGCCATCGCAGCCTGGCAGCATCAAATCCAACAAAATAAGCGCCGGTGGCTGCTCATGCACCGCCGGGATCACTTCGCTGCCGTTGCTCAGCCAGCGGGTGGCGTAGCCAGCAGCCTGCAGATAATCTACCAACAGCTGGCCCAGCTTGGGTTCATCTTCCACAATCATGATCTGTAGTGACTGATTTTGGTTTTCCATCAAACAACCTTATTATTCACCAGAGATGGGGAAATCTACTGTAATGCGCACGCCGCCTAAAGGCGAGTGTTGTGCACGGATCTCGCCGCCGTGTGCCTCCACAATGTTCTGACAGATGGAGAGCCCCAGTCCCGAACCGCCGCTAGCGCGGTTACGCGATCCTTCGGTGCGATAGAAGCGTTCGAAGATGAGAGCCAACTGCTCGTCGTTCACTCCCGGGGCGCTATCCTGCCAGTAAATCCGCACCGTTCCCGGCAGGCGTTCGATACCAATCTCCAACCGGCCACCGGCATCGGTGTAGCGTTGGCTGTTTTCCAACAGGTTGTTGAATAACTGGAGCAGTCGGTCCGGATCGCCAAACAGTGGCATCTGTTCCGGCAGGTAGGTGACGATATCCAACTGCTTGGCATGAAAACGCTCACGGAAGGCCGCCACTGCGATCTGCACCAGATGCACGCAATCTACCGGCAATTTACGGTAGGCGAGGGCACCGAGATCGGAGAGTGACAGTTGATGCAGGTCGTCCACCAATTTGGTGAGGGTTGAGACCTCCGCCTGTAGCGAACTGAGCGAAGCGGGTGTGGGCTGGCGAACGCCGTCTTGCAGTGCCTCCAACTCTCCACGCAATACCGCCAGTGGGGTACGCAGCTCGTGGGAAACATCCGCCATTAACGCCCGCCGCATCTGTTCGTTCTTTTCCAGCGAGGTGGCAAGCTGGTTGAAATCCTGCGCCAGCCGGCCCAGCTCATCCTGGCTGCTGACCGCCACCCGAGCGCTGAAATCACCCGCCGCCAGCCGATGAGTACCACCGACCAGGCGTTTGACCGGTGCCAGCAGGCCGCGCGACATCAGCCAGGTCACTGCCGCCGCCAACAAGGTGGATAGCCCAACGATCATCCAGCTGGTGCGCCGCTGTTGGCGATCGAAGTTGATGTCCGCATTGCGCGTCAGTTTTTCCGGCGGAGTAGCTACCACCCAACCGACGATCTGATTGTTGTAGTGGATCGGGTGGCGGGTGCTCTCTTTAGGGATCGGGCCGGAATGACCCACCAGCCGGTTATACTGGCTGTCCACCACCCAGAATTGGGTGCGCCAGCCCTTGGGGGGCAGATTGTGGCTGCTGTCGCTGTTCTGCTCAAACGAACGCATGATCTGATACACCAC
Source organism: Serratia sp. T13T92 (assembly GCF_047530105.1). Classification (NCBI taxonomy): domain Bacteria; kingdom Pseudomonadati; phylum Pseudomonadota; class Gammaproteobacteria; order Enterobacterales; family Yersiniaceae; genus Serratia; species Serratia sp. T13T92. The sequence continues at coordinate 105,286 of NZ_JBLJAK010000007.1, read as the reverse complement.
CTGATCGTTGTTACGCAGAAATTCCCAGTTGCCGTGGCGGCGATACTGATCTTCCAACGCGTCGCCGAGCATGCTGATACGTTGCTCATTGCTGTGCTTGATGTAATCGATAAAACCCCGTTCAAAGCTGACGCGTACGCCCCAGTGCATAGTGATCAACACCAACATGCAGGTGGCGAAGATCGCCATAAACAGCTTGCCGGTTATGCCAATTCTCATCAGATTGCCTCCGGGAAACCTCGGCCTTTAGGCCGGGGAGGAAAGGAAGCGGTTTTCAAGCTAACTTCTTTTTGTCTTTTCACTATAACTGCTGTAATTTTGTACATATGAAACGCGCCTACAAATATCGGTTTTATCCAACACAGGATCAGATTGAGTTTTTAGCTCACACCTTCGGCTGTGTGCGTTTTGTCTACAATTCAGTTCTCCGCTGGCGAACTGATGCGTACCGCGAACGACAGGAGAAGATCGGCTACATTCAGGCCAATGCCCGACTAACCGCCCTAAAAAAAGAGCCTGAATTTACCTGGCTGAATGATGTTTCCTGCGTCCCGTTACAGCAGACTCTTCGCCACCAACAGACCGCCTTTTCTAACTTCTTTGCGGGGCGTGCCAGGTACCCAACATTCAAAAGCAAACACCACAAACAATCTGCTGAATTTACGGCGAGTGCCTTTAAATACCGTAACGGCACGCTGTACATGGCTAAAAGCACAACGCCACTCCATGTTCGCTGGAGTCGTGAACTCCCCTCGACACCTTCAACCGTCACCATTTCCAAAGACGCATCAGGTCGATATTTCGTGTCCTGCTTGTGCGAATTTGAACCAAAACCACTGCCTGTTACCGCAAAAATGACGGGCATTGATATGGGTTTAAAAGATTTGTTCGTCACTGATAGCGGATTTAAAACCGGCAATCCCCGCCACACGGCGAAGTACGCGAAACGTTTAGCGTTGCTACAGCGCCGATTGAGCAAGAAGAAAAAAGGTTCAAGGAACCGTGCCAAAGCAAGATTAAAAGTCGCAAAGCTCCACGCTAAAATTGCTGATTGCCGAATGGACAGCCTGCATAAGTTGTCCCGCAAACTGATAAACGAGAACCAAGTTGTTTGCGTTGAATCCCTGAAAGTGAAAAACATGCTCCGTAATCCCACATTATCGAAAGCGATATCCGATGCCGGATGGGGTGAATTTGTGCGGCAGCTACAGTACAAGGGGAAATGGTCAGGACGTTCTGTCGTTGCCATAGATCAGTTTTTCCCGTCGTCAAAACGCTGTAGCTGTTGCGGCTTCACCATGGAAAAAATGCCACTTGATGTTCGTCACTGGCACTGCCCTGAGTGCGGAGCTGACCATGATCGAGATATCAACGCGGCGCGTAATATCAAAGCTGCCGGGCTGGCAGTGTTAGCCCACGGAGAGCCTGTAAATCCTGAATCGCAGCACGCGGCTTAGGTTCGGCTCTGTGAAGTGGGAATTCTCGCCCTTTAGGGCGGGGAGCAGTCAATGTGTCCTCGTGGAGCCGGTGCCCGGCTCTTTGGTCAACGTACGGTTGGGGGCGATGTCGGTCGGCACGCGGGCGAAAGCCAGCGCCGGCAGGGCAATAATCAGTGCCATGCAGCCATAGCTGTAAATAAAGGCATTGTGGATCGCCGGGCTATCGGCCACCACCTGATGATGCGCGAAGCTGCCAATCAGGATCCCGGCAATGCTGACGCCCAGGCTCATGGATAGCTGCATTACCATCGATAGCAAGCTGTTGCCGCTGCTTGCCAGCCGATCGGGCAGATCTTTCAGCGTCAGGGTATTCATGGCGGAAAAACGCAGGGAGTTAACCATGCCCTGGAAGAACAGGACCACCGGCAGCAGATAAACCCAGCCCAGCATCGCCACCAGCGGAAAACTCAGGGTGACCAGCGCCAGCATCAGCGTGGCGGCCACCAGCACATTACGATAACCGAAGCGATTCACCACCTGCACCACGATGCGCTTCATGCCCATGCTGCCGATGATCATCGGGATCATCATCAACCCGGCGTGGAACGGGGAAAACCCCATGCCCACCTGGAGAAACAGCGGGGTCATAAAGGGCAACATACCGCTACCGATCCGCCCCAACAGGCTGCCGGTCAGGCCGACGCGATAGGTTTCTGTCTTGAATAATCGCAGTGAGAACAGCGCGCGGCTGTTACCACGGGCGTGCAACCAGTAGCCAGCCAGCGCAGCGCAACCCATTGCCACCAGCCCGGCGATGGTAGCAGAGGAAAGCCCCATGCCTTTATGCCCGTCTAGCGCCAGCGTCAGCGTCGCCATGCCGATCGCCAGCATGATAAAGCCGCTGATATCGAAACGCCGGGTCTGCATGGTGTAATTGGGCATCAGCAGCGCGGTGGCAATTGCCCCGGCGATACCCACGGGAATGTTGATCAGGAAGATCCAGTGCCAACTGGCGTATTGCACCAGGAAGCCCCCCAATGCTGGCCCCATCAGCGGGCCGATCTGCCCGGGCAGGGTGACGAAGGTCATTGCCGCCATATACTGTTCACGCGGGACGATTTTCATCACCGTCAGCCTGCCGACCGGTACCATCATCGCGCCGCCGATGCCCTGTATCACGCGGGAGGCCACCAGCTCATTCAGGGTTTCCGAACGGGCGCACAGGATCGACCCGAGCGTGAACAGCACGATGGCGCTGAAGAACACCCGTTTGACGCCTACCCGATCCGCCAGCCAGCCGCTGGCGGGCAGCATCACCGCGACCGTCAGCACATAGGAGACAATCACCGACTGCATGCGCAGCGGGTTTTCCCCCAGGCTGGCCGCCATGGAGGGCAACGCGGTATTGACGATGGTGGTATCCAGCGTCTGCATGAAGAAGCCGAAAGCCACGATCCACAGCTGCCATCGCACCGAGGTGGACCCTAGCGGGGCGCTGGGTTTGATGCTCATCTCATAAGCCCTTTATCTCCCGCGTTGCTGCCGATCAGTGAGGCAGCGGCGTCAGTTTTTTACCGCGACGGAACTTCATCTGTAAGCGGTCAAAGTACAGATAGATCACCGGCGTGGTATACAGCGTCAACAATTGGCTCATCAGCAGCCCCCCGGCAATGGTGATCCCCAGCGGCTGCCTCAGCTCCGCCCCGTCGCCGCTGGTCAGAACCAGTGGTAAGGCGCCAAACAGGGCCGCCAACGTCGTCATCATGATGGGGCGAAAACGCAGTAAGCAGGCCTGGAAGATCGCCTCACGGGCGCTGATCCCGCCGTTGCGTTGCGCATCCAGGGCAAAATCGACCATCATGATGGCATTCTTTTTAACGATACCAATCAACAGCATAATACCGATTAGCGCAATCAGGCTAAACGGCGCGTCAAACAGTTCCAGTGCCAGCAATGCCCCGACTCCGGCAGAAGGAAGCGTGGACAGTATGGTCAGCGGATGGATATAGCTCTCATACAAAATACCCAGCACGATATATACCGTGGCGATGGCCGCCGCGATCAGGAACAGCTGTGATTTTAGCGTTTCCTGGAACACCTGTGCGGTACCGGCAAAAGAACCTCGCACGGTGGAGGGAACTCCCAGCTGCGTCATGGTCCGTTCGATGGCTGCCGTCGCCTCGGACAGGCTGCCACCGTCCGGCAGGTTGAACGAGATAGTGGAGGCTGCCGACAGCCCCTGATGGTTCACCGCCAGCGGGGCGTTGGCTGGCCGCCATTGGGCAAAGTAAGACAGCGGGATCGGCTGACCGCTGCTGTTGATCACAAACATTTTGTCCAGCGAGCTCACGTCCTGGGTATAGGGCGGAGCCACCTCCATCACCACTTTGTATTGGTTCAGCGGCTGATAGATGGTGGAAATCTGGCGCTGCCCGAAAGCGTTGTTGAGCAGGTTGTTGGCGTCGTTGACCGAAATGCCCAGCCGCGACATGGTTTCGCGATCGTAGGTCAGATCCATTTCCGAGCCTTTGTCCTGCTGATCGGAGTTGACGTCCGCCAGCTCCGGCAAGGCTGCCAGCGCGGTACGGATCTTTGGCTCCCATTCGCGCAGTGCGCCAAGATCGTCGGCCAACAGCGTGTATTGATAGCTGGCGTTGGCCTGCCGCCCGCCGACGCGGATATCCTGCACTGCCATCAAGAACAGGCTAGCCCCCGGTTCTTTCGCCAGTTTGGCACGCAGGCGAGCGATCACCTTTTGGGCATCATCGGTGCGTTCCGACAGCGGCTTGAGGGAAATAAACATCGAGCCGCTGTTGGTGCGCGAGCCGCCGGTGAAACCGGTGACGTTATCCACATCCTTGTCTTCCCGCACGATCTTCATAAATTCTTGCAGTTTAACGCGCATCGCCTGAAACGAAATGCTCTGGTCGGCCTGGATAAAGCCCATCAGGCGGCCGGTATCCTGCTCGGGGAAGAAGGTTTTTGGAATACTGATGTACAGCCAGACGTTGAGGGCAATCGTGGCCAGGAACACTGCCAATACCCAGCGGGAATGGCCCAACACCCAGTTGAGCGAGCGGCCATAGCTCTGCTGTAAACCCAGTAACATGCGGCCAAAACCCCGAATACGCCGCTGTTCGCGCGGTGGCTGGTAGCGCAGCAGATAGGCGCACATCATCGGCGTCAGCGTCAGTGAAATCAGCAATGAAAGCCCGATCGACACCGAAAGCGTCACGGCAAATTCACGGAACAGCCTGCCTGGCAAACCAGCCATAAACAGCAAGGGAATAAACACCGCCACCAGCGATACGCTCATGGAAAGCACGGTGAAGCCGACTTCACGCACCCCTTGCAGGGCGGCTTTGATCGGTTTCATTCCGGCCTCGACATGGCGTGAAATGTTTTCCAGCACCACGATGGCGTCATCCACCACAAAACCGGTGGCGATGGTGAGCGCCATCAGCGAAAGATTATTCAGGCTGAAGCCGCACAGGTACATGGCGGCGAAGGAACCGATCAGGGAAACCGGTACGGCCACTGCCGGGATCAGCGTGGCGCGGCCCGAGCGCAGGAAGATGAAGACCACCAGGATCACCAGCCCTATGGCGATCACCAGTGATTGCTCTACTTCGGCCAGCGAGGCACGGATCGTCGGTGAGCGATCCTGAGCAATACTCAGCTCGATCGAGGCGGGGATGTTCTCCCGCAACGCGGGCAACTCGGCGCGGATACGATCCACGGTTTGAATGATATTGGCACCGGGAGCACGGCTAATGGTGAGAATGATGGCCGGTTTGGCGTTGGTCATCCCGGCGTTGCGTACGTCCTGGACCGAATCAATGACGTTGGCCACGTCGCTCAGCCGTACCGCCGCGCCGTTATTATAGTGAATAACCAACGGTTGGTAGGCCGCCGCGGTTTTCAATTCGTCGTTAGCCTGGACCTGCCAGCGCTGCTGTGGGTCATCCACCGCGCCTTGCGGGCGGCGCACGTTGGCGTTGGCGATGGTTTGCCTTACCGCATCCAGTGAAATCCCCTGGTTGAATAAGGCGCCGGGGTTAAGCTCCACGCGTACCGCAGGTAAGGAACTGCCGCCGACCGAGACATCGCCTACGCCTTCCGTCTGGGCAATTTTTTGCGCCAACTGCGTAGACGCGAAGTCATACAGCTGCCCTTGGTTGTAGGTATCCGAAGTCAGCGTCAGGATCATGATTGGCGCGTCGGACGGGTTGATCTTGCGATAGGTGGGGCGGCTTGGCATCCCGGTAGGCAACAGACTTTGGGCGGCGTTAATCGCGGCCTGTACGTCACGCGCAGCCCCGTTGATATCGCGATCGAGATCGAACTGTAGGATCACCCTGGTGCTGCCAAGTGAACTTGTCGAGGTCATTTCATTCACCCCGGCGATCCGGCCCAGGGCCCGTTCCAGCGGTGTGGCCACCGAGGAGGCCATGGTTTCCGGATCGGCGCCAGGCAACGAAGCGCTGACCAGAATGACGGGGAAATCCACCTGCGGCAGCGGCGATACCGGCAGCAGCCGGAAGCCAATCACCCCGGCGATGGTGATCGCCAGAGTCAACAGCGTTGTGGCAACCGGCCGGTAGATAAACAGGGCGAAGAATTTCACGGCAGCTCCTGCGGTTCTGGCTGGCGATGGGTATTGCGAGCCAATTTATCAAACAGCAGGTAAATCACCGGCGTGGTGAACAGCGTCAGGATCTGGCTCATCACCAGGCCACCGACCATACAGACGCCCAGCGGGCGGCGCAGTTCGGCCCCGACGCCGGTGCTCAGCATCAGCGGTAATGCCCCCAACAGCGCGGCCAGCGTGGTCATCAGGATCGGGCGAAAACGCAGCAGGCAGGCCTGATAGATGGCGTCGTACGGCGTCATCCCTTGCTCACGCTCGGCAGCCAATGCAAAGTCGATCATCATGATGGCGTTCTTTTTCACGATGCCGATCAGCAAGATGATCCCGATAATGGCGATCACATCCAGCTCATGGCCGGAGAGCATCAGCGCCAGCAGGGCCCCGACACCGGCGGTGGGTAGGGTAGAAAGAATGGTCACCGGGTGGATAAAGCTCTCATACAGCACGCCCAGCACGATATACATCGCGACCACCGCCGCGAGGATCAGCCACAGCGTGCTGCCAAGGGCAGCCTGAAATGCCAGCGTGGCGCCCTGGAACTGTGTGGTGATGTCTTTGGGCATATTGAGGTCTTTCTCAGCCTGAGTGATCGCCTCTACCGCTTCCCCGAGCGAGTAATTACCGGCCACGTTAAACGACACGGTGGCCGAAGGGAATTGATCGAGATGGTTGATCGACAGCGGGCCGAAACGCTCTTCTATCTTGGCGATGGTGCTCAATGGCACGATGGTACCGTTGCTGCTGGTCAGGCGGATATCGTTTAACGCAGAAAGCCCTGGTGTGCTGGAGACATCATGCTCCAACACCACCCGATATTGGTTGGCCTGGGTGTAAATGGTTGAGATCAGGCGCTGACCGAAGGCGTTATACAGCGCGCTGTCGACATCGCTCATGGTGATGCCAAGGCGCGAGGCCGAGTCTCGGTCGACATTTACATAGGCCACCAGCCCCTGATCCTGCCAGTTGCTGGTCACTTCGGCCAGTTGCGGCGCCTGCTGTAATTCGGCCATCAACTTCGGCACCCACAGGCTGAGTTCATCCAGTGACATCGCCTGGAGGGTGAACTGGTACTGCGTACGGCTCACCTGGGTGTCGATGGTCAGATCCTGCACCGGTTGCAGATACAGTTTCAAGCCGGGGAACTGCGCCGTCTGTTGCTGCAGGCGGGTAATGATTGCCGGGATGCGATCGCTCCGTTCGCTCAGCGGTTTAAGGTTGATCTGCAAACGGCCGCTGTTGAGCGTAGCGTTGCTACCGTCCACGCCGACAAAGGACGTCAGGCTTTCTACCGCCGGATCCTTGAGGATTTCGGCAGCAACCTGCTGCTGGCGCTCGGCCATGTTACTGAATGAAACGCTCTGTGGCGCTTGCAGCGTGCCCTGAATGATGCCGTTATCCTGTACCGGGAAGAAGCCTTTCGGCATCAGCAGATACAGCAACACGGTCAGCGCCATAGTGCCGAAGACAACGCCTAACGTCAGCCACTGATGGTTCAACACCACTTTCAGCCACACGCCGTATTGGGCGATCACCCGGTCAAAGAAACGCTCGGAAGCACGAGAGAAACGGTTTTGCTTACGCAGCGACTCGTGGCTAAGCATTCGGGCGCACATCATCGGCGTTAGCGTCAGTGACACCAGCGCGGAAATCAGGATCGCCACTGCCAGCGTCACCGCAAACTCACGGAACAGGCGGCCAACGATATCCCCCATAAACAGCAGTGGGATCAGCACCGCTACCAGCGAGAAGGTCAGCGAGATAATGGTAAAGCCGATCTCTCCGGCCCCTTTCAGCGCCGCGTCGAGCGGTTTTTCACCTTTTTCGATATAGCGCGAGATATTCTCGATCACCACGATGGCGTCATCCACCACAAAGCCGGTGGCGATGGTCAGCGCCATCAGCGTCAGGTTGTTGATGGAGAAGTCGAGGAAATACATGACGGCAAAGGTGCCTACCAAGGAAAGCGGCACCGCCACGCTCGGAATAATGGTGGCGGGAACGTTACGCAGGAAGACGTAGATCACCATGATGACCAGGGCGATCGCCAGCAGTAGCTCAAACTGTACGTCGCTGACCGAGGCCCGGATGGTGGTGGTGCGGTCGGTCAGCACCTTCACATCTACCGACTTTGGCAGGCTCTTGATCAGCTCTGGCAGCATCTCGCGAATACTATCAGCGGTGGTGATGACGTTGGCACCCGGCTGGCGCTGAATATTCAGCACGATGGCCTGCTCTTTATTGGCCCATGCCGCCAGGCGGTTGTTCTCTGCGCCTTGCTCAATGGTGGCGATATCTTGCAGGCGGATGGCTGCGCCGTTCTGATAGGCGATAATCAGCTGACGGTAATCCTCTGCGGTTTTCATCTGATCGTTGGCAGAGAGCGTAACCGAACGCGTCGGGCCGTCCAGGCTACCTTTGGCCGAGTTGACGTTGGCGTTACTGATGGCGGTGCGAATGGTTTCGCTATCCAGCCCATAGGCGGCCACCGCCGTAGCATTGAGCTTCACCCGCACGGCCGGGCGTTGTCCGCCAGAAATGGTGACCAGACCGACCCCGGTAACCTGCGAAATCTTTTGCGCCACCCGGGTTTCCACCATGTCTTCTACCTGGGTCATCGGCATGGCGGTTGAGGTGACGGCCAGCGTCAGGATCGGTGGATCGGCCGGGTTAACCTTGCTGTAAATCGGCGGGTAGGGCAGATCGCTGGGCAGCAGGTTGGTGGCGGCATTGATGGCCGCCTGCACTTCCTGCTCGGCAACGTCCAGCGGCAGTTCAAGCTGGAATTGCAGGGTGATCACCGAGGCACCACCGGAGCTCTGCGAGGCCATCTGCTTAAGGCCGGACATCTGGCCAAACTGGCGCTCCAACGGCGCAGTGATCGCCGAGGTGACCACATCCGGGCTGGCGCCTGGGTAAAGCGTGACGATCTGGATGGTTGGGTAATCCACTTCCGGCAGGGCGGAAACCGGCAGCGAGCGATAGCCAATGATCCCGGCCAGCATGATAGCCAGCATAAACAGCGTGGTGGCTACCGGGCGAAGAATAAACAGGCGGGAAGGCCCACCGCCGCTATGGGGGGACATCGACTGCATCAGGAGTTCCCCTGAGGTTTAGCGCGGTGCTTCGGTTGTTCTGCATTCGGGGTAGCCGCTGTTTGATGAGGCGCCACCACTTCAACCTGCATGCCTTCGGTCAGGCGGTCGATGCCGTCGGTCACGACGCGGTCGCCCGCATTGACACCGGCGCTAATGACCACCTGCTGGCTATCCTGAATACCGGCGGTAACCCGATGTTTGCTGACCTTATTGTCTGCGCTCAGCAGCCAGACGAAGTTGCCTTCATTGCCCATTTGCAGTGCGGCAGTAGGGATCACCACCGCATTTTGCAGGGTGGCAACCTTCAGCCGGGCGTTAACGAACTGATTCGGGAACAGCGCATCGTCCAGATTGTCGAAGCGAGCCTTCAGTTTAATGGTGCCCGTCGCGGTATCGATCTGGTTATCCAGGCTCAATAACTCACCGGTGGTTAGCAGTTGCTGATTGGTGCGGTCCCAAGCTTCGACGCTCACCGGGCCAGCCTTCTGCGCTTTGACCAGATCGGCGATATTGCTTTCAGGAAGGGTGAAGACCACATCGATCGGATGCGTTTGGGTGATCACCACGATGCCGGTAGTGCTGCCGCTGGCGATGTAATTGCCCACGTCAACCAGCTTAAGGCCCACGCGGCCATCTATAGGTGCGGTGATTTTGCTGTAGGTTATTTGCAGTTTGGCGCTGTCCACCGCCCCTTGATCGGCCTTGATCGCCCCTTCGGTCTGGCGAACCAGTGACTCCTGGGTATCCAACTCCTGGCGCGATACCAGATTGGTTTTTGCCAACTGTTGGTAACGGGCGAGGTCGCGTTTGGCATTGGCCAACGTCGCCTGATCTTTGGCTAACTGCCCCAGAGCCTGAGTTAATTGCACTTCGTAAGGGCGTGGGTCGATCTCAACCAGTAGGTCTCCCGCCTTGACCTGTTGGCCTTCGGTAAAGTGTATCGCCATCAATTGACCATCGACGCGGCTGGTGACGGTCACGGTGTTGGCCGCGGTGGCGGTGCCCAATCCCGAGAGGAAACGCGGCACGCTCTGCACTGTGGCGGTGGCGGCCTGTACTGGAGACATAGGAGCCCCTCGTCTACCACCGGCTCTGCCTGCAGCTCCTGCTGGGCCTGAACCTGCCTGCTGCGCACCCGGCGCTGCATCGGTAGCCTGTGGCGCGCTAAAGTGACGCCAGATCAGAATGGCGGCAAGCACTACGATAACTATGGCTAACAGGCGCAGCAGCAGTGAGCGGCGTTTGGGTTTTGTATTCATGGCGTTGGGTATTCTCTCCAGAGACAGTCGTGCGGGCAATCAGTTGCCAAAAGTGATACTCCTTACAGGATACTAGTTTAGCGAGCCGTCACGGTGTAAAAATGAAGGAAATATGGAGGAAGCGTCAGGTTTGTCGGCGGAGAATGTCTATTTTACCAAAACAACGCTTAGCTAGACATTTTCTGACATATAACCGATTCGTTTTAGCGTTCCAGCCGTTTTCGCGCTAATAATTTAGGGCGAATTTTTCCTTTTCCCTCAGGAGCCACATCATGAGCAAGAAACCGTTGGGTCGTTCAGGCATTCAGGTCCCGCAACTGACCTTTGGCGGCAACGTATTTGGCTGGACGGCAGACGAGGCCACGTCTTTCAGCCTGCTGGATGCGCTGGTAGCCAATCAGCTGAATTTTATCGATACCGCCGATGTCTATTCGAGCTGGGCGCCGGGCAATCAAGGCGGTGAATCAGAAACGGTGATTGGTAACTGGCTCAAGAAAAGCGGCAAGCGTGATCAGGTGATCATCGCAACCAAGGTGGGAAAACCGATGGGCGAGGGTAAGCAAGGCTTGTCGCCACGCTATATTCGTCAGGCTGTAGAGGATTCGTTGCGCCGCCTGCAAACCGATTATATCGATCTTTATCAGTCCCATGATGACGACCAGGACACCCCGCTGGCGGAAACTCTGGCGGCGTTTGATGAATTGATCAAGGCCGGGAAAGTGCGTGCCATAGGCGCTTCAAACTATCAGGCAGATCGGCTGGTGGAAGCGCTGAAAGTCAGCGAGCAAAACGGACTGGCGCGCTATGAAACCCTGCAGCCGGAATACAATCTGTATGCTCGTGAAGGTTATGAACAGGCGCTGGAAACGGTGGCGCAGCAACAGGGGTTGGGGGTGATCAACTTCTTCTCACTGGCCAGTGGTTTCCTTACCGGCAAATATCGTAGCGCACAGGACGTGGGTAAGAGCCAGCGTGGGGATACCATTGTGTCGCGTTATCTGAATCCGCGCGGTTTCCGCATTCTGGCAGCCCTCGATCTGCTGGCCGAGAAGCACCAGACTACACCCGCACAGATCTCGTTGGCCTGGCTGATTGCTCGCCCAAGCATCACCGCGCCAATCGTCAGCGCCACCTCGTTAACCCAGTTGGATGAGTTGGTGAGTGCCACACAGTTGCAATTGGCTGCCGAGGATATCAAGGCGCTGGATGAGGCAAGTGCCTGGTAAGTTTCTGCGATGCCCCTCACCCCAGCCCTCTCCCACAGGGAGAGGGAGTTAGATTGGTGGTGATTTATATGATTTTCAATCACCTAGACTTTATGAGGTTGGATTGTATGGTGGTCAGATGCAGGCGCTAAACTGTGGCTCGTTCAGTCCCCTAGCTCTCACCCCAACCCTCTCCCTGTACACACCCAAAGGGAGAGGGAGTTTTATTTATATAACTTTCAATGAAATAGAATTTCACAGGTTGGATTGTGTTGTGGTTAGACACAGGGGTTAAACTGTGGCACGTTCAGTCCCCTCTCCCTTTGGGAGAGGGTTAGGGTGAGGGGATATCAACTATTATTCAATGAGTTATCATCACCATCACTTGTTTGGCGATAGCTTACGATACAACACATGCTTGCGTAGTGGATGGCACAGCGGTAAACGGGGATGCTCGAAGGTTTCACCGCTGAAGTTCATCCCGATGCGCTCCATCACTCGGCGGGAAGGGAGATTAATTTCAGCAGTAAAGGACACTACTTCTGACAGTTGCAGCGTATTGAAAGCGATATCCAGCGCGCAACGTGCCGCTTCGCTGGCATAGCCTTGGCCCCAATGCTCCTTCGACAACCGCCAGCCAATTTCCACGCAGGGCGAGCAGGGCAGATCGTCACCAGGAATGGCTAGCCCGACAAAGCCGATAAAGGCAGCCTGATGCTTCACCTCGACGGCCCACAGCCCCCAGCCGTGCTGTTGCATAAAGTGGCGGATGCGATTTGCCTGGGCATCGCTTTCAGCGCGGTTTAGCGCTGCCGGGAAGTATTTCATCACCTCTGGGTCGCTATTGAGCGCGGCAAAGGCGGGCAGATCGCTATCTTGCCAACCGCGTAGCAGTAATCTGGGTGTTTCACCCGTGATGATAGCCATAATGCTCCATTGTCAGGGGCGTTAGCCGCCCCTGCGTTAATCAACGAAACAGCGTCTGCGCCCAGCGTGCCAGCCCGGCGGTAACCGAGCCAAAATCGTTGCCACCGACGATCGGGATCCCTGGCAACTGCTGTTGCAGTGCGGTTCGCAGCAGTGGTGAGCGTGCGCTACCACCGGTCAGGTAGATAACCTGCGGCTTGCTTTGGCTGGTGGCCAGGGCGGCGCTAACCTGTTCCTGGATACGCAACAGAGGTTGGGCAATGGCATCGGCCAACTGTTCCTGGCTGATCATCTCTGCCAGCTCCGGCTGCACAAAATCCAGTTGAGCGCTGATGCTTGCCTGACCCGATAGCGCGATTTTACTCTCTTCCGCCGCACGTACCAGCCGATAGCTCAGGCGCTGCTGATGGACTTTCAACAGACGTTTCACCTTCTCGGGTTCGGCAGCATCGCGGATCAGATCGCGCAGCATACGGCCGTTGGCCGTGCTGTAGAAATCGATTTGGGCCGGGACATCGTTGGTCGCTACTGCGTTCCAGTAAGGCAATGCAGGCATGGCAATGCCTTTCTCGGTTTCACCGCCCATACCGAACAGAGGCATCAGTTGTTTGAACGCCAGCATAATATCCAGATCGTTACCGCCCACGCGGCAACCGCTGTGCCCCAACAGGCTCTGTTGGCGATCGGCACGATCGCGCCATTGTGGCCCCATCAGCAGCACCGAGCAGTCGGTGGTGCCGCCGCCGATATCGACCACCAGCACGGTTTTCTCTTCGCTCAGCGTCGCTTCAAAGTCCAGACCGGCGGCAACCGGTTCGAACTGGAACTCGATCTCTTTGAAACCGGCCCGTTGTGCGGCACGATGCAAAATCCCCTGCGCCTGCTGGTTAGCCTCTTCACCGCCGGTGCCCTGGAAGTTGATCGGGCGGCCAATGACGGCCTGATCGATGCTGGTTTGTAATACGCCTTCCGCCTGGCGCTTGATGTGGAACATCATGGCACACACCAGATCTTCAAATAGCGCAATCTGCTGTGGCTTAAGGCCGTTAGCCCCTAGGAAGGATTTCGGTGAGCGGACAAAATACACTTCTTCCGGATCTTCGATGTAGTGGGCCAGCGCCTGCAGGCCGAACAGCACGCTGTCGCCGTTGACCGGAATATCTTCTTCGCGGTTGAAGGTGATGGCGCGGCGCAGCAGTTGCTGGTTTTCCTCGCTGCCGGTTGGCACCTGCCAGTGGCGATGCAGGCACTCACTCACCGCTTCACGCGTCGGTGCGCACAGCATTGAAGGGAGATACGGTTCGTTGTTTTCCAACGTCAGTAATTCAGGGCCCTGATCGCGCATAACGGCGACAGAGCAGTTGGCAGTGCCATAATCGAAGCCAATAAACATTTTTCGTTCCCCATGCCGATGAAGGGGGGCGACTTTACCCGAGACTGGTCTGCCGAGCAACGAGTGGGCGGCTAACTGGTGAAAAATTTAGCGGTAATCGCGGCGGCATGGTTAACTTGAACCAGGTTGGAGACAAGGGCACTGAATTTGTAGGGGCGCCGCATGCTACGCCCGTTTAACCGTATCCCGACAAAGTGAGTCAAGCAGGTTAATGTCCGATTCCCGCACGTCAGCCACAGGTCCGAGCGCCATAATGAACAAAAAACTGACTCCGAGCGATGCCATGAAGAATCAACAACAGGCGCTGTATAGCGCGCTGAGTGCGCGTGACCGTAAGTTTGACGGACGATTTTTTGTCGGTGTCTCCTCCACCGGTATCTATTGCAGGCCGGTATGTAGCGCCCGTACGCCGAAAATCGAAAATTGTACGTTTTACCCCAGCGCCGCTGCCGCCGAACTGGCCGGTTTTCGCCCCTGCCTGAAATGCCGCCCTGAATTGGCTCCTGGGCTGGCGTTGATCGACCTGGGCAATCGCTATGCTCAGGTTGCGGTTCAGCTGATCGAGCAGGGCTATCTTTCAGAGCACAGCTGTGAACAGCTGGCTACCCGCCTGGGGATTTCCGATCGCCATCTGCGGCGCATTTTTGCCGAGCAGTTCGGCGCCTCCCCCATTGATTACGCCCAGTCGCACCGTCTGTTGCAGGCCAAACGGCTGCTGGCGGATACCGATTTGCCCCTGAGCGAGGTGGCGTTTGCCGCCGGGTTTGGCAGCCTGCGGCGTTTCAATGAGCTGTTTAAGGCCCGTTATCGCCTGATCCCTTCGGTATTGCGTAGCACTGCTGGCCGTAGTGAGCGTGCCGCCACCAGCGGACTGGTGTTTCATCTGGGGTATCGGCCACCTTACGATTGGCCGCGTATGCTGGGGTTCTTACAGACGCGTGCGGTCAGCGGCGTGGAAAGCGTTGTCGGTCAACAATACTGCCGTTCGATCGCGGTGGAGCAGGGCGGCGTCGAATATTGCGGTTGGGTGAGCGTCCAGCCGGAAGAGGCGCGTAACCGGGTGCGGGTGGAAATTGCCCCGTCACTTAGCCGGGTGACGACCGAAGTCCTACGGCGCATTCGCCAACTGTTCGATCTGGATGCCGCGCCTGACCGCATTTGCGAGGCGTTAGGCGCGCTAGCGGCGGATGCGCCCGGCTTACGTTTGCCTGGCTGTGTCAGCAGCTTTGAGCAGGCTACGCGTGCGGTATTGGGGCAGTTGGTCAGCGTCAAGATGGCGGCTACCTTTGCCGGACGGATGGCCGAACGCTGGGGAACGGCGCTGGAGCAGCCGTATGGCGATATCACTCATGTTTTTCCGCAGGCGGCGCGGATCGCCCAGCTGCAACCGGAAGATCTGCGTCCATTGGGCGTACAGCTGAAGCGTGCGGCTGCGCTGATAGAAATTGCACGCAGGGTGACAGAAGGGCGTTTGCAGCTGGATAACGTGTTGGATATCGAACAAGGTATCAAGGAGTTAACTGCATTACCGGGGATAGGCAGTTGGACCGCCAGCTATATCGCGATGCGGGCCTGGTCATGGCCGGACGTTTTTCTGGCAGGGGACTATCTGATCAAACAGCGTTTCCCCGGCATGACACCGCGCCAGATTGAGCGCTATGCCGAACGCTGGCGGCCTTGGCGCTCCTACGCCACCTTGCATCTGTGGCATAACGATCGTTGGGCACCTTCAGTGAATACCGAAGTAGCCGCCGCTGAGTAAATCGCTCAGCGGTAGCTCCAGCGCAACGGTGTCACCGTCTACCAGATCGACCCCGATGGCAGTCAGCGCACTTAGCGTAACCTGCTGATGTGCTGGGCCGGCCAGAGTTTGAGTATTAATACGGTGCGCGGCACCATGGATCATCGACACCATCAGTTCATCCATTTGGTTGCAGTGGACGTCGGTGATAAAACGTTCGTCAATGCGGATGTAATCGATAGTCTGGCCGTTTAACTGATCGAAAGCGTTCAGGTTGCGGCCAAAACCATTGACGATCAGCTTGCAGCCCATCTGCTGCAAACGGCGGATAAAGGCGCCGCCATCCTCTGGGTGATCGAGCACGATAGTCTCGTCCACCATCAGATACAGCGCGCTGGCCGGTAACACGGAAGCCGCCAGTAACTCCAGCAAATAATTTTGAAAATCAAGATCTAGCACGCTGTCTGTGGCCAATGGCAGCGCAATGGCCAGCCCCTTGCGGCGTAGAGCTTCGGCATGTTTTTCCAGTATCTGGCTTACCAACCAGCGATCGATATCCGGCAGCAGGCCGTAGAGCTGGGCAGCGGCGAGGAAGGACTCAGAGGCCAGCAGGCGATCATCGGGTGGGTTAACGTGCAGCTTTAACTGATAGAAACAGACCGCCTGCGGCGTTTTAGGCGGCGAGGCTGCCCTGACGCGTAACAGCAATTGCTGATTATCGATAATATTCAGCACTTCCTGGCTCGTTAGCAGCTCATGCCGGCGCTCCATCTGCTGTTTTTGCCGGGCTTCATAGATATAAACCTGGCCGCGGCCGTGGTGCTTGGCGGTATAACAGGCGATATCGGCCTGTGCCAATAGCTCGCTGCTCTTGCCGCTGGTGGCACCGATTGGTGTAATACCGGCGCTGGCGCCAACATGATAAATCTTGCCTGCCCAGCAGAATGAGTACTCGCCGATCTGCTCGATCATCTGTTGCATCAGCAACTTGGCCTGCTCCAACGAACAGTCGAACAGGATCAGGCCAAATTCGTCGCCACCGAGCCGTGCCAGGCAGTCGCTGTTACGCAGCTGGCGCTGCATCAGCTGGCCAATATCCCTGAGCAAGGCGTCGCCTGCCGCGTGTCCGGCACTATCGTTAACCGCTTTGAACCTGTCGAGATCGAGGAACACCAGCGAGTGCTGTTGCTGGTTTTCGGCCACGCTGGCAATAGCGCCCTTCAGCCGCTTTTCGAAGCTGGTACGGTTTTTCAGGTCGGTCAGCGCATCGTGTGAGGCGTTGTAGCTGAGCTTTTTCATCAGTTCCCGCGAGGCGCTGACGTCCTGCAACACCATCACTGCCCCCATCACCTCCCCCTCGATGGTTTTCAGCGGCGATACCGATTCCTGTACGTCGAAGCGGCGGCCGTCGCGGCTATGCAGTACCAGCGCGTATTCTGCTGGCAAGGGAGGCCCTTCTTGCAGACAGTTTTGCACCGGATTTTCTATCTCTGGGCCATCCTGGCCGTTGGTCATCCGCACCACGCCGTTAATCGGCATACCGAGCGCCAGCTCCAACGGCCAACCGCACATTTGTTCAGCTACCGGGTTCATAAAGGTGATGCGCATTTCGCGGTCGGTGGAGATCACTCCTTCGCCGATGGCGTCTAGCGTAATGTGCAAACGTTCCTTCTCTTCGTGCAGCGCTTCGGCCAGCGATTTGATTTCCGTCATGTCGATATTGGTACCGATCATCCGCTTTGGCTCACCATGCTCATCGAAAATGGTATTACCCTGGGCGCGAATATGGCGTATCCCCCCCAACCTGGTCTTGATGCGGAACTCCATCACAAACGGCCGGTGCTGGTCGGTAAGCGTTGCCATTTGCCGCCCGATGCGTTCACGCTCCTCCTCCAGCAGCAAAGACTTCCACAGTGCCAGGCTGGGGGTTTGATCCGGCGTCAGTTCGTACAGCTCGAACATCCGTTTGTCCCAGGTGAGTTTATCCCCGGCCAGCATCCATTCCCATACGCCGATCCCGCCGGCCTGATTGGCTAGCGTTATACGTTCCACCAGGCTGCGGTTCTCCGCTTCGGTACGTTTTAGTTCGTTGATATCTTCTACTTGAGAAATAAAGTACAGCGGTTGGCCCTGCGGATCGCGTACCAGAGATACCGCCAGCAGTGTCCAGACGCTCTCACCGTCGCTGCGGATATAGCGTTTTTCCATGGTGTAGCTGCTGATGTGGCCATCTACCAGGTCTTGTAACTGTGTCAGGTCGGCATTTAAATCATCGGGATGGGTGATTTCTTGAAACGTCAGGCGGCGCAGGGTTTCTGGGGTATAGCGCAGCAGTTTGCACAGCGCCTGATTGACCTGTAACCATTTTCCTTCTGGTGACACCAGCGCCATGCCGATGGCTGAATACTCCAACGCATTACGAAAACGCGCTTCGCTTTCCACGATATGCTCTTTTTCCACCCGGAAAGCATGCATAACCATCGCCATAGAGTGGGCCGGGATCAGGATCAACATCAGTGGCAGGTAGACTGTCACATCGCTTAAAAACGTCCCCCTATCCTGAAAATGCAACAGCCCTAGCGAGATCATCACCGTAATCATCAGGGTCGTGGTAAAACAGATAATAAAGGCTTCGAGCCGCGGTAGGCTGATCGCTGCCCACAGCAACGGCAGGATGATAAAGGTAAACGGGAAGGGCAGGTTGAGCAGCGCCAGATAGCTGAAGACCAGTGTCCCCAGCGATACCAGCAGCAGTTCAAACAGGTTTAGCGTTCTTAACATTGAGCGGCGATAAACCAGCCCGATCGGCGCCAGGGCCAGTACGCCAATCGCTTCGGAAATAAACCAGGTGCTGAAGGGCTGCCAAAAGGTTTCCCCTGGTTCCGGCGCTACTGTGGCCGCCAGTAGTGCGCTGAACATAGGCATGAAGATCACGGCGCAGAAAACAAATTTCAACCAGCTTGCCAAGTCGTTTAACGGATCGTTCGGCTGCAGTATTCGCCGTAATAGCAGGGTACAGACGGTGGCTTCCAGCAGGTTAATCAGTGTGAGTTTGACCGGGAACCAACTGAGGCCGAACAGCAGGAAACTGGCAATACACATGCCGATCCCGCTGAGGATCAAGTGCAGTGGCCAATTGCGCGGCGGCTGGTGGAACATCAGCATAATAACGGCGGCAGTCGGGAACCACAGCGGGGTAAAGTGGCTGGATTCTGCTGACAGCGTCAGGCACAGGTAGGCCAGCAGAAACACAATCAGTGCGCTCAGCAACGAGTGGGTGAACAAGGCACCTTTAGCTTTGAGTGGGTGCTGCGCTGCGCTGAGATCCATCGGTAACCTTCACTTTGTGCTATCGACCACTAAACCCTGCCGCCATAGGGAAGTACAGCGGACGAGGAATACCTATCCAAGTATATACCCAACCTCTATCAAGACACACCGTTGCGATTCGGTACTTCCTCCGCAAGGGAAACCCGCGATTTGCTCTGACCGAGCTATCGGTGACACTGACTAAAGCAGGAACACGGTCGCCAGCCCCAGGAAGATAAAGAAGCCGCCGGTATCGGTCAGGGCGGTGATCAGTACGCTGGAGCCCACGGCAGGATCGCGGCCCAGTTTGAGCATGGTCATCGGTATGATCACCCCCATCAGCGCGGCTACCAGTAGATTGAGCATCATGGCCAGCGTCATCACGCCCCCCATTGCCAGGTCGCCATATAGCAGATAGGTGACCAGCCCCATGATGCCACCCCAGACGATCCCGTTGATGATGGCTACGCCCAGTTCTCTGAACAACAGGCGCGAAATATTGCCCTCTTCGATCTGATGCAGCGCCAGCGCGCGCACGATCATGGTAATGGTCTGGTTGCCGGTATTGCCGCCGATACCGGCGACGATGGGCATCAGGGCGGCCAACGCTACCAATTGTGAAATGGTGTGTTCAAACAGGCCAATGACCCTGGAGGCGATAAAGGCGGTACAGAGGTTGATTGCCAGCCAGGCCCAACGGGTTTTCACCGCTTTGCTGACCGGGGCAAACACGTCTTCTTCCGGGCTTAACCCGCCCATACGACGCAGAGTGGTGTCGCTTTCTTCGTTAACCACGTCAACGATTTCTTCGATGGTTAATCGCCCCATCAGTTTGCCTTTGGCATCGATCACCGGGGCGCTGATCAGGTCATAACGTTCGAACGCGCTGGCTGCAGCTTCGGCTTTGTCTTCCGGCTGGAAGGTGGTGGGATCGCTGTCCATCACCTTAAATACCGGGGTTTGCGGATCGTTAAGCAGGATCGCGGTCAGCGGCAGTTCGCCTAACAGGGTATTTTTGCGATCGGTGACGAACAGTTTATCGGTGGCGTCCGGAATGGTTTTGCGCTGACGGAGGAAGCGGTGTACGGCCCCCAAAGAGACATCAGGGCGTACCGAGACCAGCTCGAAATCCATCATCCAGCCGACGGTATCCTTGCCGTAATGCACCATCTCGCGTACCTGCTCACGCTGCTCTGGTTCCAGTGAGGTCAGCAGGCGGCCCATCAGGTTACGTGGCAGGTATTGCGCCAGATAGGCCTGTTCATCGACATCCAGGGTTTTGATC
Organism: Serratia sp. T13T92; assembly: GCF_047530105.1. NCBI lineage: Bacteria > Pseudomonadati > Pseudomonadota > Gammaproteobacteria > Enterobacterales > Yersiniaceae > Serratia > Serratia sp. T13T92. The sequence goes on along the minus strand of NZ_JBLJAK010000007.1, from coordinate 84,982 downwards.
GCCTTGAGCAGGTCTTTATCACTCATCTCTTCGATCAGGCTATCCCAGACGGGTTCGGCAACTTCTACCAGGGTTTGGCCGCGCTTGGTGTTATCCACCAGCCGCCACAGCGCCAGGCGTTCATCTTGCGGCAACGCTTCTAGCAGGTCCGCCAGGTCAGCGGCGTGCATATCTTGCAGCAAGTGGGTGATTTCGGCGGTATGATTAAGCAGTTCGCCTTCGCTGAGTTGTTTTTCATCCCCTGAGCGACCAAGAATGCCGTCAATCAAAGGGGTATTATTTAACAGTAGGCTTAGAATGCGCTGACGATACTCAGCGACTTTTTTGACGTTATGTGTTGCGGCGGACATGGAATTCCTTAACGCTGACTTGGCACACCGGGTTCCTTTTAGACTATCTTTAAAAGATAGAGCATAGCGGCAGTTGGCGTGATTTTTATCAATCTGATGGCGCAGGGTCAGCAGCTTTGGCGTGCCAGTGACTCAGGGTGATGGTCGCTTGGTAGGGCAAGATAATCACCGATTATCCACGCGGGCTTCCTGGGTCTGCGGTTCAGGCAGCGATCTTTTTTCCTGATGATGGGGAATAGCGGCAATGGCGGCATACAGCAGGCGACCGACTAGAATGATGAAACTGATCAGCAGCACGACTTTGGTCATGCGCCCGGTTGTGGTCTTTCTCATGGTTCATTGAGCCCGTCGGTTTTTCCCATTGGCATTGTACAAGCACCCTGTTGGGGCTGCCGCTGGAAAATGATGGTGGCGATTACTGTTGTTTAACGCATGCCTGCCATGGCTAACATTGATTTAAAATTGTAAATGGAATTCTAGGCTCTGATGACAAAAGATGTCCATTTATTTCCGTGCGTTTGACTGAGCAATTTAGTTGTGGTTTATGTCCACCGCTTTTTAAGCGGTCACGCTAAATGCATGGGATATAGATTTTGTCTGATTTTTTGTTGTCTATTAATAGGTTATTATCAGCCTATGAAGTGGCGTATGGATTTTTCTTAGCCTTTTCTCTATTAATTGATCGTGGTCAAATCTTAAGCTATCGCAGAGAATAGAATTCACAGCCATTCTTGATGCTGGAAGTGCATGTCTCAGCTTGCTCCCCGAATGGTTCTGTGGTGGGATCGGATCCTGCTTTTTCTGCGATTTAAAACGCTTAAGCGACGAAGTGAATCACGCCTTAGCGGATACTGTGTCTTGATGGGTATTTTAAAGTTCTGGAATAATTTACGTGACCGTTGGTGGGGGCAGCCTATAGTGCTGAGCCTGCTGCTGGTGCCGCTTGCAGGCTGGCTATCGCCACGCCTGATGCTGCCTGATGGCAAAGTGTATCTGGTTTATCTACCGCTGGTGGTCTGCTTTTCTTTGCTGATGGTTTATGACTGGCGTGCCATGCCAGGCATCGCTTTGGCTATTCTTATCCGCTACTCCAACCGTTCCGGCAGCGAAGTTGACGTGATCATGACGTTGCTGTATTTGGGATGTCTGAGCATTTGCTGGTGGGGTTATCGCTGCCAGTCGCAGCGCCACTGGTGTGTGGGGCTCACCGAGTTAAAGCTGGGTAAACACCGGCTGATCTGGCTGGTGCTGATGCCGCCAGTGCTGTTTATCTTTGGTTTACAGCTGGTTATCGGCCTCGATTTGCTGCCGGATGAACTCGGCATGCTTTCCGGTAGCGGTAATCATCTACACGCACTGATCAATTTTCAGGCCATTTTGATTGGCTGCCTGTCATCCATGCAGCTGTTCTATTTCGCCTTACGGATCATTAAGAACCCCAAATTTGCCCGCGTATTGTGGGGCCGGATCAGCCGTGAGATGGCGCCGTCGGTCAAAAAGAGCGAGTTGCAACTGTGGTTGGTGGTGCTGGTTGCCTTGGTGGGGGTGCTTGCCTACCACACGGCAGATACCAACGCGATGCAGGTGCCCGACTACAGTCTGACGCTGTTATTGCCGGTAATGCTGTATAGCGCCATGCGCTTTGGTTACCTGTTCAACTGTATTATCTGGGCGGCAACCCTGCTGGTGCTGTTCTTTAACTATCCGGGCTATGTGCAATGGGACAGCCTGCTGCATAACCTGACCATGATCTCGTCAATGATGCTGGCGTTCACCCTCAGTATTTTGCTGACATCTGCGGTGCATACTCGCCAGCGGATGGACCATGCTAAGGCGCAAAGCGCCTCGTTGAAAGATCCGGTCATCGGCTTACCCAACCTGCGCGCATTGAAGCGCGATTTGGCCAAGGTGCCGCGTTCTACGCTGTGTTTCCTGCGGATTTCCGAGCTGGATTTGCTCAGCCGAAACTATGGCATGCAGCTGCGCATCCGCTTCAAACAGAAGCTGGCGAGCAGCCTGCGCACGGTGCTGGAGGAAGGGGAAGACGTCTATCACCTGCCGGGGTACGATCTGGTGCTGCGGCTCAACGGTTCCGACGGTGAGGCCCGGGTGGCCAAAATCCACAGCACGCTGGAGAAGTTTCGTCTGGTGTGGAACGGTCTGCCAATCCATCCGCCGTTGGGAATTAGCTACTGTGGAGTCTATTCGGAAGTGGAACACCTGCATCTGTTACTGGGGGAATTGAGCTCGTTGGCGGAAATGTCTCTGACCAGTGGCCGGCCTGAAAACGTGCAGAACGATCATCATGTGGTTCAGAATGAAATCAAGCGCAAGGTCGCCTTGTTACACTGGGTGCAACGCTCGCTGGATAACGACGGTTTCATGTTGATGGCTCAACCGATTGTCGGGGTTCGCGGCGATTCTTACCATGAGATCCTGCTGCGTATGCTGGATGATGAAGGTAACGTCATTCCTCCCAACGAATTTCTACCGGTGGTGCATGAATTCGGGTTGGCTTACCAGTTAGATATGTGGGTACTACGCCAAACCTTGCAGTTTATGGAGCTCCATCGCGAAGGTATGCCTAGCGCGCGCTTTGCCGTGAATCTGTCACCTTCTTCGCTGTGTCGCCCGAGCCTGTGCCAAGACGTGCGCGATGCACTGCGGCAATACCAGATTGAGCCTTATCAACTGGTGCTGGAGGTGACGGAGTCTCATCTGGTGCAGGATGTGAAATATGCCAAGAACTCGCTGAAAGAGCTGCGCCAGTTAGGTTGCCGCATTGCCCTGGATGATTTTGGCACCGGCTATGCCACCTACGATCGCCTGAAGGAGCTGCATGTCGATATCTTGAAGATCGACGGCAGTTTTGTGCAGGATATGCTGACCAGCAAGGTGGATTACCAGATCATTGCGTCAATCTGCAAGGTGGCGCTGATGAGAAGGTTGTCGATTGTGGCGGAATATGTCGAGTCGCCCGAGCAGCGCGATGCGCTTAAAAGCCTGGGCGTGGATTATATGCAGGGCTACTTTATCGGTAAACCTCAGTTGTTGGCGTCTCTGGTGCCGATGGAGCCACTACCGGAAGACTAAGAGTCTGACTGAGAATATGGCCCCTCACCCTAACCCTCTCCCACAGGGAGAGGGAACCGATCGAGTACGCTGATTTTTCTGCGCCATACCCCATCCTCGTTCTTCTTACCCCCGTATTTACCGAAGCAGCACAGGCTAACCAAGCGCTCCGGTCAACTCCTTCTAGTACAGGGAGAGGGGGACCGATCGAGTACGCTGATTTTTCTGCGCCATACCCCATCCTCGTTCTTCTTACTCCGTATTTACCGAAGCAGCACAGGCTAACCAAGCGCTCCGGTCAACTCCCTCTAGTACAGGGAGAGGGGGACCGATCGAGTACGCTGATTTTTCTTCGCCATACCTTGGCTTTATTATTCAACATGTTATGAAGTAACGTAGCCAACCAAGTGCTCCGGTCAGCTCCCTCTCCCTGTGGGAGAGGGTTGGGGTGAGGGGAAGCAAACGGTTATGCTCCATCAGGATATCACCAGAAATTCAATGAATTAAGCCGCAGGTTTTGCGTCTGCGTCCTGCTCGCCTTCTTCTTCTATCACCAGTTTCCAGCCAACCACGTCATTCCAGTATTCCTGCTCACGCTCAAAATCGAGCTGTACCAGGTTGTTCTGCGTCAAATAGCCCACCGGGAAGCGCAGCGTCCAGTGATTGTCATCCGTTACCAAGCGCAGAGTTTCCGGCGTGGTGGTGGCCTGACGCTGATTGTTAAGCAGGGTGCTCAGGCGTAACAGCTGGATCAGCGGCAGATAGTACTTCTTCTTGAACAGGTTCAAACGGGGTAACTCTTCGAGCTTGATCGCTTTACGCTGGAAACGCACCAGCGCGGATAGCAGCAACTGCTGCTCCTGGTTGAAGCCTGGCAGGTTGGTATTTTGCAGAATATAGGCGGAGTGGCGGTGCATACCGCTATGGTTGATGCTCAGCCCCACCTCATGCAGCATGGCGGCCCATTTCAACAGCGCTTCCAACTGTGGCTGCACCAGCTTGGTGTTTTGTGCCATCCACTGGGCGTACAACAGCTCGGTGGTTTCGAGCACGCGCTTGGCCTGCTCGCGGTCAATATTATAGTGATCGGCCAGGCTTTTGGCCGTGCGGCTGCGAATATCCTGGTGGCGGAAGCGGCCTTCCATTTCATACAGCACGCCTTCACGCAGGGCACCGTCGGACAGACGCAGATCGCGGATTGCCAGCGCATCAAATACCCCACACAGGATCGCCAGCCCCGGCACAAATACCGATTGACGATCTTCCGACAGGCCTGGCAGGCTCAGGGCGCTGAAGTTTTTAAACTGCAACACCTGCTCAACCAGTAACTCCAGCCGTTCAAGAGTAATCAAACCGTCTTTTTCACCCATGGCCACCAAAACTTCGTGAGCGGCCTTGATGGTGCCAGATGCCCCCAAGGCATATTGCCAACCCTGGATGCGGTATTGCCAGGCCAGGGTTTCCAATTTTTGTGCGGCGGCCAGGCGTGCCCGCTTAAAGTTGGTTTTGCTGATCTCCCCTTCAGGGAAGAACAAGTGGGCAAAGCTCACGCAACCCATGCGGCGGCTCTCTGCCAGCAGAGGCTCGAAATCCTCCCCGATCACCAGTTCGGTAGAGCCACCGCCGATGTCGATCACCAGCTTGCGGCCTTTTTCCGGCTGAGTATGTTCGACCCCCATAAAAATCAGACGGGCCTCTTCCTGCCCGGCGATGATTTCGATCGGATAAGGGATCACTTTTTCCGCCCGCTTGAGGAATACCTCGGCATTCACCGCCTGACGCAGGGTGTGGGTACCCACTATAGTAACGTTATCCGCCGGGAACCCCTGTAATCGCTCGGCAAACAGCGCCAGGCAGGCCAAGCCCCGCTCCATGGCTTCTTCACTGAGCACGTTTTCGCTGTCCAATCCATCGGCAAGGTGTACCCGCTGTTTTAAACGGCCCAACACCTGTAAGGCGCCGTTAACGACGCGGGCGATCACCATATGGAAACTGTTCGAGCCAAGATCGATGGCAGCGATTTCCTGTGGCTTAGTATTGGTTGCAGTGCTTTTTAGCGGCATAGTGGCTGGCCTAGTTGTCCGGTTGTTCCAGAGCTTTTAAATACTCATAAATGGCCACCTGTGCACGGACCTTGCGGCGATTGCCACGCGGTACATACTGGTTGCTCAGTTCTTTATCGATATAGCGGGCCTTGACCGTATCGCTAAACAGCAGCTCCAGAATATCCAGAACGCGCTGCTTGAGCGCCGGATCCAGCAGCGATACTGCCACTTCGATACGGTAATCTATGTTACGGGTCATCCAGTCGGCGGAAGAGAGGTAAACCCGTTTGTCACCTTTGTTTTCGAAAACGTATACCCTATCGTGTTCCAGATAACGGTCGACGATGCTGATAACCTGAATATTGTCACTAATTCCCGGCAGGTTGGGGATCAGCGAACACATGCCTCGCACCAACAGACGGATTTTCACGCCGGCAGCGGCAGCGGTATATAACCGATCTACCAGCCCTTTATCCACCAGATTATTTATTTTCAACATAATAGCGGCGTTTTCACCGGCTAATGCGTTGGCAATTTCACGATCGATCAGATCGTACAGCATGCGGCGGGAGTTCTGCGGCGAAACCATCAGGTTGTCGAAGGAGACCGGCCGGTACGGATTTTCAATAAAATTGAATACCCGGCGTACTTCGTTAGTGATGCGCGAATCGGCGGTCAGCAGCGAGTAGTCGGTGTAGATACGGGCGGTTTTTTCGTTAAAGTTGCCGGTACCAATATGAGCATAGCGCACAATATCGTCGCCTTCACGGCGCGAGATCAGGAATAGTTTGGCGTGAATTTTCAGCCCCGGCGCGGAGAAGATCACGTGCACCCCGGCCTCGGTCAAGCGTTTGGCCCAGTGGATGTTGGCCTCTTCGTCGAAGCGTGCCTGTAGCTCCACCACCACGGTCACTTTCTTACCGTTATGCGCCGCATGGATCATCGATTCGATAATGCGTGAGTCTTTGGCTACCCGATAGATATTGATTTTTATCGCCAGTACGCTGGGATCGAACGACGCCTGACGCAGCAGCTCCAGCACGTGTTCAAAGGTGTGGTACGGGTAGTACAGCAGCACGTCTTTTTCGCGGATGGCATCGAAGCCGTTGCGGAATTTATCGAACCAGATATGCCGCAGGCGCGGTAGTGGGCGGTTGACCAGATTGGCCTTGCCGACGTTAGGGAAGCTGATGAAGTCTTTAAAATTGTGGTAACGACCACCGGCGATCACCGAGTCGTAGTTGGATATCCCCAGCTTGTTACGTAGCAGCTCTACCATCTCGTTGGGCATATCGCGCTGATACACAAAGCGTACCGGCTCGGCGGTCAGGCGCTGTTTCAGGCTCGACGACATCAGTTCCAACAGGCTGGATTCCATTTCGGTCACCAGATCGTATTCTGCATCGCGCGTCATTTTCATCGAATAGGCGTTGAGCGCGTCATAGTCGAAGAAGCCCTTGAAGATGTCATCCAGGCAATAGCGCAGGATGTTATCCAGCAGGATCATCGGCTTGCGTCTGCGGGGGGCTTCCGGCGGCAGATTGACGAAACGGGGCACTTTATCGGACGGAATTTCCAGTAACGCATAATCGATGCGTGTACCGCGAATGATCTCCACCGCCAGATAGGTGTAATCGTCCTTCAGGAACTGCACCAGATTGGTGTCGTGATTGATCAGGATCGGCGTGATGTGCTGGCGCAAATGATGCTTGAAGTATTGCCGCAGCCAGATTTGCTGGTTCTCTGACACCTGGCGCTCGTTGATCAGGAAGATCTGGTTGCGCGCCATCTCCAGCAGCAGATCGTTGTACAGGCCGTCGAACTCCTGATCGGTCTTCAGCACCTTGGCCTGAATTTTTTTCAGCAAGTGACGTGAAGCGCCACCTGAACCCTGTTCTTCGCTGATCAAGATGCGCCGTTTCAGATCGGCAAAGCGGACTTTATAGAATTCATCCAGGTTATTGGAGTAAATGCCCAGAAATCGCATGCGCTCAATCAAGGGATTGCTCTTATCTGCGGCTTCCTGCAACACGCGTTCATTAAAGGATAACCAGCTTAATTCTTTGTCGATGTAGAGCTTTTCCTGACCCATTGCTACTCCAGTTCAATTTTAGAAAAGGATCGGACTTATCGCCGAATACCGCTCTAGTGTCCTTCTTCATTATTGCGAGAGATTGACAACAATGTCCAACATATCTGCGGAGTTATCCCGCCGCATTGCCCGCTGCAAATTGTTATTCGTCCAGCATGGCACCCGGCAACTTTGTCATGCAAACGTCACAAAACTGACATAAGATGCCCGGTTATCTTTGGGTGCAAGCCCGACAACGGAACCGACGACAGGCAAATGGCACAGACAACGCTTAACCAACATCCCCGGGATCGCCTGCGTGCGCACGTTGATCGTGGCGTACAAGGGGCCGTGACCATCAGCGGGCTGCTGGTATTGATGACGCTGATGCTGATTTTTGTCTATCTATTGCTTTCGGTTTTACCGCTGTTCAAACCGGCCTCGCTAGGCACTTCACGCGTATTGCCAATGAGCTACAGCTCCCCGGCGCTCGCCATCGGGATGGACGTACAGCAGCGTATTGGTTATCGCATCGATCGCCAGGGGGAAGGGCATTTTTATCAGTTACAGGCACCGAACCATAACCCTATACAGCAAACGCTACTGAGCCAGCCTACATTATTGGCTCAGGCAGTTGGAGAGCGTGACCTGTTTGCCCTGGCGCGTGCGGATGGCAGATTGATGGTTGCCCAGGCCGATTTTGCACCGGCGGGCGGTGGTGAACCGCAGTGGCGTTTTCCGCTGGGGCAGGAGGCCTTGGCGTTTGATCCCCATGGGCATGCACTGACATTGCTAAGCTTGGCGCAAGTCCGCCGGGGCAACTTCCTGCTGGCGGCGGTAACGGACGACAACCGGTTGCTGTTTGGGCGTTTTAGCCCGACGCTTCAGGGCCAACCCACGGAAATCCCTTTGGCCACCGCGCCACAACAACTGCTGCTAACGCCGGATGGCCGCCAGCTTTATCTGTTAACCGGCAACCAACTGGCCCGCTATCAGATTGAAGGGACACAGCCGCAGCTGCGAGAGACGCGAACCCTGGGTGAACATCCTCCCTATCGCCTGACGGCGTTGCCAGGGGGGAGCGCATTATTGATCCAGGCTGGTGACGGTAGCCTGCGTGAATGGTTTGACGTGGAGAAAAACCAGCGCTACCAGTTGGCACCAATACAGCAATTTACCCATCAGACTACCGCACAGGAGTTGTTAGTAGCCGAACCGTATCGGCGGGTGTTCGCAACTTTGCAGCCGCAGGGCGAGTTCGCCTTGTTTTCCAGTATCCAGTCCAAGCCGTTACTGAAGGACAAGCTCCCCGCTAACGTACAACAAATGGCGTTTGCCCCGCGTGGCGACGGGCTATTGCTGGAAACGGCCCAGGGTTGGCAGCATTATGCCGTGGATAATCTCTATCCAGACGTCACCTGGCGTTCACTGTGGCAGCGGTTGTGGTATGAGAACTACCCTGAGCCGGCGTATGTGTGGCAATCCACTTCGGGTGAAGATAGCTACCAGGCTAAATTCAGCCTGATGCCGGTGATCTTTGGCACCTTCAAGGCGGCAGCATACTCCATGTTATTTGCCATCCCGCTGGCGCTGGCCGGGGCGATCTATACTGCCTGCTTTATGTCGGCAGGGTTAAGACGGGTCGTCAAACCGGCGGTTGAGGTGATGGGCGCGTTGCCAACGGTAGTGATTGGGCTGGTGGCCGGTATCTGGCTGGCACCGATGATCGAGCGTTATCTGCTGGCCGTGTTGGCGTTGCCGTTCCTGTTGGCTGGGGTCGTGCTGTTATGCAGTTGGTTGGTTAACCGATTTACGGCGCGGCCTTGGTCACCGGGTTGGGATTTACTGTTGCTGTTACCGGTCGTGGTGCTGACCGTTTGGCTGGCGCTTGCCGTAGGGCCTTGGCTGGAGCTTAAGCTGTTTGGTGAGCCGCTGCACTTCTGGTTGGGCGAGGATTTCGATCAGCGCAATACGTTGGTGGTGGGCGTGGCGATGGGCTTCGCACTGGTGCCGATTATCTTTTCACTGGCAGAGGATGCGTTGTTCAGCGTGCCGGCCTCGCTTAGCCGGGGTTCTTTGGCCCTGGGGGCCACCCAGTGGCAAACCGTATTGCGCGTGGTGCTGCCTTCCGCCAGCGCCGGTATTTTCTCTGCGCTGATGATCGGTTTTGGCCGCGCGGTGGGGGAAACCATGATCGTGCTGATGGCCACCGGCAATACCCCGCTGATCGACGGCAGCCTGTTCCAGGGCTTACGGGCGATGGCGGCCAATATCGCTATCGAAATGCCAGAGGCCGTCACGGGCAGCAGCCATTATCGGGTGTTGTTCCTGACCGCGCTGGTGCTGTTCATCTTTACCTTTGTGTTTAACACGCTGGCGGAGGCGGTACGTTTACGCTTGCGTAAGCGCTATACGCTGAACCAGGAGACACCATGAGAAGCTGGGTGAAAAGCGGCTCCCCGTGGATTTGGCTAACGGCGGCATCGGTGGCCATCAGCCTGCTGGCGCTGATCGGCATTTTACTGCTGCTGGCCGGGCAGGGGACGCGTTATTTCTGGCCTAGCCCAGTCTATCAGTTCGAGCTGAATCAGACGGCCGCAGGCCCGGTATCGGTAGTGGGTGAGCTATATCAACGGCAGACGATCTCGCGCCAGCAACTGCAAGACGCCGGTGTTGTGTTGCCACCAGGTGAAGCGCAGAGCTTTATCCGCTACCTGATCAAAGTGGGGAACCGGGAAAGCGAAGGGCAGGATTTCCGTACTTTGCTGGCCAGTGACGTCAGTAGAATGATTACCCCACGCGATTTATTGGTGTTGGAGCGTAACAGCAATGGCACCGCGTACGGCTACCTGGCTGGTTTACTGGAAGATGGCCAACCATTGACCGGCAGCGACCTGAGCCAGGCGTTGCAACAGCGCTTGCCGCAGATTGCGGCACTGACGCGACAGGCGCGTGATATTCAGTTCCGCGACATGGCACGGATTAACGAACAGTTTGAGCATTTACGCCTGCATGAAAAGAGCCTGCAGCGTGAGAATAAGCTGGATGCGCGCTGGCAAGCCTCTATCCGTGCCGAACGGCAGGAGTTGCAACGCCAATACCGCCAGCTTGCTGGCAAACTGCAAGGGTTGGAACGCGATCGCCAGCGTGATGCTTTACTGCTGCGCGACATGCACGGGCAGGTTCACACCATTCCCCTGAGCCAGGTGCGCGATGCCTGGTATCCGAACGACATGAGCAGCGGGCAGAAGCTGGCGCATTGGACCAAGCAAGTACAAAAATTCCTGACCGACAGCCCACGGGAAGCCAATACCGAAGGGGGCGTTTTCCCGGCGATCTTTGGTACCGTGTTGATGGTGATCCTGATGTCGATTGTGGTGATGCCGTTTGGCGTGATTGCCGCCGTCTATCTGCACGAGTATGCCGGTAATAATCTGCTGACGCGGCTGATCCGCATCTCCGTAGTGAATCTGGCGGGGGTGCCGTCGATCGTCTACGGCGTATTTGGTCTGGGGTTCTTTGTCTATATGGTGGGGGGCTCGCTCGATCGGCTGTTTTACGCCGACTCCTTGCCGAACCCGACGTTCGGCACACCGGGCGTGCTGTGGGCCGCATTGACCCTGGCATTGCTGACCTTGCCGGTGGTGATTGTTGCCACTGAAGAAGGGCTGTCGCGTATTCCCGTTTCGTTGCGCCAAGGATCATTGGCTCTGGGAGCCACCCGGGCGGAAACCCTCTGGCGGATCGTGCTGCCGATGGCGGCACCGGCGATGATGACCGGCCTGATCCTGGCCGTAGCACGAGCGGCGGGGGAAACGGCACCGCTGATGCTGGTTGGCGTGGTGAAATCGGTACCGGTGCTGCCGGTGGACGATATTTTCCCCTATTTGCACCTGGAACGTAAATTCATGCACCTGAGCTTCCAGATCTACGATATGGCATTTCAGAGCCCCAGCGTAGAAGCGGCGCGGCCACTGGTGTTTGCCACGGCATTCCTGCTGGTGGTCATTGTGGTTGGGTTGAACCTGACGGCAATGGGCATCCGGCATTCGCTAAGGGAGCGGTATAAAGCATGGTCGCAGTAACAAGGTTGAATCTTTTGGGGAGTGCCAAATGAGTCTGATAACGCCGGGCAGTCTACCCCGGTTAGACGTCCAGCATCTTGCCGATGAGCATACCGCGCTGGCGGTCAACGGCCTGGATCTGTTTTATGGTGACAAGCAGGTGCTGCACAATATTTCCCTGCGTATTCCCAAACACCGGGTGACAGCGCTGATCGGCCCTTCAGGCTGCGGTAAGTCGACGCTGTTGCGCTGTTTTAACCGGATGAACGATCTGGTGGAACGCTGCCGGATTGACGGCGAACTGCAGCTTAATGGCGAAACCATTTCAGGCCCGCAGATTGACGTTGCCGCTTTGCGGCGGCGCGTGGGCATGGTATTCCAGCGGCCAAACCCGTTCCCGAAATCGATCTACGAAAACGTAGTCTACGGCCTGCGCTTACAGGGAGTCCGTGACAGGCGCATTCTGGATGAAGCCGTGGAGCGATCCTTGCGTGCCGCTGCGCTGTGGCACGAGGTGAAAGATCGGTTACGGGAAAATGCGTTCCGTCTCTCCAGCGGCCAACAACAGCGGTTGGTGATTGCACGGGCGATCGCGGTTGAACCGGAAGTGTTGCTGCTCGATGAGCCGACCTCTGCGCTGGATCCGATTTCCACCTTAACCATCGAGGAATTGATTTCGGTGCTGAAACAGCGCTACAGCGTGGTGCTGGTGACCCACAACATGCAGCAGGCCGCACGGGTTTCCGACTATACGGCGTTTATCCACCAGGGGACGCTGGTGGAATATAACGATACCGACGCGATTTTCACTTCGCCACGCCAACGCCGTACAGAGGATTACATCACTGGCCGCTATGGCTGACGGGCGAGGAGCTTAATTGGCATGCTTGCTCGGCTGTGGGGTAGGTTGTTCCTGCTGTTCAGGTTCAACCTTTTTCAGTGCGGTCACTTTTGCCTGAGCGGGCTGGGCTTGAGGAGGCGTTTTTTGCATCAGTTGGGATTGGCCAATAAACAGGCCGCCTTTCTCGATGGAGATTTCGTCGGCGAAAATATCACCGCGCATGCTGCCCTTCGGCTGGATTGACAGCGAGTCGGCGAAGCAACGGCCTTCAACGGGGCCATTGATCATGATCTGCTGGGCGCGGATCTCGCCTTTGACATGACCGCTGGTTTCAATGCGCACCATGTGGCTGCAAATGATGTTTCCCTCAACCCGGCCTTCGACAATGATATTGCCATCGCCTTCGATCACACCGGTGAACAGCGCACCATTGGAGATAAAGGTGTCCTTCTTGGCACGGATTGGCTTGATGGCGTCGGCAACTTCAGGCAGGGCGTTTGGCTCAGAGTGAGCAGCCGGCTGAGGTACAGGCTGATCGATCAGCTCCTGCGCTTTTTCCTCATTAACGGCTTTATTTTTCTTATTGAATGACAGCATTTGATTCGTCCTTGTTATTTTGTAGATAAACGCCAGCGTTGCCAACAGTGCCAGAACCAAGGCGGCCAGCAGCGCGCGTTTTAAGTAGATACCGGTGAAGCTGATCCCTGTCAGCCAGAGAACGATGGACAACGTCCATAATCCCCATATACACCATAATAAGTTGTAATTACGCATGTTTTTCAGGCCGTTTGAAGTCCATTCGCCGCGAAAGTGCGGGATGCCAAGCGGCAGCCAGCGTGACGGTTCCTGTAGGGCTATCCGTAGTGCTCAGGATGATACCTAATCTTGTCGCCTAATTCACCACTCGGTTGGCCAACCCGAGTCTATAGCCATGCAGAAATTAATTTATTAATTGTATGATTCACGATAATGAATTGATTTTTTAAATATATTAGCGTCGAGTGGACATAAACTATTAACTAGCTCAAACGTACAAGATTTCCTGTTGATCTTCATCTATCTGTCATCAGGGGGGATATTCATCGCCCCCTGCTTTCAACTTACTTCATCAGAGGCTTATCACCAGACTGGGCAGTCTTGAACTTCGCTAAATACTGTGGCTGGAAGATGCACATGCGCAGCACGGTGCGGTATGCGCCGCTAACGAAGAATTCGTCAATCAGTTCACCTTCCACCTCAAAGCCCAGCTTGCTGTAAATATGGATCGCCTTCGGGTTTTCTTTATCGACGATCAAATACAGCTTATACAGGTTAAGAACCGAGAAGCCGTAGTCCATCGCCAGTTTGGCGGCGGTGCTGGCGTAGCCTTTGCCTTGATGAGCCGGATCGATGATGATCTGGAATTCGGCACGGCGGTGGATATGGTCGATCTCTACCAGTTCAACCAACCCGACCTTGGCCCCTTCATGCTCGATGATAAAACGCCGTTCGCTCTGGTCGTGAATGTGTTTATCGTACAGATCGGAAAGCTCGACAAAGGCTTCATAAGGTTCTTCGAACCAGTAGCGCATGACGCTGGCGTTGTTATCCATCTGGTGAACAAACGCCAGATCTTCCCGCTCCAGCGGGCGTAGCCTGACGTTGGTGGTGCTCGACATACATTCTCCTCGGTTCATTAATCTGGCAAAAGTATAACCTCAGGAGCTGATTGAAGGCGAAAAAAAACGGTACCGTGAAAGGCACCGTTTAGATTGCGGTTAAATTGCGGGTCAGTCGGCGGCATAACCTTGTGCTGACAGGCGTTCACCATCCAGCCAGGCAGCGTTATCGCGCATTGCCAGCCGCCCTTCGATAAACCAGCTCACCACCAGCGGGTATAGGGTGTGTTCCTGGGTCTGCACACGCTCAATGACCTCATCTTCCTCGTCACCGGGGAAAATCGGCACTTTGGCTTGCAGGATCACCGGGCCACCGTCGAGCTGCTCCGTCACGAAATGCACCGAAGTGCCATGTTCGGCGTCGCCGTTGTCGATAGCCTGGCGATGGGTATGCAACCCGGGGTATTTCGGCAGCAGGGAAGGGTGGATATTCAGCATACGCCCGGCATAGTGCTGCACAAAGGCGTTGCTGAGAATGCGCATATAACCGGCCAACACCACCAAATCGGGTTGGTATTGGTCGATAGCTTGCGCCAGCGCGGCGTCAAAGGCTTCGCGATCGGCAAAGTCTTTGGCATCCAGCGCTTGAGCGGCAATGCCAGCTTCCTCGGCACGCTGCAGGCCATATGCCTGCGCGTTATTGCTGAATACCGCCACGATAGTGGCGGCGATCCGGCCCTGTTGGCAGGCGTCGATCAGCGCCTGGAGATTACTCCCCTGGCCGGAGACCAACACCACAATCTTTTTCATCACTGGATGACCACTTGTTGTTCGTCAGAAGAAGCGGTCAGTTTACCAATCTGCCAGGCTTTTTCACCCGCGGCGGTCAATATTGCGATGGCTTTTTCTACCGACTCCTGTGGCAGCGCAATCACCATACCGACACCGCAGTTAAAGGTACGGTACATTTCATGACGGCTCACGTTGCCCGCCTGCTGTAACCAACTAAACACGGCAGGCCACTGCCAGCTCGACTCGTCGATCACCGCCTGCATCCCTTCTGGCAGCACGCGTGGGATGTTTTCCCAGAAACCGCCACCGGTCAGGTGAGCAATCGCATGTACTTCCACTTTCTCGATCAATTCCAGTACCGATTTGACGTAAATCTTGGTCGGCTCGAGCAGATGATCTGCCAGCGGTTTGCCTGCCAGATCAGTGGTGGTGGGGTCGGTCTTGCTCACTTCCAGGATCTTGCGCACCAGCGAATAACCGTTGGAGTGCGGGCCTGAAGCGCCCAGAGCGATCAGCGCATCACCAGACTGTACTTTGCTGCCGTCGATGATTTCTGATTTCTCAACCACGCCCACGCAGAAACCTGCGACATCATAGTCTTCACCGTGGTACATGCCGGGCATTTCGGCAGTTTCACCACCCACTAACGCACAGCCGGACTGTTTACAGCCTTCGGCAATCCCGGTGATCACGCTGGCGGCGGTATCCACATCCAGCTTGCCGGTGGCGAAGTAATCGAGGAAGAACAGCGGCTCAGCGCCCTGAACCACCAGATCGTTAACGCACATCGCCACCAGATCGATACCGATGGTGTCGTGGCGTTTTAAATCCATCGCCAGACGCAGCTTGGTGCCCACGCCGTCGGTGCCGGAGACCAGTATCGGCTCGCGGTATTTCTGCGGCAACGCGCACAGGGCGCCAAAACCGCCCAGCCCACCCATGACTTCCGGGCGGCGGGTCTGTTTCACTACACCTTTGATGCGGTCTACCAATGCGTTGCCAGCATCGATATCGACACCTGCGTCTTTATAGCTGAGAGAGGTTTTGTCGGTCACTGCGCGATCCCCACGACGGTTTGCGGTTTGAGAACGGTGCTTCCGGCGGTGATGCCGGAACCAGGCGCGGCAATTCTAACAGCGCAAGCAAACGTTTGCGAGAACCATGTGAGCCCGCTCGAACTTTTCGTCTTCTATACTGTTGATCACTCTTTTGTTGATCTCGATCCGGCTATTGGTAGTGGCGTCGGAAGCAAAAGGCGGTATAATCCGGCGATTTTTTTGGCCGTCAACCACCTTAATAGGAGAAAAATGATGAAGATCGTTGAGGTGAAGCACCCGCTGGTTAAGCACAAGCTTGGTCTGATGCGCGAACATGATATCAGCACCAAACGCTTTCGTGAGCTGGCTTCTGAAGTGGGTAGTTTGCTGACCTATGAAGCGACCGCCGATCTGGTAACCGAGAAAGTTACCATCGAAGGCTGGTGTGGGCCGGTTGAAGTTGAGCAGATTAAAGGGAAAAAAATTACCGTAGTGCCAATCCTGCGTGCCGGTCTGGGCATGATGGAAGGGGTACTGGAGCACGTACCGAGTGCTCGTATCAGCGTGGTTGGGGTTTATCGTGATGAAGAAACCCTGGAGCCGGTCCCTTATTTCCAGAAACTGGTTTCCAACATTGATGAGCGTATGGCGCTGGTGGTTGACCCAATGCTGGCTACCGGTGGTTCGATGATCGCAACCATCGACCTGCTGAAGAAAGCTGGTTGCAGCAGCATCAAGGTGCTGGTACTGGTCGCCGCTCCTGAAGGGATCGCCGCGCTGGAGAAAGCACATCCAGATGTTGAGTTGTATACCGCGTCGATCGATCAATGTCTGAACGACAAAGGGTACATCGTGCCTGGCCTGGGTGATGCAGGCGATAAGATATTTGGTACCAAATAATAAATAAGCCGACCTGAGAGTCGGCTTTTTAATGCCCTTTGGATTGCCAACCCTGGTAATCCATTGAGCATTGATCACCAAGCCAACACAACTGATACTAACTCAGAGGAAAAACACCCCATGACCCGTCGCGCCATCGGCGTTAGTGAACGCCCGCCGCTGTTCCAGACCATCCCACTCAGCTTCCAGCATCTGTTTGCCATGTTCGGGGCCACCGTGCTGGTGCCGATCCTGTTCAAGATCAACCCGGCGACGGTGCTGTTGTTCAACGGCGTGGGAACATTGCTGTATCTGTTTATCTGTAAGGGCAAGATACCCGCCTATCTGGGTTCCAGCTTTGCGTTTATTTCACCGGTGTTGCTGCTGTTGCCGCTGGGATATGAGGTTGCACTGGGTGGTTTTATCATGTGTGGCGTGCTGTTCTGCCTGGTCGCGCTGATCGTCAAGAAGGCCGGAACCGGTTGGCTGGACGTGATGTTTCCGCCTGCGGCGATGGGCGCAATCGTTGCCGTTATCGGTTTGGAGCTGGCGGGCGTGGCGGCCAACATGGCCGGATTGTTACCGGCGGAAGGTACCTCCGCAGACAGCACGACCATCACTATTTCACTGGTGACGCTGGGTGTTACCGTATTGGGCTCGGTGCTGTTCCGCGGCTTCCTGGCGATTATCCCGATCCTGATTGGTGTGTTGGTAGGCTATGCGCTGTCGTTCTTTATGGGCGTGGTGGATCTGACGCCAATCCGTGACGCGCACTGGTTTGCCTTGCCGACCTTCTACACGCCACGCTTTGAGTGGTTTGCCATCTTCACCATTCTGCCTGCGGCATTGGTGGTGATTGCCGAGCACGTTGGTCACCTGGTAGTCACGGCGAATATCGTCAAGAAGGACCTGCTGCGCGATCCGGGCCTGCACCGCTCAATGTTCGCCAACGGCATTTCCACCGTGATCTCCGGTTTCTTCGGCTCTACGCCTAACACCACCTATGGTGAGAACATCGGTGTCATGGCCATTACCAAGGTTTACAGCACCTGGGTGATCGGCGGAGCGGCAATTCTGGCTATTCTGCTTTCCTGCGTAGGCAAGCTGGCGGCGGCGATCCAGGTGGTACCGGTGCCGGTGATGGGCGGTGTTTCCCTGTTGCTGTATGGCGTGATTGGCGCTTCGGGTATCCGCGTATTGATCGAATCCAAGGTGGATTACAACAAGGCGCAGAACCTGATCCTGACTTCGGTGATCCTGATTATCGGCGTTAGCGGCGCGAAAGTGCATATCGGTGCGGCGGAGTTGAAAGGTATGGCATTGGCGACCATCGTCGGCGTCGGCCTGAGCCTGCTGTTCAAACTGATCAGCCTGTACCGCAAGGAAGAAGAAGTGATTGATGTGCCAGAAGAGCGACTGGACCAAAAATAATCGGCAAAGCTCTATTAGCTTGCTGGTAGAGCGGGCCTGATAGTGATTGTGCCAATATTATTCACCTTAACGGTGGGAATATTGGCTTCATGACCAGGCGATGTTCCTTGAGTGCTTCTAGGTCCATTATAGCCTGCTTGCTGTGTCTTGATAGCAGGCTATTGGCACGGATAATTGGGCAACAGTGTAGTATATCTGCCAACGGTTGCCCGGTTATAACCGATTGCAGTAAAAGACCGGAATGTCGGTTTCATAGATAAAATACCCTTGCTTACCTGCCGGGCGTATGGTGTAGCCTGACAAACTGTTTATTTTAGAGAAAACATCTGGCACAAGGCGTTTTTCGACATTTTCAGGGATGGTATCTCGGGCATACTTATTGATATAGAGGGTTTTGAAAAAATACAAGCCATTATCGTCAACTTGGTAGCTGGTAATGACATCACGCCTGATAAAGTACGTGTTCTTCCCATCATAAAAGTTTGCAGTTATTGAGAATTTACCTCTGCCATCATCTTTGTCGCTGTCGCCTTTTAAATTTATTATAATGTTATAGTTGGCAACCACTTCAGGTTTTGGCACAAAAAATTTAAAATAAAGTTTAGATTCGCAAGAGATAGTCTCTGTTTTGTTATCTAAATAAAGAAAGTAATACGTTACGGCCAGTATGGCACATAATAACATTACTAATGGAATAATGACTTTAGTTTTCATAGCCAGTCCAATGATATGATTTACAATTACTTCTAGCATCACCATCAATGCGGTTGTCACATAAGAAAATTGATTCTCGTTTAATTGCAGGGTTTCCAAAGTAATACAAAGACTGGTTCCCTACGTTATTACACTCAATGTTGTGATTTTCAATTCTTGATTTAATATATAAGAGGGTAAATTTCCCATCCTCTCCGTAAATGTCACAGTTTTGATACTTCCCAATTAAGGTGTAATCGACTTCTAAAGGTTTTTTGGTGTTATAAATATAAATTGATGAGGCAATAATGAGGGTAAAAACCACCACTAAAGAATAGACGCTGCGTTTTTTTAGAAAACCTGGTTGTTTCTTGGGTAACTCATTGATTGCTAATGTCGGTTGTTCTTCCACCTGTTGGTGTTGCTCTTGATGATCTTCTTGTTTTACATATTCTACTTCATCCTGAAATGGCTCAATAGTAAATTCTTGCGGGATATTGAACCCGGATCGCGGAGTTGTTTTAATAATGTTTTTATCTAATCCCAGTGAGCAAAGGTGTTTTCTCAGGATATAGATATGTTGATATAGGGTATTAGTGCCTACGATGACGCCTTTCTGTCCCCAAATGTCATCGATAAGATCATCTGGAGAGACAATTTGATGATCGGCATCAATGAGTTTCTGTAAACATTTAGCCGCAGGGTTAGAAAGCTTTACTTTTACTTCTGGCTCATTAAGGTTGAAAATTTCCCCGTGATCATTATTGTAAACTATCTTTTTATCTATCAAATAGTAACCAACCATCTCAACCCTCTGAGTAATGAACGCCACCCTTAAGGATAAGATTATTCCCAGTGCATGTAAAGTCTTATCCCGATTTAATTTAACATCTATATAGTGTCTAAGAGTAAACAGGCAACGTGCGGCGGCCAGGTACAGATGCTTTGCTGCAGTAGAAAGGGCCGGAGGGGGATGCCCTTAGTCCGGCTCCGCATATTGCCCGCG
Source organism: Serratia sp. T13T92 (assembly GCF_047530105.1). NCBI lineage: Bacteria > Pseudomonadati > Pseudomonadota > Gammaproteobacteria > Enterobacterales > Yersiniaceae > Serratia > Serratia sp. T13T92. Next base: position 65,103 of record NZ_JBLJAK010000007.1, on the reverse strand, counting down.
TATCAGATGCGGGTGCAGTATAATAGCGTGGTATCCCTCTGACCTACCAGATAACCTTGTTTACCAACTAGGCATTTTGTGTCATCCGCCAAACCATTCACTATATGTTTGCTTGGGCTTTGACATGCGGGCTCTCTGCTGTGCGCTTTTGAATTGATATAGGTCCAGGATAAATTATCAGAGGAGCTATAGAGGGTACAGCTTCCATCTTGATACGAAAACGAGTCATTATTTAACGGTTGGCGATCGCTATTAACTAATAAAATGATTAGGCTGATAATAAGCGGCATGAAATGAAATAGTTTATGCCATCCGGATGAACTCTCAACCTGGGTGGGGATGTTTGTATTTTCTGATAATCTCATCAGATTATTGCTCACTTGTTCATGAGTTGATGCGCTATTTTCTGTGCATTGAAACTCATCCGCTATCCGCTCAATAGCAAAGTTTGTGGATATATTAAACCCGAGTTGTGGCGTGGTTTTAATAATCGCTCTATCTATGCCTAAAGCCCCGAAATTTTTTCTTAACATATAGATATGTTGGTAAAGCGTATTCGGGCCGACAACCATTCCTTTTTGCCCCCAAATATCCTTAACAAGAGCATCTTGTGAGATGATCTGGTGCTGGGCATCAATGAGGATCCGTAAGCACTCGGCGCCAGGTTTTGACAGCTTTATTTTTACATCTGGTTTATTCAGCTTAAAAATGACACCCTCTACGCTATTGTAAACTATAGTTTTGTTAATCAGGTAATCATTGGTCATTTTAGGCTCCTTCATAGTAATAATAATCTGAAGGCGGTGAGTCTAGCATATAAAATATACTAGCTTACAAAAAGGATTGCGGGGATATAAGTATCATGACCTGAGAGCAAAAGGAGATAAGATCTGATAGTACGTTAGCTAGGCCATAAAAAATGCCGCCATAGTTGGCGGCATTAGAAGATTATAATTATCACTCTTATTTAGCAAGGTACTTTGGGTAGCTTGCTAATAATAATTTATGGTGAATACTACCTTGCTGTCTGCTTTGCCCGGTGTGACTTTGTTTTCTGTTTTGATATACCTGGCTACTAAAGGAATGGTCAGGCTGGTATTTGCACTATTGCTAACGGCGATCCGCTGTTCATTGCCAAGGTTGAACAGAGTGTTGCTAGCTTTGTTACCCGAAGCAAGCTGGATACCAACGCCGTTGGCCGTGTTGTTTGACGGTTCTAATTTGACGATGCCGTTGGCGGCGTTGATGTTGCCATATAATGCGGACAGCTTTAGCCCAATGGCATTACCGGTATATTTTAATCCAGAAATCGCGCCGGTTAAATGCACCGTGTTAAAGGCATTATTGATATAGCCGTAGAACCTTGGGCAGTTGGTCATTTTGATTGAGGCATCGCGCCATTCGCTGGAGCCTTTTGACATCATATCAAAGATATCCCAAGAGCCGAGTTCGACAGTATAATCCGGTACGCTGCAGGTTTGAGAGATGATCCTTAAACTGCCACTAAAGTTAACGGTATAGGGCTTCCATGAGTAAAGGACGGCGCTGCCATTGGCAACGGTGTAATCGTTACGAATGACAGCGGTAGGTAAGGAGCTGCCGTTCAGCGTACCCGGTGTGATATTACCGGTTTTTATCAGTAACATCGTGATGGTGGTCCAAACCTGTATATCACCAATGCTGGCTCGGGTTTCACTGTACCATTGATAGGCGGTGGCATTAAGACCCGTGTTGCCTCTGGCGATCACCACGCCAACACCAGGGATATTGGTGTTGTAAATTTTTCCTGAATAAGTCCCCCCTTGCCAGCTGGAAAGCGACTGCGGCATTTTGGTGAGATAAATATACTGCCTGTCCGTATGTGGGCCGGTGCCATCACAAAGACCATGGGGCGCTTTGGCATAATCCTTGGTTGAGGTAATGTTTTGCCGATAAATGATGGACCCGAGGGGGAGTTCGTTACCCACGGTGATATTCCCTCCCTGCAAGGGAAAGGCATCGGTTCTAACCGGTACATTTATCTTACAGGTTAGTGCTAAACCTGCCGAACTGTAGGCAACCAGAACGACCAATAAGGCGTGCAAGCTATAGTTAGTTAAGGTCGATCGAATGCTTTCAAGCCACCCGTTAGTAAATCTGTTCATTGTTAATCCTCCCGGCAGATTGAATCAAAGCGGATAATGTTTTTAATGGTCGAGCCTGGTTGTTTAGGCGGTAAAATATAATTCAGCTGGCAGTATTGACCCGGTTGGCTACCCCACTTGACCGTAAGCTGGTCCCGTTGCTTTTCTACCCGCGCATAGATTTGTCCCATCTGGCCAACGCTGCCGATGTTGTTTTTCACACTGTCGAACACTTCGGCCCCAAACGGCACCGCTTCGCCATTAGCGCGTTGTGCCATGATCAACAGCGGTGTCCCTTGCTGGGTTTTAAACGTCACCTTGCTCACCGCACCTGCATGTGGGGCAACTTTGTCACTGGTATTTTCCAACTCGACCTCGTACTGCATGCCTTTTGGATCGATGGTGATTTCATTCATCTCATACGGGTTCAGATAAGGCACGGCGGCATGTCCCCATGGATCGATGCGCACACCGGAATAGCCGCCAACCTTGGCGCCGGTCGCCCCCTTGGCTTCAACCACGGCGAAGGTATCACCGGTATAAGGGGTCATGACAACACCTTGCGGCCAGGCGATCATCGTGCCACTCAGCCCAGCTGACGCATTCTGGTAATGTCTGCCCGCGCCGTAAGTGGCGGTCATATGGGTATAAGCTGAGCGGTAACCGCCGTTGAGCGCCATGCTGCTGCCCCCACCCTGGTTATAATGCATCGCGCTGGCACCGTAGTTGTATTGGTAGTCCTCTCCGGCACTGCCGGAAATCCCGACTTGTTGGCCACTTTGCCCCGTGGTGCTGTGATTCAGACTGGCACTCAGCGAGGGTAGATTGGCATTTTCTTTACGCCCTAATGGCATGCTGAGGTTAAGCAGCCAGTTGGTTTCCATCCCGCCCCGCATGCCGCGAACGCGCCCGGCGCTCAGGCTGTAGCTGATATCGCGATACTCGTTGCTGTAGCCCAGTTGATATTGAAGATCGGTATTGCCTTGATTCCAGTAATCCTGGGTATAACCGGTGACATACATTTGCCCCCATCCAGCTGGCAGCCCCTGATTCATGGTGATATTAAAGCGGTTACGTGGCCGCCAGATATTGTCAGCCGACTGGCCGCGCTGCTCGGCATCGATCGCCCTCATGGCGGTCATATAGTCGTAATAGCCGGAGGTTGAATAGCGATAGGCGGCGATGGTCAGGTTGCTGTTGGTTGCCGGCAAGAACTTGCTGTAGCTCAACTGGAAGCTCTGCCCGCTGTTCATCCGCTCTTTGGTGCTATTCAGATGGACTCGAGCTTGGCTGATATCGGCGGAGAACGCGCCAATGGAGGTGCTCAATGCTGCCCCCAATTGCAGCGCATAGTAATCATTACTTGCCTGCAGGCCGCCGTAGCCGGTCAGGGTATTGGTCAACCCGCGCTGGTAAGTGGCCTGGACTAGAGTGGGGTTTGTGGACAGCGAGATATCATTGAGCTTACCCGCTACCACATCGTAGTGGTGGGTTCCTGGGCGTAACAACTGGGCGACTGATGCATAAGGAACCTGGAAGTTCTGCACACTGCCGTCTGCTTCCTTCACCGTTACGTCCAGATTGCCGCCAAAGCCGGTCGGGTACAGGTCGTCAATCACAAAGGCCCCCGGCGATACCGTGGTCTCATAAATAACCAGACTATTCTGGCGCACGGTTACCCGCGCATTGGTCCGTGCGATCCCACGGATATTGGGGGCATATCCGCGCAGGGAAGGGGCCAGCATGCGGTCGTCGTTGACTAGTTCAACCCCTCTGAATGGCAGAGTATCAAACACCTGTCCTTTGGTGCTGGTTTCCCCTAGGCGCACACGGCCCAAGATCGCCGGAATATCGCGCTCGACATAGTTGTTGATCGACTGGTATTGCCCGCCGATCCTCTGCTGCCAGTTATAATTCCCGTCGTGGCGGAAATACCAAGCGCCGATATTGATGCCGGCATTTATCCCGGTGTAGACCGAGTTACTGGTTTCTCCACGTGAGTGCGTGGTATAGACGTTGGTGTTGTATCCTAACAGCAGCGCAGGGATGCCCTTATCCCACAGCTCCGGGCTGACATAGCCGCGCGCGATATTTTGCATCATTGCTTGCGGGATGCTGATATCCAGGCGCTGTAATCCTGAGTCGAACGCCACCTGAGCCTGTGGGATCAGGTGGGTGAGTGGATAGCAACTTTGTTCATTGCGTAGTGCCTCGGTAAAAGAGGTTGGCAGTTGGCTATAGTTAAAATTGATTTTTTTCAGGATGCCTGGTGACAGGCAAGGCAAGACTTGCTTATTCGCCTGCTCGACAAACAACACCTTTTCGTGCGTCGCCAATTCGCCGTTAACATAGATATCGGCTGGGTAGGTGCCCGGTGAAGCGGCTGCGCCGTGTTCAAAGCGGGATAAATCAACCGCGTCTGCCTCAGACGAGCTTAGAAATATCGGGTCGAAACGCACGCCAGTTCCCGTAGGAGCATCGTTGCGCAAAATCGCTGGCGTATCTTCTGTGGCCTGGGCCGCAGGCATGAAGGCCAACATTACCATGGTAGCCAATAGAGAATAATGGAATGGATGACGCATAGTAGATAAACAACCCTGTTTATATTTATCCCAAATAAAACGACGGATTAAAGAACAGCCTTCACTGTTTTAACCGCCCCCCAGTCGTTAACGTATTCGTAGGAGATTGCAGTTCCCGCAGGTAAAGTGCGCGCATCTTTTAATGTGAAATGTTGAACGCCACCAGGAGGCACCATCTCGCCTTCCGAAGAGAACGTATTTCCCCCCTGATGCACGACTACTGAGACCAATGAAACGTAATAGGGTGAGGAGTTGGTTGCCTGAAGTTTTCCGTTGTTAAATGACCAAACCAATTTTTCGGCGGCGTCGGCCGCTTTGGTGTTATCGGCAATGGCAGCCGGACGATAGAAGATTTTTATCCGGGTGCGGAAGGCGACCTGCAGGCGATTGGGCGCGATATTTTCCTTCACCGGTGGAATTTCTAATACGTTCAACCAATACACGGATTCTTTATTTTCAGGCAGTGCAGGAGATGCGGTATAACTCAGGCGTAGCGTCTGGCTTTTATTGGGATCGATTCGGTTAATGGGTGGCGTCAGAATAAAGGGCACGCGAATTTTTTCCGGTTTGGCATCGGAGTCGCCGGTATCAATCCAGCTTTGTACCAACATGGGAGCCTGGCCGACATTCGACAATTTGACGGTCACTTCCTTGTCATTCCCTGGATAAACCACGCGGGTCCCGTTGACCACAATACTGGCCGAGCCAGGCAGCGGGGAAATCAGTAGAAAGCATAAGGCGGCCCAGAGTGTTAACGGGAATGATTTGCTGAACATAAATACACTATCCTTGAACAATGAACAGGGAGGTTGCCCTCCCTGATAAATCAAAACATTATTTGTACTGCAGGTTATAAACTACGCTACTGGTCACTGTACCCGGCGTGGTTTGGCCATTGGCATAATATTCAACGGCGTACGGCAACAGCGCGGTACCATTGGCCTGATCGATATCGATATAAGTCATATCATTGACCTGGTTGGTGCTACCGATGTCGATGACTTTATAGTTGCCGGACACGTCCAGTAATTGCAGATCAACCTTGGTGGCGCTACCGCCAACGTTTTTCAGGCGCCCAGTGCCCAGGTCTACCGTATTGCCCGGTTGGAAGAACGCCGAAACCTTGGAATGGCCGCCCGTAGTACCGATCACACATTTGGAGATGTTCATCTTGAAAGAGGCACGGCCGGTGGTGTCACCCGCGCTAGTCAGTTCGGTTACGCTAACGGTGGGCAGAATGATGGTGGCATCAGCGCCCTGGCCTTCGATGTCCACGTCACAGGTGCTGTCAGTCAGCAGGCCATTAAACGTAATGGTACCGGTTGAGGCAGCTTGTACAGAAGTAGCCAAACCCAGTGCAGCCAGCAGAGAAAGACTAACAATTGTTTTTTTCATCTTTAAAACGTCCTTTATAGATCGAGTATCGTTACCATCATGGTAATACTTGGTGTATAAGTAGGTTGTAGCGAACAATAAGTGGCTTATTTATTCGTCACGCCTCCTTTTTTAAACGTAAAACTACGTTCAAACCTGTCGCCCATTAATACGGTTACCTTTAACGAGCGATTAAATTATCTGACTTGGTTTAAATGACGGATTGACACGCTTCAGTGCAACCCGAGGATTTTAACCTTCATCATCAATTCCTGATTGCTGAATACGCCCAGCCGTTTCATTGAATTACGCTTGTGGGTACTAATCGTTTTAACGCTTTTGTGGGTCAACTGCGCAACCCGGTGTGGGCTATGGCCCATCGATAAATGCCGCACCGTTTCCCTTTCCATCTCGGATAAGTTCAACTGTGGGGGACTGTTTACATCAAACCGGCCCATTAAGAACAACATCGATAATTTTTTGTGTAATTCTTGTTTGAATCTGGTGATGGGTATATCCAAATCGAACAGGCAAACGCTCCAGTCGGTAGGGGTACCTTGTAGCAAACGCTGGCAGCGTTCAGAACAAAAAACGATGCTGGGTGTTTTAGGTGTTGGTCGGTTAACAAAAGGCAGCACGTCGGTCAGGCACTTTTGGCTGATTACCCATATGTCGATTTGAGGTATTGCCTGCCCTGGCTCCAAAGGCATGCGTAGCGGAATATCAGCCAAGATGCTTTCTACTCCATATTTAAAAAATGAGTCAACCCCATAAATATTGATTGCTGGCTTATACTTCATTTCTTCCTCAAAGATACAGTTCTGGCAGTGGGCACAATAGAGACCAGGGTTAATATTAACCTGTCTTACTGTTTTTAACTGCAAGGTGATAATCGGACTCTTGGCTGAGTTTATTGCTGATTAGGCCATTTTTAATAGTAAAGCGTTTTTATATCGGCCCTTGAAATACTGACGCCTTTGCTTCTGGATGTAATGATAATCTCTTCCGAAATCCCCAATAACGCCAGTTTTAACTTGAGTTCTTTGAGTTCTTGCCACAGGAATTGGTTGGAAGATGAATAGTTCATCTTGCCAATGACCTCGCTCAGCAATTCCTGACGGCTGACATACTTGTCACCGGCATGCTTGAGTAAATAGGTGAGTATGGCCATCGTCACTTCTTTTAACGAGACGATCGCGCATGAGAAGTTGGCGCTAGGTTTGTCCGTACTGAGGCGAACTATCCTGTTATGCTTAACATCGATTTGCAGATCCGGCTCAACCCAGAAGCCAAATAGTTTTTTCCTATCCATTTCCTAAAACTCCTGTTATTAGGTAGAGAGCCTATCCGTTGGTAAGACAATTCTATGTTCTTACCCATATAAAACAATACGTTTAATATCCTGATCTTAGGGTTTCCACTTTGTAACAAAATGGAGTTTTTGACTGAATAATTTCATTTTTCTGGATATAATGACCATAAAAACACGGAAACGTAAATTTTGTGCTACAATTGATCGGGTTTTTTATACTAGCATGAAATTTTAAAAATAAATTTTCATTGGCATAAAATTCTTTTTTGTTTTGTAAGTTCAATTAATTCATCGACTTGCATGTAAATATGCAATTGCGTTGATTCTTATTTTGTGGCCAATAATCTTGGAAAATTTATAGCCATTTTAATTTCTGGCTCATCAGAGAATACTGAACCTGTTCAAGCTGTGACCCCCGTTTGCCAGGTTCATATTACGGAGTATCCAGCGGTATAAAACTCAAAGTTTATCATTCAATCTCAATGAGATGGCCTAACTATCCTATAGGATCTTGGTGTAAATAAATTGCATTTATAATGTTGTTTTTTTGGTTTTTAGGCTGTTTTTTATTGGGATATTTAGCTGCAATCGATAGCACCTCATTAACCAGAAAAATCTTAATGAAGTGTTAAAGTTCACATTAATGACAACTCTTGGGTCATTCGCTATCAATGGGGTTGGCCAGGCCTATTTGATGGAGGGCATATCAGACACTTTATCAACGGTTTTGCTGAATCGAGGTGGTGGGAAAGCAGGAAATAAATGAAGGGCGGGTAACCAAGCGGGCGCAGCATGCTGCGCCCATACAGAGCAATTCTGTTTATTGATTAGCGGGCTGAGCCGGTTGTTCGGTTTTACCGTCTGCTTGTTGAGCCTTATTGTCCATGCTGTTCTTGAGCTGTTCGGTTTTTGCCTTGGCCTGTTGCGCCAGATCGTTCGCTCCGTTAATCGCGTCGGCCTTGATGTTTTTGGCTTGATCGATCAGCTGCTGGCTTTGTTTGTCAGCATCCTGTTTGATTGCTGCGGCCTTGGCCTTGGCATCATCAGTGAGGGCATCCGCCTGCTTGGCGGCGTCATCTTTAATGGCGGAAGCTTGGTCCTTCAACTGTTCCGTCTGGGCCGCCGCGGCCTGCTTGATCTCTTCCGCTTTGGCCTTGGCATCGTCGGTCAGTTGATCCGCTTTCTTTTCCGCCGCATCTTTCATTTGTTCGGCGCTGTCTTTGGCCTTATCCAGATGGGAATCGACCTTGGCATCATCGCAGCCCACCAGCAGTAAACCTACCATTGAGGCCAATAGCACTTTATTCCACGCTTTCACGGTCTAGCTCCTTTCGGTCATCTTCAATTTGTGCGATTTATCTTAGAACAGCTTTGCCGTATAAGACAAATTTGGCAACTAAATCGCGTTGTTCTCATGGCGGGTTCAACAGCGGTTGCTTTCTGTGGTAGACTCTTCGCGTTTTCCTGCCAGTTTTGGTTGAGGTGCTTTTCTGAATACGCCGGCACAGCTTTCACTGCCACTTTATCTACCCGATGATGAAACTTTTGCCAGTTTTTATCCGGGTGAGAACCCATCCTTATTAGCCGCGATCCAATCCGCAGTCCGTCAGGAGCATGGTAGCTACATCTATTTCTGGTCACGCGAAGGCGGGGGACGCAGCCATTTGCTGCATGCGGCCTGTGCCGAACTCTCGCAGCGTGGCGAAGCGGTAGGCTATGTGCCCTTGGATAAGCGGGCCTATTTTGTGCCCGAAGTGCTGGACGGCATGGAACAGCTGGCATTGGTCTGCATCGATAACATCGAGTGCATTGCCGGTGATGAGGAATGGGAAATGGCGATTTTCAATCTCTATAACCGCATTCTGGAAACCGGCCGCACCCGCCTGTTTATCACTGGCGATCGTCCGCCGCGCCAGCTAAATCTGCATTTGCCGGATCTGGCCTCGCGCCTGGATTGGGGGCAGATCTACAAGTTACAGCCACTGTCGGACGAAGAGAAACTACAGGCGTTGCAGCTGCGCGCCAAACTGCGTGGTTTCGAACTGCCGGAAGACGTGGGCCGTTTCCTGCTCAAGCGTCTGGATCGTGAAATGCGCACGCTGTTTATGACGCTCGATCAGCTGGATCGCGCGTCGATCACGGCACAGCGCAAGCTGACCATTCCGTTTGTGAAGGAAATTCTGGGGCTGTAGCTAGCCACTATTCCCCATTCCCACTTTTAGACTATTCAGCCTTCGTGTAACAGCGCACTGCGGAATGACAGGATGTGCGCCTGTGCAGCACTGGCGGCGGCGTCGCTGTCCTGTGCGGCCAACGCACTGATAATCGCCCGGTGTTCATCGATAACTTCCTGCATATGCCCTTCCCGCGACAGCGTGCTGGCCCAGAAACGTTGGGCTCTGGCGTGCAGTACGCTCAGAATATCCGTCAACATGTTATTCCCGGCGATCTGCGCCAGCTCCTGATGGAATTGATGATCTAACGTCATCATCCGTACCCGGTCACGATCCAGGCTGGCGGCTTCGATCTGCTGATTCAGCGCGTTCAGTGCGGCAACCTGTGGCTGGGTGATCTTGGCACTGGCCAGGCGCATACACAGCATTTCATTGGCCAGCCGGACATCAATCAACTCTAACGCATCGTCTATCGACAGCGGCGAGACCATCACCCCTTTGCGCGGGATCACCTGCAGCAAGCCCTCATTCGCCAGACGGTGGATCGCCTGATTGATCGGCGTTCTGCCCATATCCAGCTCACCCATTACCTGCGCGGTATTGAGGTATTCACCCGGTTTGTAACTTAACGTCACCAATGCCTGCTTGAAGCGGCGGTAGGCCACTTCATTGAGTGACAAACCGGCTTCCTCTGCTACCGGGAACCCTCGATCTTCTGCGTCAATGGTCTTCACATACTACTCCTGCAAGAAGAAATTTTTAGACATGGTACACAAAAACGTCACATGGCAGTCGCTTAGTTGTTAACTGAAGATATAGTGAAATTTCACACTATTTTAACCAAAGGGACACAATTGCCATGAGGCTGACCTTTACTTTACCAGAAACCTGTAGTGCCAAGACGCTGGATGCTGACATCGATCATCTGGTCATCGCTGGCTGGACCGGTCGTGATTATAAGGCAATTCAACATCATATCCAGGAGCTGGCCGAGCTGGGCGTCCCTCAACCCAGCAGCGTCCCGCTGTTTTACCGTGTGGCGGTTAATCAACTCAGCCAAGGCGAATGCATCGAAGTGATCGGCGAGGCGACCTCTGGCGAAGCGGAACCGCTGATTTTCAGCCATGGCGGCGAACTGTATGTCTCATTAGCGTCCGATCATACCGATCGTCAGTTGGAAGTACACAGCGTAGCACTGTCCAAGCAGATCTGCGTTAAACCGGTAGCACGTGCTGCCTGGCCGTTACACGAAGTGAGCGATCACTGGGACTCCTTGATCTTGCGTTCATGGATAAAGGAAAACGGCGCGTTTCAGCTTTATCAGCAGGGGACTCTCGCCAGCCTGCGCACCCCCGGTGACTTGCTCGAACGCTATCTGAGCGGGCAGCAACTGCCAGAAAGTGGCATGACGCTCCCCCAGCTACCGAGTGACGGCTTGGCAATGACCTGCGGCACGGTGGCGGCGATCGGGGGGATCCGGCCATCAGCCGAGTTCCGTATGGAACTGGTGGATGAGGTGTTGGGGCGCACCATTGCCCATAGCTATCGCAGTATCGAACTGCCGGTGGTGGCGTGATGGCTAAGTTAACGCTTGTGCAGGCCGTCGCCGGGTTGGCCAGTGGAGAGTTTACCTCTAGGCAGTTGATCGCCGATGCCTTGGCGAAAATCGCCGATCCGCAGGGGGAAGGGGAGCGAACTTTTACTCAGGTGTATGCCGATTGGGCACAACAGCAGGCGCTGGCGGCCGACCAACGTCGCGCGGCAGGCAAACCGTTGTCTCCATTGGATGGCGTGCCGATCTCAATCAAAGACCTGTTTGACGTGAGTGGACAGGTGACTACTGCCGGTTCTCGGGTGCTGGCTGGTGCTGCGGTGGCCAAGAAGCACGCTGCGATAGTTGAGCGTCTGTTGCAGGCGGGAGCGGTGGTGATCGGTAAAACCAACATGACCGAGTTTGCCTACTCCGGGCTGGGTATCAATCCGCATTTTGGCACTCCAGCTAACCCCTGGGATCGCGCTACCCAGCGTATACCCGGTGGCTCATCTTCCGGTGCGGCTGTCGCGGTAGCTGACGGTATGTGCTGCGGTGCCGTTGGCAGTGACACCGGGGGATCGGTGCGTATTCCGGCCGCTTTCTGTGGTTTGACCGGCTATAAGCCTACCGCCCGTCGAATTGCCAGCGGTGGACTGCTGCCGTTATCGCCTTCGCTGGACTCTATCGGGGTGATTGCTCATGACGTTGCCAGCTGTATCGCACTGGATGCGGCAATCGCCGAACAAGCGCTACGGCTTGAGTCACCCTCCTTGGCGCAGGCACGTTTTGCCGTTCCGCAAACGCTAGTGCTGGATGGGTTGGACGAAGAGGTTGCCACGGCGTTTCAGCGTGCCTTGAAACGTTTGGCCCAGGCAGGTGCGCGGATTGAAGCTATCCCTTGTAGTGAATTTGCCGAATTGGCGGAGATCAACGCTGCGGGTGGTTTTACCGCACTGGAGTCTTGGCATTGGCACCAGTCGTTGATTGCTGAAAATGCCGAGGGTTATGACCCGCGAGTGCTGTCACGTATTCGTCGTGGCCAGCCGTTGGGCGAGAGCGATCTTCAGCAGCTACGGCAGTTGCGTGCCAGTTGGCAACAGCGGGTGACGGCCAGGGTGCAGGGCTTTGACGCCTTGTTGATGCCAACCGCGCCGCTGATAGCACCACCCCTTACCGAACTGGCAGAGGACGACGAAGCCTACTTCCGTGCCAACGGTGCCGCGCTGCGTAATCCTTCCGTAGTCAACTTCCTCGACGGCTGTGCGTTATCACTACCCTGCCAACGGCCAGGTGAGGCCCCCGTTGGTCTGATGGTGGCCGGGTTACCCATGAATGACCAGGCGCTGCTGGGCTGGGCGCTAACGATCGAACGTTGCCTTGCCGGCGCGTAATTTTTCGGCAGGGTGCCACCTTGCCTTACTGACTCTACCAGGAGAATACCCATGACCGGTTCCCCGAACGGAATGCTGTTTGTTGCAACGGATGTCGCCGCGCAGGATGAGGCGGATTTCAATCAGTGGTACGACCGTGAACATGTAGAGGAGCGGGTGCGTGTTCCCGGTTTTCTCTCCGGTACGCGCTATCAGGCGCTACAGGGTGGGCGCAAATACCTCGGGCTGTATAAAACCGCCTCTCTGGCCAGTTTTACCTCCCAGGCCTATCGCAACGCCTTTACCCAACAGACGCCGTGGTCGGTTGCCTGCCTTGGCAAGATGCGCGATCCCATGCGCCGGGTTTGCACGGTTGAAGCCGTCACCGGCCAGGGCAGTGGTAGCCATCTGAGCATCATCACGCTGGCAGTGAGTGAGCAGGATGTTCTGAAAAACGATGTTAAGCACATGGGTTCCGTGTTGGCTGAACAGCCGGGCTTTGTGCGCAGCAGCCTGCTGTTGCCAAACGCCGAGCTCAGTTCACCGCTTCCGCAAGAGTCGCAGGAAAATCGTCAGCTGTTACCGATGGTGTTGATCGAAAGCAGTAGCGCAGAGGCGGGGCAGCGTTTGAGTGAGCTGGCTTACCGCACGTTGAAAATCCCTGCTGGCGAGGCGGTGCATTACGCACTTGGCTGGCAACTGACCTCACAGGAGCTGGCATCATGAATACGTCGACCACTGAAACGCCGATTGTGGACTTATCGGTGAAAGATCACGCCGTCGATCCTCCTAAAACCGGCAGGCTGGCGGCAGCCAGTTCGATAGGCACCGCGCTGGAGTGGTATGACTTCACCGTTTACAACATCATGGCTGCTTTGATTTTCAACCATGTTTTCTTCCCGTCATTCGATCCGCTGGTCGGCACCATTCTGGCGTTTTCCACTTATGCGGTCGGCTATGTTTCACGGCCCATCGGCGGCATCGTGTTCGGGCATCTTGGTGACGTACTTGGACGGCGTTTTGTGTTGGTTGCCACGCTGGTGATCATGGGCGTGACCACCACGCTGATGGGGTTACTGCCCGGCTATGCAAGTTGGGGGATTTGGAGTCCGTTGTTGCTGGTGGCACTACGTTTCATCCAGGGCATTGCGCTGGGTGGGGAATGGGCTGGAGCCGTGCTGCTTTCGATGGAACACGGTAAGCCACATCAGCGTGGGCGTAACGCCTCTTTTGCGCAGGTCGGTCCCTCCTGTGGTTCGCTGATTGGCACCGGGTTGATCGCGTTGGTGACCATGGCGATGTCGGCAGACGATTTCCAACAGTGGGGATGGCGTATTCCGTTCCTGTTGAGCCTGGTACTGGTGGTCTTTGGCCTGTGGTTGCGCCGTGGGGTCGGGGAAACACCGGCGTTCCTGAAATTGGAAGCGTCGAAGGATGTTACCCATTCGCCGATCCGCGAGGTTTTCACCCAACACCCACGTTCGCTGCTGATCGCCGGTGGTTCGCGCATTGGCTCCGACGTGCTGTACGCGTTGGTGGTGGTATTTACCCTGACTTACGTGACCACGGTGCTGAACCTGCCACGGCCACTGGCGCTGACGGCCACCATGCTGGGAGCGATCGGCAACGCGATTACCGTACCGATGTTTGGCGCCTTATCCGATCGCTTAGGCCGCCGGCCAGTGTATATCGGCGGGGCACTGGCGGGGATAGTCTGGGCTTTTGCCTTCTTCGTGTTGCTCGATAGCAGTCAGCCGGTGTTGATATGTACCGCAGTAGTGATTGGCTTGCTGATCCATGCGGCGATGTTCGGCCCGCAGGCGGCCTTTATCACCGAACAGTTCCCGACTAGGGTGCGCTATGCTGGTTCTTCGCTGGCTTATACTCTGGCGGGGATCGTGGGTGGTGGCTTTGCGCCGTTGATCATTGCTTCGTTATTCACTTCTTTTGACAGCACGCTGGCGATATCGGCCTACGTTGTGCTGGCATTGCTAATTACCTTGTGGGCGTTGCTCGCCGCCCGGGAAACAGCGCATAAACCGTTGTAAATTCAGCAGCCGGGCGGATGAACGCCCGGCTTGCCATCACAAGATCTCCAATACCTGCTCTGGTGGCCTGCCAATGCGGGCTTTGCCGCCTTTGACCACTATTGGGCGTTCGATCAGTTTCGGATTGCTCACCATCGCTTGCAACAGTTGCTCTTCGCTCAGGGTTTCATCCGCCAGTTTCAGCTCTTTGTAGAGATCTTCTTTCTTGCGCATCAATTCGCGGGCAGAAGTGAAACCAAGTTCTTGTAACAGCTTTTTCAACTCGGCGACGGAAGGAGGCGTATCCAGATACAGCACCACTTGCGGTTCGACGCCATGCTGTTCCAGCAGTGCCAGCGTCTCACGGCTCTTCGAGCAGCGTGGGTTGTGATAAATAGTGACGTTTTTCATCTTTTCTCTTTCCTTGTTCAAATCAAGTGCGTTGGAACTTGCTGAAGGTTCTTTGCAACTGACGCAGTTGGTCAATCCGCGCGTCGTAGCGAGCCTGTTTCAGGCTGCCCAGCTTTTGTAATGAGCTGGCGTTGCTGAGCAAACCTATCGCCTGATCCAGACGGCCTGCCAGCGCCAGGCTTTCTGCCCGGGCGGAGAGTTCTTCATCGCGTAGACCTTGGGCAGCACTGGCCTGAGCCAGCAGATCCCAGCCGTTCGGATCGTTCGGATGGGCAAAGGTATAACGGTTGAGGATTTTTGATGCTTGAGCGGGTTGATTGCCCTCAACGTAGGCGTTCGCCAGGTTGAGCAGCAACACCGGGTTATTGCTTTGCGCCGCATTGACCGCCTCAAGGCGAGCAATGGCCTGAGCGGCTTTATTCTGACCCAGATCGATGTCGGTCAGCAGGTCCAGCATCCAGACGTTTTTCGGATCCTTTGCCAGCAGTGGCTGAATAAGATTGCGCGCTTCGTCGTATTTCTTGGCTTCATAGAACAGGATCGCCCGGCCATATTTGGCGGCTATTTGCTCGCGAATGTTGCCTTTGCTGTAAGTGTCCAGCAGGTCCTCGCTCAGACCATAGCCTTCCGAGCTGTACATGCCCAGCGTACGGACCCGCGCTAGCAGATAGTCTTGGCTGGATTGCACCAACTGGCGTGGCATTTGGTTGGCGCGGTTGCGGGCATCGGAAAGCCGGCTGTCTGGCAACGGGTGCGTCAGCAGCATTTCCGGTGGTTTTGAGGCGTAGCGGGACTGATCGGCCAGCCTTTGCAAAAAGTCTGGCATCGCTTCGGGATCGAACCCCGCGCGCTGCAATACCTGAATACCGATACGGTCAGCCTCTTGTTCATTCGCTTGGGTGAAGCTGATAATCCCCTGCTGCGTTCCTGCCAGCGTACCGCTCAGCGCCGCCATGCCCATGGTTGGGTTGGCCATCGCCAGCAGGATAGAACCCAGTGCGCCCACCCAGGTCAGTGGCGCGTTGCGTTGCTGGTCTTCCATTGCGCGGGCCAGGTGGCGCTGGGTCACGTGTGAGATTTCGTGCGCCAGGACCGAGGCCAGTTGGCTCTCGTTGTCGGTTTCACGGAACAGGGCTGAGTGCAGCACCACGTTGCCGCCGAAGAAGGCAAAGGCGTTGATCTCGTCGTTACGGACTAGAAAGAAGTGGAACGGGGTGCGTACCGAATAGGCGCTGGCGACCAGCCGGTTACCCAACTGGTTGATATACTGGGTCAATAGCGGATCGTTGATCAACGGGGCGCTAGCGCGTAGCTGCCGCACGTAAAAATCGCCCATGGTCAGTTCCTGGCCGATGCTCAACGTCCCCCCTGCGGAAGTCCCCATATCCGGCAGTTGGTCTTGCGTTTGGGCGTTAACCGGCGCCAACACAGAGGTGCAAAGCGAGCCGAGCAGCAGGACTGTTAACGCTGTTTTAGTCAACCGGATGGTCATAGTCAGGTCATTCCCTCAATAAAGTCATCAAGTAAGACGTCAGTATCAGATAAGAGTTCTTCTTCCGTGCCAGACTCTCCAGTACAATCAGCGCGAAAGTGCGTTGGCTCACAAAAATGCATTTTCAGGGGATCGTGCGCCTGAGCGGCAAAACGCTATCACATCATAGCCAGCCACAACCCACATTGAAACGCTGCACGGTGATAACCGGGCTAAAATTATTTAAAAATCATGTCATACCTGCTCGGCCGCATAGGGATTGGCGAGCCTCACCCCCCATTGATGGAATAAGGAGCAATCTCTGATGTTGGAGTTGTTATTACAGTGGTACCGACGTCGTTTCACCGATCCGCAGGCTATTGCGTTGCTGGTGATCCTGGTTGCCGGGTTCTGCATCCTTTATTTTTTTCACGGTATCTTGACCCCCTTGCTGGTGGCGCTAGTGCTTGCTTACCTGCTGGAGTGGCCTACCGCACGCCTTCAGCGCCTGGGATGTTCGCGCACCTGGGCGGCAAGTATCATGCTGATCGTGTTTGGCGGTATTGCCATGCTGTTGGTCTTTGTGGTCGCGCCAACCGCCTGGCAGCAGGGCATCAACCTGATGACCGATTTACCGGGCATGCTCAATCAGTTCTACAACTATGCGGCGACCTTGCCGACACGCTACCCGGCGCTGGTGGATGCGGGCATCATTGATATGATGGCGCAGAACCTGCGTGAGCGCCTGTCGGGCATGGGAGAATCGGTGGTGAAATTCTCACTGGCCTCACTGGTTGGGCTGCTGACGTTGGCCATTTACCTGATCCTGGTCCCTTTGATGGCGTTCTTCCTGCTGAAGGACAAAGAGCAGATGATCAATGCGGTGCGCCGTGTGCTGCCGCGCAACCGTGGGCTGGCAGGGCAGGTATGGATCGAGATGAACCAGCAGATCACCAACTATATTCGCGGCAAGGTGTTGGAGATGGTGATCGTCGGGGTGGCGACCTATCTGGTGTTCTTCATCCTGGATATGCGTTATTCCCTGCTCTTGGCGGTGTTGGTCGGCCTCTCGGTGCTGATCCCATACATCGGCGCGGTGCTGGTGACGATCCCGGTGGTGGTGGTGGCCATGTTCCAGTGGGGCATTGGTGCCGACTTCTGGACGCTGATTATCGCTTATCTGGTGGTGCAAGGGTTGGATGGCAACCTGCTGGTGCCGATCCTGTTCTCAGAGGCGGTCAACCTGCATCCGCTGGTGATCATTCTCTCGGTGATTATCTTCGGCGGCCTGTGGGGGTTCTGGGGCGTATTCTTCGCCATCCCGTTGGCGACGCTGGTGAAAGCCGTGATCCACGCCTGGCCGGATGACATGCTGGTGGATGTGGGTGACGAGGTGAAGTGAGGAAATGAAGCGCAGCAACCGATGCTGCTGCGCTTTACTTTTTACTGCTGCAGGTAGTTCAGAACGATTTCGTGGTGATTGGTGGTCTTGAAATCATCGAACACTTTCTCAACCTTGCCGTCGGTGCCGATCAGGAAACTGATACGGTGAATGCCGTCATAGGTTTTGCCCATGAAGGTTTTCTCGCCCCAAACGCCAAACTGCTGAGCTACCTGATGATCTTCGTCGGATAGCAGCGTGAAATTGAGCAGTTCTTTCTCAACAAAACGCGAGAGCTTTTCGGGTTTATCGGTGCTGATGCCCAGCACTTCGACGCCCGCCTTTTTCAATTCATCCATGTTATCCCGTAACCCGCAGGCTTGCACGGTGCAACCTGGCGTCATGGCTTTGGGATAAAAGTAAACCAGTACTCGTTGTCCCTGGAAGTCGGCCAAGTTAATTTCCTCGCCATCCTGGTCGAGTAAACTAAATTTCGGCGCTGTATCACCGGCTTTCAATGGGCTCATAACTACTCTCCATCTCTCTCATCATGCTGTGGATAGTTCACCACGCTAATACTGCCTTGCGCATTCAATTCTGTACATAGGCGATAAAAGGCTTGTTCAATATTTGTGGCATCCTGACCGCCGGAACTGTGAGCGGTGATCTGAATATAGAGCTGCGAGGGCTGCTCACCTTTTGCTGGCTGAGTCCGTGACACCAGCTCGGCAATGTTCATCTGGCTCGAATCAAACAGGCCGGTAAACCGCTCGATGATATGCGGGGAGTCTTTTACCTCAACCTGTACCCACACTGTAGCGGGCATTGGCGGTCTTTCTTGCGAGTTTGTGCGTTTCATCACGATCAGTAAATCCAGCTCGGCGCCTTTTTGCGGCAAAGTGGATTCGATCAGGGTAATCGCGTTCCAGCTACCTGAAAGCAGCATGATGAAGGTGAACTCTTCACCCAGCATGGCCAGACGGCTATCTTCGATATTGCACCCGCAGCTACTGACGTGGCGGGTGATGGCGTTGACGATACCGGGGCGATCGGCGCCCAGTGCGGTGATCACCAGATAGTGTTCATCAGGCTTAGGCAAAATGCAGCTTCCTGTCGTACTGAATGGGGTTACCATGGTAAACACAAAAAAAACCGCCTGCCAAGCGCTTAGACACGTTGTTTGCTTGCTTTTGGATAGGTGACAAAAGTACCATGGGTAACTTGTTTGTGAAGGGGACGGCCAATGTTTACGGGAAGTATTGTTGCACTGGTTACGCCGATGGACACCAAAGGTGCTGTCGATCGTGCGAGCCTAAAAAAACTGATTGATTATCATGTAGCCAGTGGGACTGCGGCGATCGTTTCCGTAGGAACTACCGGTGAGTCCGCCACGCTGCCCCATGACGAACATGTGGACGTGGTCTTGCAGACGCTGGAACTGGCCGCAGGCCGTATTCCGGTGATCGCCGGCACCGGTGCCAACGCTACCAGCGAGGCTATCTCACTGACGCAGCGTTTCAGCAATACCGGTGTCGTGGGCTGCCTGTCAGTCACACCTTACTACAACAGACCGACCCAGGAAGGTCTGTATCAGCATTTCAAAGCCATTGCCGAAAGCACCGATCTGCCGCAGATCCTCTATAACGTGCCTTCACGCACCGGTTGTGACATGCTGCCGCCAACGATTGCTCGTTTGGCCAAAATTAAGAATATTGTTGCCGTTAAAGAGGCAACAGGGAACTTAAGTCGTGTTAGTCAGATCCAAGTGCTGGTTGATGATGAAGACTTCATTTTGCTGAGCGGCGACGACGCCAGCGGTCTGGACTTCATGCAACTGGGTGGCAAAGGGGTGATTTCCGTGACGGCCAACGTGGCAGCGCGTGAAATGGTCGAACTCTGCCGCCTGGCGGCGCAAGGCAATTTTGCCGAAGCCCGCCGTTTGAATCAGCGCTTGATGCCTTTGCATCAGGATTTGTTCGTAGAAGCAAACCCAATTCCGGTGAAATGGGCCTGTAAGGCATTGGGATTGATGGCAACCGATACGATGCGTCTGCCTATGACGCCGTTGACCGACGCTGCCCGTCCTGTCGTGGAGCGTGCGTTGAAAAGCGCCGGTTTGCTGTAACTCTTAGGGAGATTTGATGGCTTATTCATTGCAAAAGTCGACGCTAGCAACGGTCGTGGGATTAGCGCTGGTGATGACGCTGGCGGCTTGTTCTACCGATCAGCGCTACAAACGCCAGGTTAGCGGCGATGAGGCCTATCTTGACGCCGCACCGCTCAAACCGTTGAGCGCGCCGTCCGGCCTGATCCTGCCGGTACAAACCGGTAATTATGAAGTTCCGGCAAACGCGCAGAAAGGCGCTGTTGGCAAGCAACTGGATATCCGGCCACCGGTACAGCCGCTGGCACTGTTGAGCGGTTCCCGTGGTCAATATGCGGGTGACAGCGGCACGCTGCTGCTGGAAAGCAGCCCGCAGAACGATAACCTGTGGTCGCGCGTAGCCAGTCTGTTACAGAGCAAAAACATTCCGATCGCCTCACGTACGGATGCCAGCCAAACGCTGACCACCGACTGGGTGAAGTGGAACCGTCTGGATGAAGACAACCAGTACGAAGGTCGTTACCAGATCACGGTACAGAAACAGGGTTACCAGCAAGCGCTGGTGGTGAAAACTCTTGAACTGCGTCAGCAGGGGCAAACCGACAAGGTTACCGATCCTTCTGAAGTTCAGCGCTACAACGGTATGATGATGAACACCATCGTTGAAGGCCTGGATAAGCAGGACAGCCTGTCGAGCAGCCGGTCCGCCAACCGTATTGGCGTATTGGACGTGCAGAGCGGTGCGGATGACACCGGCCTGCCGACGCTGATCGTGCGTGCGCCGTACACGGTAGTGTGGGATCGTTTGCCACCGGCACTGGAAAAACTGGGGATGAAAGTGGGTGACCGCAGCCGTCCGCAGGGTAGCGTCGCCGTAACCTACAAATCCCTGAGCAGCAGTGATTGGGATGCGTTGGGCGCGAAAGATCCTGAACTGAAAGAAGGTGATTACAAACTGCAGGTCGGTGATTTGAATAACCGTACCAGTTTGCAATTTATCGATTCCAAAGGTAAGCCGTTGACCCAGTCGCAGAACGATGCGCTGGTAGCGGTGCTCCAGACGGCTTTCAGTAAAACCAGCGTTAAATAAATACATCTAGGGGCTACGGCCCCCTTTTAGACTGGTGACAAACAGCCGAAAAACGTGGTTTTCGACTGTTTGGCGAAGTTCAAAGACAGCATCCTTGGTATTTATCAGCCCTGAACAGGGGGCTTTTAACGTCAGAGGACTATGTCAGCGGTCTGAGGGGCTATGGCCCCTTTTTGTTTTGCTGATACGGTATCGTTTGCGTCGCAGATTTGGCACAATAGTTATCAGCAAACCAAAGAACTTATCAGGTCAATTTTGTGCCCAGTAGGCTGTCTGGCAGCCGGAAGGTACCATCTCATTGGAGTAAGTTAAGATGCAAAAGCTAGCTGAACTGTATCGCGGCAAGGCAAAAACCGTCTACACCACCGAAAACCCGGATCTGCTGGTGTTGGAATTCCGTAACGATACGTCAGCACTGGATGGTCAGCGCATTGAGCAGTTCGATCGCAAAGGGATGGTGAACAACAAGTTCAACCATTTCATTATGAGCAAGCTGGAAGAGGCCGGTATCCCAACGCAGATGGAACGCCTGCTGTCAGATAACGAAGTGCTGGTGAAAAAGCTGGAGATGGTCCCGGTTGAGTGCGTGATCCGTAACCGCGCTGCGGGCTCTTTGGTCAAGCGCTTGGGTATCGAAGAAGGCTTGCCGCTGAACCCGCCGCTGTTTGATCTGTTCCTGAAGAACGACGCGATGCATGACCCAATGGTGAACGAATCCTATTGCGAAACCTTCGGTTGGGTGAGCAAAGAGCATCTGGCGCGGATGCGTGAGCTGAGCTACATGGCTAACGACGTGTTGAGCAAACTGTTTGACGATGCAGGCCTGATCCTGGTCGATTTCAAGCTGGAGTTCGGCCTGTTCAACGGCGAAGTGGTGCTGGGCGATGAGTTCTCCCCGGACGGTAGCCGCCTGTGGGACAAGAATACCCTGGCCAAGATGGACAAAGACCGCTTCCGCCAGAGCCTGGGTGGCCTGATTGAAGCCTACGAAGAAGTCGCTCGCCGTATCGGCGTGAAGCTGGACTAATCGTTAAATCATGCCCCTCACTCTAACTCTTTCCCTATAGGAGAGTGCTAGAGTGAGGGGCAAAGCATCGAACCGAGCCTTTCATCCCTCATTCAGCACTTTCCAGAAAATTACTGCATTCCCTCCGCCACGAACGCCTTATAATAGTAACCAGGGCAAGTTTCCTACGATTATTAAAAATCATCTCTGGAGTTTATTTATGCGTTGGCAAGGGCGTCGTGAAAGTGACAATGTCGAGGATCGTCGTGGGCAGTCTTCAGGTCTGGGCGGCGGCGGTGGCGGCCCCCGGATACCTATCGGCGGCAAAGGTGGCCTGATCATTCTGGTAGTGGTGCTGGTTGCCGGTTACTACGGGGTAGACCTGACTCCGCTGCTGAATGGTGGAGATGTTTCGCCACAGTCTCAGCAGCAAAGCGCCAGCATCAGCCCGCAAGACGATCAACTGGCCAAGTTTACCTCGGTGGTGCTGGCGTCTACCGAAGATAACTGGCAGGGCATCTTCAAGCAGATGGGGAAAAACTATCAGGATCCGAAACTGGTGATGTACCGGGGCGCGACGCGTACCGGCTGCGGCACTGGCCAATCGGTAATGGGGCCGTTCTATTGCCCGGCAGATGATACGGTCTATATCGATCTCTCGTTCTACCAGGATATGAAAACCAAGCTGGGTGCGGGCGGTGATTTTGCCCAGGCCTATGTCGTTGCGCATGAAGTGGGCCACCACGTGCAGAATCTATTGGGGATTGAGCGCAAGGTTCGCCAGATGCAGCAAGGGGCTAGCCAGGCAGAGGTTAACCGCCTGTCGGTGAAAATGGAGCTTCAGGCCGACTGCTTTGCTGGCGTTTGGGGCCATTACGCCGAGAAACAGCAGATGCTGGAAGCGGGCGATCTGCAAGCCGCGCTGAATGCCGCGCAGGCGATTGGTGACGACCGTTTGCAGCAGCAAAGCCAGGGGCGAGTGGTGCCAGACAGCTTTACGCATGGCACCTCGCAGCAGCGTTATACCTGGTTCAAGCAAGGGTTCGATAGCGGCGACCCTAACACCTGCAACACCTTCGCCTCCCGTTGATATTACTCAGTGCCGGTGCCTAGAGCCCGGCACTCTGCTTTCAGGCCTCAATATTCATGTTACAAAAAATGCAACAACGCATGCAGCAGCAGGGTATTCGGCGGCTGTTGGTGATCAGCGGCGAACCGCAATGGTGCCGAGATCAGGCGCAGCAACTGGTGGAACAACTGCCGGGTGACTGGCCTTGGGTCGGTAATGACGCGCCCGCAGGAATCGATGCGTTGGCGAGTAGCGCGGTCAAAACCCTGTTGGGGCAAGAGCGGTTGCATGCGGTATTTGATGCGTTAGCGGGGCTGGACGTTGAAGCGCTGGCCCAGCTCTGCGGGACATTACAAGCCGGTAGCTGGTTACTGTTGCTGGTTCCACCTTGGCAAAGTTGGCCGCAGCAGCCTGATAGCGACAGCCTGCGCTGGAGCGATTGCCCACAGCCGATCGCCACGCCTCATTTTATCCACCATCTGCAACAACGGTTGCTGGCAGATAGCGAAGTGTCTATCTGGCGGCAAGGTGAACCGTTGTGCCTGGCTTCCTTACCATCACGGCCAGATTGGCAAGCTCCTCAGGGTAATCCGAGTGATGAGCAGCAGGCCACTTTGGCCCGGTTATTAGCGGCCGAGTCTGGGATCTGGGTATTAACCGCGGCCCGTGGCCGGGGGAAATCGACGGTGGCAGGGATGTTGATGGCCAGCAGCCCGCTAACCTGTTGGATCACCGGCCCGAGCCGCGCCGCTACCGACGTTGCCAGCGAGTGGGCCGCCGGACGGGCCCAGTTTTGGGCACCGGATGCTTTGCTACAGCATTGTTCTGAACAGGGTGCAGAGGGTGTTGGCTGGCTGCTGGTGGATGAGGCCGCAGCAATCCCTGGTCCTTTACTGCAACAGCTAATGGACTATTTCCCACGCGTATTACTGACAACCACGGTGCAGGGTTACGAAGGAACGGGGCGCGGCTTTTTACTGAAGTTCTGCACCACCTTGCCGCAGTGGCAGCCGCTAAGCTTGCAGCAACCGATGCGTTGGGCAGCGGGCGATGCCCTGGAGCGGATTATCGATCATGCCTTGCTGTTCAACGAGGAACCGGTATGGGCAGTGGCCGGGCAGTCACCCACTTTTGGCGCTATTGAACAGGCTGAACTGTGTGCCGATCCGCAACGGTTACGGCGTTTCTATGCGTTGCTCTGTAGCGCACACTATAGAACCTCACCGTTGGATTTACGCCGTCTGATGGATGCGCCCGGGATGCACTTCAGTGCGGCATCGCAGGGGGATGAGGTGGTAGGGGCTCTGTGGCTGGTGGACGAGGGCGGGTTATCGGTTGAACTGGCCCACGAGGTTTGGGCTGGCCGCAGAAGGCCACGTGGCAATCTGGTCGCTCAATCTTTGGCGGCACATAGCGGCCAATGGTGGGCACCTACGCTGCGTTCCCGTCGCATTACCCGTATCGCTGTATTGCCGGAGTTACGTCAGCAAGGGATCGCCAGCCGGTTAGTGGAACAGCAAAATCGCGTTTCGCAGGGGTT
Organism: Serratia sp. T13T92; assembly: GCF_047530105.1. NCBI lineage: Bacteria > Pseudomonadati > Pseudomonadota > Gammaproteobacteria > Enterobacterales > Yersiniaceae > Serratia > Serratia sp. T13T92. The sequence goes on along the minus strand of NZ_JBLJAK010000007.1, from coordinate 40,535 downwards.
GGATTTTCTTTCAGTCAGCTTCGGCTATACCGAGCTGCTGTGGCGGTTCTGGCAATCTTGTGGCTTCACCCTGGTGCGTATTGGCAACAAACCGGAGGCCAGCAGCGGCTGTTACACCGCCATGGCGTTGCTGGCCATTAGCGAGCAAGGGGAGGCGCTGTGCCATGCGGCGCATAAGCACCTGGCACGGGATTGGCGCTGGTTGCGGCAACGTAGCGACCTGTTGCTGGAGTTCGACGATGATACTGATCCGCTATTAAATGAGGAAGATTGGCGCGAGCTGGCCGGTTTTGCCTTTGCCCATCGGCCCTTGGAGGCTAGCCTGGGGGCGCTACAACGTCTGCTGTTGACCAGCCCATTGCCCTGTGCGGCATTGCGCGCGCATTTGCAGCAACAACAAACCATGGCCCAGTGCACAGCCCAATATGGCCTGAGTGGCCAAAAAGCCTTGCTGCGGCTTTGGCGACAAGAGGCTGGGCAGGCGTTGCAACAACTTAATGCGCAACATTGTCGTTACTGGCAGGAGTGGGCGCAGTCGTTGCAATAAATGGAAAGAGTTGTTCAATAAAACCCGATTTTCCTGATTTCTCCGCGGCGTATAGTAAGGGGCAGTTACCGGGTCTGTCCCGGATGTCTCTAACCTGAGGAGTCCCCTATGAAACACTCGCATTTCGTTGTCCAAAGCCCCGCAACTCCGGCAGAGCAACTGATACTGCTGTTTCATGGCGTGGGGGATAACCCGGTGGCGATGGGGGAGATCGGCAGTTACTTCGCCAAAGATTTCCCACAGGCCTTGGTGGTAAGCATTGGTGGCCCATTCGCTTTTGGTAACGGTGAGGGGCGCCAATGGTTCTCGGTTCAGGGGATCACCGAAGACAACCGCGCGCAGCGTATTGCCGAAGTGATGCCGACCTTTGTTGAAACCGTACGCTACTGGCAGCAACACAGCGGCGTGAGCTACGCGGGCACTGCGCTGGTTGGTTTTTCGCAGGGTTCGATTATGGCGCTGGAAGGGTTAAAAGCCGAAGCCAAACTGGCCGGGCGGGTAGTAGCCTTCAGCGGCCGTTTTGCCCAGTTACCGCAAGCCGGTTTTGGTGACAGCGTGGTACACCTGATCCATGGTGAGACGGACGGCGTTATTGCTGTGGAATATGCACAAGCGGCTGAGGCTCAGCTACAGGCTGTTGGCGCAGATGTGACGTTGGATATTGAACCAGGCGTCGGGCATGCAATCAGTTCGGGCATGATGAACGCTGCCCTGGAGCGTTTGCATTACTACGTGCCGCAGCGCTATTGGGAAGAGGCGATGTTTGGTAAACGGGGCGATCTGATTGCCTTTAAATAAACAGCAGGGCGCTGATGTGCGCCCTGAAGTTATGGCTTTTTCGGCCAGTCGTCCTCGTCGTCCCACTTGGCGTTGTTATCGCGGTGGGGCGGCAACTCAGGCTTGTTAGCCAGGAATTTTCGATGATCCAGGCGGCGTAATTCCTTGATCCCGCTAATGATAATGCCTGCCAATATCACCAGGATTATCCACCAGTAGTCAGCTAACCAATGCATGTTTACACCTTTCCTTCAGGGCGAACAAAACGCGAGAATATCGCGGGCAGATGGCTTGCGAGCCAAGTTGCGCCAGCAACGTCCTTATCTCGCCAGGCCGCCAGCAGCAGCTCGGGCGTCAGTAAATGCTCGGCCTCCTGCGCCAACGGGCGATAACTTAAATGCCAGGGTTCCATCGCCACTCCACCTTGATCGGCGGTAAACGGGCGATAGAAACCAAACTCGGCCATATGTGCAGTCAGCCAAAGATTTAGCGGATGGAAATAACCACCAGCTTCATATTCCCACGGCTCCAACTGTAACTTTTGACCTTCCGGTAACAGCGACGGATCGTAAACATCCAGATCGCTGCCCCAGTGATGACGGCTGGCCCCCGGCAGGGCCGACCACCGCAAAATAGCTTCGCAACGCTCGGCGGCGGACAATGGCTGGATATCCATCGGCTGGCTATTGCGATCTAATACTGGCCGCTCTCCGCAGAACTTGCCATTCCAGATCGCCAGTTGCCGGTCGAAATCGCGAAAGGTGCTGGCCGGTTGCAGATCAAAGCCTGCCGCTTTAGCCGCCTGCTGCATGGCCTGAAAGGCCACCACCGCAGCGGGTTGCAGCCGATGATTGCCGCTCAGCACGGCGAGGTGCTCCGTCGAGCGTCCGGTGAGCATTTCTGCGCTGATCATGCGACCAGTTGCTCCATGATACGCTGATACATGCGGCTCAGTAACTGCAGATCGGCCGCATGTACGCATTCATTCACTTTATGGATAGTGGCGTTGACCGGCCCCAACTCAACCACCTGTGCTCCCATCTGGGCGATAAAGCGGCCATCAGAGGTACCGCCGGTAGTCAGCAGTTGCGGAGTGAGCTCGGCATAGTGTTCCACCGCATTCACCACGGCATCTACCAAGGCACCGCGTGAAGTTAGGAAAGGTTGGCCAGACAGCCACCAGTCGATGCTGTAATTCAAGTTATGGCGGTCCAACAGTTCCTGCACCCGCTGCTTGATGAGGGCATCGGTCAGTTCGGTGCTGAAGCGGAAGTTGAACTGCACGAACATTTCACCAGGGATCACGTTATTGCTGCCGGTACCGGCCTGCACGTTGGCAATTTGCATGCTGGTTGGCGGGAAGAATTCGTTGCCCTGATCCCACTCAATGGTGACCAGCTCGTTTAACGCAGACATAGCCCGGTGAACCGGGTTATCCGCCAGATGTGGATAGGCGACGTGCCCTTGAACACCATGGATACGCAGATTGGCGGTGATCGAGCCACGGCGGCCATTTTTCACTACGTCTCCGACCCGCTCGGTGCTTGAAGGCTCTCCGACCAGGCAATAATCAAGGCGTTCGTTGCGAGCCATCAAGGCTTCCACCACCTTCACGGTGCCATGAGTGGCGCTGGCCTCTTCGTCTGAGGTGATCAGAAACGCCAGGCGGCCCTGATGGTTGGGGTTGGCTGCAACGAAGCGTTCTGCGGCCACCACCATGGCGGCCAGGGAGCCTTTCATATCGGCGGCTCCGCGACCATAAAGCATGCCGTCGCGGATGACGGGCTCAAACGGCGGGTTATCCCAATTCTTCTCGTCGCCGGTTGGCACCACATCGGTGTGGCCAGCAAACGCCAGCGTGCTGCCCTGGCCGCGCCAGGCCCAGAAGTTTTGCGTATCGCCAAAGTTCATCGGTTCGACGGTAAAGCCGATCGCTTTCAGGCGAGCGATCATCAGCTCCTGACAGCCTTCGTCATGCGGGCTGAGGGAAGGGCGCTTGATAAGCTGTTGCGCCAGTTCGATAACAGGGCAGATCATGAGTTAACCTCGGTAATAAATTGCTGATAGCTTTCGCTGCTGAAGCCTAGCAGGGCATGTCCTTTACCATCATCCAGCAAGGGGCGTTTGATCATGGCCGGTTGCTCCAGCATCAGGGCGATGGCGGCATCGGCATTGTCGCAGGCATTGCGCTGGGCTTCATCCAGTTTACGCCAGGTAGTGCCACGGGTGTTCAGCAATGGTTCCCAGCCCAGGCGCGCGACAAAATCACGCAACAGCTGCTCGTTCAGCCCGTCTGCGCGATAGTCGTGGAATTGGTAAGGCACTCCCTGTTCTTCCAGCCAGCGGCGTGCTTTTTTGATGGTGTCACAATTTTTGATACCATAGAGCTTAAACAAACTTTTTGAGTCCATATTTACCATGAGAAAGTGCTACCTATATCTTCGAATCAGTACAGAAAAGCAAGCCAGCGGTGATGGTTTAGACCGTCAGGAGGCTATGCTACTGGATTATGTGAAAGATAATGCGGTAAAACTAGGCTTAGATCCAGACAACTATGAGTTCATAGTTGACCGGGGGAAGTCCGCATTTAAAGGGCAGCACATGGAAAACACCTCTGGTTTAGGCAAGTTTTTTACTCGCTTAGTAGAGGGGAAGATAAAGCCCCACTCAGTACTCATTGTTGAATCGTTAGACCGGTTTTCACGTCAGAATCCCTTCTTGTGCATGAAGTATTTGTCCGTACTTGATGAACATAAGGTCGAATTGCATGACGTAGATAAAAAACTGATCATTTCAAGAAAAGTCCCTAATAGTTTGACCTTTGCAACGATGATTGCACAACGAGCATATGATGAAAGCTGTTTGAAATCCGACCGGGTAAAGAAAGGTTGGAACCGACGTAGAACGAAAGCAAAAGATGATGGCGATTATATGATTAAAAATACGCCAGCATGGATTTCTGTATCAGATGAAAAATATGTGCTCAATGATAACCATAAGATAGTAAGAGAAATATTTGATTTATATCTTACCGGTATAGGTTCGTTTACTATTGCACAGATGTTGAACAAGCAAGGCAAGTTTATTTCTGAATTTAAATGGGATACAGCAAAAATCTGTCGTATCTTAAGAAATGTGAGGTGTCGGGGAGATTACATATCTAACATTATCGAACGCGACTTAGATAATGATGAAGTAAGCATATCTGAAATAACGATTCCTAACCTATATCCAGCTATCGTATCTGTGCATGAGTTTTCAGAAGTCCAAAGGAGATTGGACAAACACAACTTTATGGGAAGAATAAGAGGGGACTCTAAAAAAACAGTATTTAATAGCCTACTTAAATGCAGCCTATGTGGAGCAGCTTTAGTTCTATCGACTTCGGGAAAGTACAGATACTTAAAATGCTTTTCTGCAAGAGAAAAACTAGGTTGTATAGGTACTATGATGAGTTATGATACAGTTGAAAAGGCAATACTAACGCATATTAAAAACGTTGATTTTGAAAAGATAGCTAAGAAACAGGATATCACTGAGTTAGATGCAATAAAAGGACAGGTGGCAGACTTAGAAAGGTATGTTAAATCATTTACTGATGGTTTTGCTCGATTAAGGGATTCGGGGAGAACGCCAACATTTGAAATGATGGATCAAAAAGCCGTTGCAGAAGAACAGTTACAACAATTAAGACAGGTTTTGTTGGAAAAGGAAGGTGCTGTTAGTATCAGCAACATTAATATTAGTAGTGATATATTTGATGTTAAAAATATCAAGGAGAGAGGGGCGTTAGAGATTGAACTCTGTAAAGTGATAGAGAAAATAAGGATCATGAATGCAGACGGTAATCTTTTAGCAATAACTATCTCTTATTTTAGTAATGTACTATTGCATATGTTAATAATAAATAAAAAAACCGGTGAGTTACTAAACCAATCCTCATTGGAGGACATTGAAGGTGTTACATGGCTTAAAAGCTCGTTTTGTGATATTAATCTTGATACCAAAGAGCCTGTTTATTATAGAGAACCTACTGAAATAGATACATTAGTGATGGGGTTATGGGGGGAGCTTATGATGAAAGTAGCAAGTGAAATGAAGAGTGTTCAAACCAATACAGACTAGGCACAATAGCCAAGAGATTAATTGGGAAGTTGAGGGCTGTAGAAGCTTATAGCCATCAGGATAAGGGGCTACTCATTGTAATTTAACTGGGGATAAAACGCCCCAAAAGTTACCGTGTTGACATGTCTGTTTTAAAAATAACATAATCATATGTAAATATTGTTAGGCAGTTTTGGAACTAAATCATGTTGTAAGCTATACTATAGCAAATGTTCGCAGGTATAGTTTAATAATGAAATAATCTATGACGTCTCATGTTTAAATACTAAATAGATAGTCTGAATAAGCAATAAAATACTACAGAAGTATAAAATAATCCTTGCTATTTTTGAAACGAACTAAATTTGTGTGCTATACTATAGGTGTAGCTAATACATTTTAAAACTCTGATTGATATACCAAAGATAAATTAAAGTGATAATTTATCTTTGGTATAATAGTTGAATCCTGATCCTATCGAAAAGTAGATGGCAGATGAGTAGTTCAATCAGTACGATGTGCAAATGAGACCCGTGATACAACTTAGGTGAAACCAAATCCAATGCGGTTATAAAAGCTATATGCAGTCACACGAACCACGGCAATGCGGCACAATAAAGAATTCTTAGCAGATGAATTCCTTGATAGACATATAGGTTCACACCTGACCATGCGAAAGGGAGTTGAATAAATTTGTACAATATAGATCCGTCCAAATTTTGAAGACACATGTTTTAGTTGTTTATGTAGCTGAAACATGAAGTGCGATTAAAACCGCGACCGTTGCAATAGAACAGTGATAGGGAGAAACAGGGCAACCCGCTTCCGCTTGAACGATTTATACAATATAGATCCGTCCAAAATTTACTACATAAAATGTTCGATAGATACCATCGACAAAATTAATTTCTATCCCCCTGAGGGGGGATGGAAATGTTCTCAGAAAACCTCGACAATAGATTATGAAGTATATTAAATCCTTTCAAAAGTAATAACTGAATTAATTTATAATTTCTGAAAAGTTTTACGAAGTAAAACGTATGAAGAAATTTAAATTATAACTTAACAGTTTTATTGAAATACGAAACACGAAGTGTTGAGTATCTTCAATTGGAACTTGTGATTACTTTAATTATAATAACCTACTTAATTGATTTACGAGATTACTGAGAACGGTCAGATGGATTAGTTAAAATCAAATAGTTATATCAACAAGCAGAAATAAGAATATTACATGAAAGAATGGAGTAACTCATAGTTTTTTTGCTATACAAATACTCAGTATGATTCATGTCTAATAGCGAGTTTGTAACTATGTTTGTGAGTACGGAAAGGATTACCCAGAAAAGTAAAATCGCTCTTGCATGATGTTTAAGTTTTAGTCATTATATTATTAAGTGGCAAACAAAACTCAGTAGAGGATCGTTTAAAGTGAGTATGATTAAAGAAATATCAATAAAAATCAATGGGTTATTCTCTACAGATCAAGACTATCATGCTGAACAGCAAAGTGATGGAGCATACCTAAAAAAAGCAGGAAGAGTTAATTGCAGTAAGATACAGCATATGTTGGACAATGATGGCTCACTTGCCGTTTATCAGAGAAATATTAATGATAAAATCAAATGGATTTGTTACGATTTTGATATTATCAAGTCTCAACTTGAGGGTAATAACAGACATCTTGCTGAGTTGGAGCTAAAATCTGCGGTTACTAAGTTTTGCAATTTTTTAGATAAAAAAGAAATATCTTATCTCATTGAATACTCAGGGAATAGAGGGATTCATATTTGGATTACATTTCAAAATGAGGTTCCATTTAAAACGGGATATGAAATAACCGGATTAATTCTTGAACATGCTGAGCTTAACTATAATTCAGATTTAATAGCTATCGATTTGTTTCCCCATTCAAGTAAGATCACCAATAGTGTAGGATTTTGTGTAAAGTTGCCTTTATCTAAGCACAAAAAATCAAATGCTTACTCATTTTTTCTTGATAGTGTGCATGATTTAAATGAAATAAAAAAAATATCAACACTAGATCCTGTTTTTATATCTAAACAGAGAACCATATTGGATATGCATAACTCAATAACACTTGAGTTAATAGAAAAAAACTTTAATGTATTTCTATCGCAAAACAATTCATATTATTACGAAGAAAGAATTAAAGAAGTTGTAGTCTCCAGTTTAAATATGGAATCGTTATTACAGCATTGGGAAAGCGAACCTCCATTAAAAAAACTTAAAGAAGGCATATTGAAAGGGACTCTCAATAACCAAGAAAGAAAGTTATTAGTTGGTCTACTCATCAATGTTGTTGGAGAGAACTCAAAAAATATTGGAAGAGCAATTTTAACAAAAATTTTTGAAAAACAAAAAAATTATGATGCAAATATTACTCAAAAAGCAATGCATTCACTATCTTCTTTTTATTTTCCTAGTAAAGAGCAAATAGAGGATATTATGAAAGAAAGATTTAGCACTGAACTCAATAATATTAGTTTGCTGAATTGTATATTTAGTAATGTTATCAGCTACGACCAAGGTTATTTTGATTTTTGTATCACGGACGTTGAGATAGCAAGAAATGCAGAAATGAAGTATCTCATCCAAAATGATGAAGCTCAATCACGTAAAGTATTTAATGAACTTTATAGCATTAAATCCAATGAGTATTTAATTCATGTAAGCAAGTTTATAGAAAATTTTGACCAAAGAAATGTGAAATATTACAATCATGAGCGAAAGGAAAACGAAAAGGTACGTAATTTAATTAGTCTTGAGTGTATGGAAAGAATAACTACAAGCATGGTGCTTAAACAAATACATCACTTCTTCGATTTACCTAATAGCAATTCCACACATGGTTACCAGGTAAGAAAAGGTTTCCAAGACGGCTATATATTCGAACCATGGCTCTACCTATGGATAAAGTTTTTATCAAATATATCAACGGCAATCACTAATGTTGAGTATAGTGAGTATTATATAATAAAAACTGACATTACGTCTTTTTATGATAAAATAGATCATGATAAGTTGAAAAGAATATTATTGGAAAGTTCTCCATTAGACAATGTAAAGTCAAAGCTATCTACTTTAGATAATAAATCTCTTGCCAATTATAAGAAATTAATTTCTATTTGTTTAAATATCGCTAAGCAAACTGTTGCTTCAGATAAAGGACTGCCTCAAGGGCCTGCATATGCAAGGTTTTTTGCTGAGTTATACCTTGCTGATATAGATAACAAGTTTGATAAACTATTAAATAATGACTCAATTGTACTTTATCAGCGTTATGTCGATGATATATTCATTGTATGCAAAAATGAAAATGAAGCAAAAGTTCAACTTGAATACTTAACTCAAGAAGTTAGCTATCTTGGGCTAGAACTAAAACGTTCAAAGACACTAATAAAAAAAGTGAAGGACTTTTCTCCTGATTATGATAAATACCGATCACAATCGAAGTATTCGGTTGATAGGATTTCAAGTAAGTACCCAACTGCTACAGATGAAGAAAAAAGCTATGCTATTGATGAATTCATTAATTTAATACTATCCGATTCTAAACAAGAAGATTATTCTTTCATTTTCTCACATCTTAAAGGTGTGCAAGAGGTTGAACCGTTTAAAAATAATGAAATACCAGGCATTCTTGAAAGTGGAGTTGGTAGAGGAAGTTTATACAGAAATCTATTCACCCATATTTTGGAAAACGAAAGTCTTTGGCATTTTTTGATAGATACAAAATATTTTAACTCACTTCAGTCTGAAGTATTGACCTCCACAATTATCAACTTTATAGAGGAGGGGAAAAGTAGCCATAACAAGTTTATAGAGCTTATGAATAATATCATTGGCAAACTTACGGCAACTAAAATGGTTGAAGAGCATTTACTCCATATGAATTTGTTAATGGGGTTAGAGGTTGATTACGAAAAATTGAATGCTAATACCATAATAGAGATTATAAGTGTTTTTCCTTCAAAGTTGAATATAGAAACAACTGAGAGGCTACTTGATTATATCAACACCGAACTCAATAGCATGCATGATAAATACAAGTTTATAAATATAATGTATGCAATTACCCATAGCAACCGCATAAGCAAGGTAGAGTTAACAAGGCTTTCTTCAATATTTTATTCATACCTATCATTGCATATGAATAAAAATGAATTTACAAAAAAAGACGAGTTAATAACAGAAACATTAACGTATACGGTTAAATATCATTACCTTGTGTCATTATTTTCTTTATCTAAAACAAACTCATCCCATGAGTTGCTCGTGAGTATGTGGAAATACTGTGCTTGCCTATTTAATAATTTCAACTTTCATATTAATGAAAAAATAGATTATAATTGGTTGCATAAAATAACATGCTTAGATATGGATACAAAGAAATTGTATTTGTTACTATCTGCCATTATTGATGGCGATATATTTAGAGGGACTCTTGATAATAAATCAGTTTTTAAGACATATCACACATTACTATTAGTTCTTTTATCAGACAAACTACCAGAATTCGAAATTGACAATATCGATGCGTTGCTCAATAAAATAAAGTGTAAGTCGAAATTTTATGAATGGATAATTGATAGAGAACATACGGAGTTCCTTCCAAGTACTAGAGAATGGTTTGATAACAACATCATTTATAATAATACAATTATGTTAAGGAGAGATAACCAAGTTCTTATAAGAAAACCTCATGAATTTTTTACAGGGGAAACGGTAAGTAATTCATGCGAAGATGATTATAGCGAACTTATTGAAACTTATAATATTAGAGAGCTGGATAGTTTAAAAAATATTGTTTCTAATATGAATCTAGAGAAATTTGTAGAGTTCCTAACTAATGAGTTATCTAGATGTAATGCAAATGGATATCCAAATATATTCTCAAACAGTCGTCTTTTGAAAGTGGATTCTTTAGAACCATTTACAGTGGAACTATACGCTCCACTATATTTCATTTGCGAAGAAAGAAATAAATCAGTAAACGTAATAAATTACTCAAAAGATAGATTTATTGAGTTGATGTTCGGTAAGTATGCTGAAGCAACAAATCAGCAATCTGTTGAAATTTACGAAAAATATATATCTAGACTACCTGCTGATATCGATGTTGGTATATTTCTCAAATATCTTTCTCGTCAATTTAAAGAATTCCATGAAATTGATGATTCAAACTCATCAATATTAATTGATTTATCTGTGGCTTCAGCATTATATTGTTGTCTTGAAGAGAAGTATAATGTAATTGATTGCTTTGATAAGTTTGCAGACTTCTATTTTCCAAATAATAATACTGAATGTGATCTACATGTGTTTTCTGTTAATAGTGATCAATATATTAGCGATTCTAGCCCAGAGAATCTCATAAAAACAATCATTGACTCTATTATCATCACGAAATCAGAGGCGAACCCATTTTTAATATTAAATATAGAGGACGGAATAGTTGATTATTTAAACGCTTTAAGGAAAGTAATATCAAGGGAAGAGGCTGCCTCTAATTTAAACACTGGTTCATTTGAAAAATGTCAAATTAAGCTAAATCAAATTAGACAGTTGGCTGAGTTAGGTAACGGAGATAAATTCAACTATTCAGATGTTAAAATAATCAATGTAATTAGTGGCTCAATCGATAGCCTGTCACATTCTAATTCACATCATATCAATACGGCCTCACATAAGTATCAAAGTAAGAGTCAGGGAATTCTATATCTTATTGCGTTACCAAGTTCCCTATCTAAAGCCTTTGATTATATAGATAGCAAGCGAAAAAAATTAACAACGTTAGTTACTATGACTTATATACCATATCAAATTAATAAAGTTGATATAACCAAACTTGATAGATTTGAGGATGCTGTAAGTGTTATTGAGGCTCACAATGCAATTACATATAGAGCAGCTTATGAACTTTTAATTCGATGGCTATCTACTTTTCCTGAAAGATTTCGCGATATTTTTGTTTTAATCATAGCATCTCATCAATATATGACCTTAGATGAAATAAATGGCTTTTGTAATGTTGTACTTAATAGTATCAATAATAAAGATAATGCAATGATACTTAAAAAGGTTGAGGATTATAATGGAACGATCAGGTGTTTTCATACAAACAATGAATTGAGCAGAAAACTGGAGAGATTGTATCCTAATAATATAGATACCAACAGGTCTGAGGATATATGCATTATTGCTGATGTTATTATTAGTGGTAGTCAAGTATGTAAAGCAATGGAGTTTTATTTAACAGAGACCGGTGAGAATAATTGTTATTTTGAACCAGCAAGTAAAGGTGCTATCAAAGATAAATTATTGAAAATGAGTAAGATAAAGATTTGTTGTGTCTTATATACGGATGATGCAATACAAAAAATCACTAGTGTACTAAAATCATTAATGCCTAAACTAGAAGCCATTGAAGTTATTTATGGAAGAGAAATTAATGGGGATGCGTACTTCGAGACAACGACAAAAATTGGTAACACAGATAAAATACGAATATTGAAACTATTGAGTAATGAAGATGAATGCCAAGTAATTTATAGTTATCTAAGTCACCCATTAATTAAAAGTAGAGATTTTCGAAAATGTTATATGTTATCAGTTGATAAAATTAACAAGATGAATTTAGTCTCTCGATATCAGTCATTACCGAAAAAATGTTTTAATTTCCTCTATTTAGGGTTGAAAACTAACAGTAAAATTCATCCTATGAATAGAGTTTTGGAACAAAATGATTTTCAATAATTTGTGAAAGAGTGCTAATTTTATGATTTGTACTCTTTTTATTCTGCTGATAGATCAAAAATGTCTATACCAATGGCCATTGAAGATGCCTGAATTTATCCAAGTTGAGGATCATGATTTCCAGCATGAAAAATTTATCACCGCCAAACAAGCAGTCGAACTCGAACGATCATATGAGCTCTATCAGGGCAGTATTTGTGTGATTGTATTAAAGCCATCCTTCTCGGTTCAGTGGGTTCGAGCATAGTGGCTGATTGTTCAGGTATTACGTCTTCAACATACGACGGTTGATCGCCACATCAGTGGCGAAGTCAATAATTGAGTTAGATATCATGATGATGTTATAATTAGGTGAGCATGCGTACGACAAGAAAACCCAATGTATTTTTTCTTTTTTAAATAAAAGCAAGAGGCGAAATGAAATTAATATCAGAGGTAAGTAGGGAAGAGGCTGTGGCATTTTTTCTAAGTGATGAAGCTTATTGCAACTTACCATTGCCTCCATATATCTCTTTTGAGAAAGTTTTAAATGAGGTATATAATATTATATCTGATAAAAAACATCCATTATACGGAAAGCGTGTTAAGTCAGTTGATGCAAAAGCCGCCAACATGAACCATGCTATCATATGCAATAAGAACTCTGGGTTTTCATGGCGTAAAATTACATTAATTAACCCTTATTACTATGTTTACTGTGTGATCGAGATAACCAGTGATGAGATGTGGCCTTTTATACAAGAGAAGTTAAGATCCTATCTTGCCAACGAAAAGATAACCACTTTAAACTTACCATTTATTAAAAGTGATCCTAAGCAAAATGGAACTGCACAAATCATAAGAAATTGGTGGAGCTGCTTTGAAAATGGTTCTATAGCTTTGTCTATGGAATATGATTATATTGCAAAAACTGATATATCTAATTGCTATGACTCAATTTATAGCCATTCATTAGAATGGGTTTTTGGTTCTAAAGAGGATGCTAAAAAAGGAAAGAAGAATAAAGTTGGTGGTGATTTAGATACTTTGATACAACGAATGAATGAAGGTCAAACAAACGGAATTCTTACAGGTTCCGAAATCTGTAATCTATTTGCTGAACTAGTACTTGGGGATGTTGACCTTAAACTTGCAGATAGATTGAATGAGCTTGGTATCGACGATTATAAAATATTAAGATATAGAGATGATTATAGAATTTTTTCTAATAATGAAGTTGTTTGTCAGATTATTTTGAAATCTCTATCTGAGATACTGCAATCTTATGGTATGTCACTAAATGCAGCAAAAACTTCTATTTCAGATGATATCATAATCTCATCAGTAAAGTCAGATAAAATTGATACTATTTACAATCCAATAAGAACAGATATTTCTGTGCAGAAAATGATTTTCTTTGTGTATACGTTATCTATCAAAATGAATCATCCTAAGTCTATTAATAGATATTTAAATGATATAATAGAGTATATTAAGAAGAATGGTGCTGATCAGAAATTCAACTCTTATGATGCAATGTGTGGAATTATAGTTAATCTTATTGTGCTTAACGCATCAGTATATCAATCAGCAATAGGGTTATTGAGCTACATTTTGCATCTTTCGGAGCCAGATTTTAGAATTAAAGCTATCAGACTAATGCACAGCAAACTTTCTAAACTTCCAAATACATATTATTTTAATATTTGGTTTCAGAGGTTAATTATCCCTTACATTGATGAGTTAACTGATGATGTAGTCAGTGGTATTTTCAAAAGTGATGATAAGCTATGTGAACTAATTAATGAGACATGTAAGAAAGGTGAGGGACAGAAAGTGGTAAAACTCTGGAATTTCTCTTTCGTAGAAAATATGGGGTTATCAGGACCAAAATTGAAAGACCTAATTTCCATAATGACGGAAGATAAAATAGTTTTACAAGAAAAAATTCAGAGTCTAACTCCCGTGCTTGATGATTCTGAGTTTGACATTTTCAATGCTCCAAATTCAGATTGACTATAAGAGTTCAATCTATTGCTTTGAATTTTTTAAATTTTAATATTATAGGTGTCCAAAAAAATAAATTTAAAAACCATTTTTTACTTATAATGAAATAGATACTTTTACCTACGGTAGATATGAAATAATATCTCAGTCTTGATTTGAAGGGGATCTTATACCCTTTGGGATAAAAGTGGTGAATTTGAACAAGGTGATAATACAAAAAGTCTTTGAGCCTTTTTATAGTAAAGTCTATTTCATCCATATTCCAATACATACCCCACCTTTTAACAAAACGGCTATTCAAAAGATCATCATTATAAAAACTATATTTATAGTTAACACTATATTGTTTTTCATTTTTTATAATAACTGTCTTAGATGTTGTATTCAGCAAGCAAATTGAGAAGTCGTGGTATGAGAAGTAATAGCCTCTTTCTTTAGTATGATGAAGTTCTCTTATAGGGATAGATGGTGTCACTAATATAGTTGGTGTATTTGTAATATTGTAAGCGGATATCTTATTCTGGTATGTTTCATTCTGATATGTATTGCTGAGGGCTTTTGCTTCTACAATTATTTCAACGCATTTTATCACATGGTTTTTATCAGAGGTTCTTATAGCGACTTTTGAGAAAGGCGGTGAATCGTTGTCAAAAATGGACGCTTGATGCACACTCACTTCAATCTCTGGAGTCAAGTTCTCCCAATCTTGTAAAAAACTACGTTGTTTTAAGTAGTACTCGTTCGATATTAAATATGTTTCATAGAAGAAAAACTTGGAAAGCCAAGTTATAACTGGGTTTACCAAAAAACCAATAGGAATAGATGGTTCCATTTTATCTTCCTTCTGTGTTCTAGTAGGTGTCAAATCCTTTAACAATGGACTCTACTTTTATGAATTTTTTGTCTTTTTGAGTATACCCAAAAGGGACCAGTAGAATCACTAACCATTTTGGTTCATTAAATACTCTTTACAACTTAAAACAGACTTTATATAATGAACCATATAAAACAGACCGTATGGTGATTCAATATGCGTGTGTATGCTTACCTCCGTGCTTCTACTCAGGAACAAGATGCAACAAGAGCCCAATTTGAGCTTGAAGAGTTTGCACAGTCGAACAACTTCCGAATCTCGAAGTTCTTCATCGAGAATGAATCTGGTGCTAGTTTGCAACGTCCTGAGCTTTTCCGTTTACTTGATATAGCAGAACGAGGCGATGTTCTACTGTGTGAGCAGATCGACCGTGTATCAAGATTGACCAATGAGGATTGGAAAAGTTTAAGGCGGATTATTGAAAGCAAGGGAGTTAGGCTCGTCTCTCTCGATTTACCAACAAGCCACCAGCTGTTGCATAGTACGGATGAGTTTACCCAACGTATGTTCGAAGCTTTAAACAGTATGATGTTAGATATGCTTGCAGCTATAGCTCGCAAAGATTATGAAGATCGCCGCCGACGCCAGAAACAGGGAATTGAGAAGGCGAAAGCCAACAATAGCTATAAGGGTCGTCCTGTCGATCAGGAGTTGCATCGGAAGGTTGAAGAATTGCTCACTGATGGGAAAAGTTGGAATAAGATTCAAGATCTTATTGGATGCTCGAGGGCCACAATTGCCAAGGTATCCAAGAAATTAAGTACTGAACCAAACTAGTAATTTCAGATTGTATACTTTGATGATATGGTAACACATTGATTGTATTGCAATATTTTTACTGAATCCGTTCGATATCTCGATGGTTGAAAAGATCAAAAAATGCAGAGACTGAAAAAAGTTCTCTGCATTAAAGTATACTGCATTATTAATTTTATGACTACATTTCCCTGGTGCTGGCTTAATAATGTCTACTCTTCAAGTTTCATTAGTTCATCTGTACTCAAAGTTTGAATGTAGGAACTATAGCTATCAAAGCATGTATCGAACATCTTGGGCCTATTTTTATATCCGTTTTTAGTACTCCATAGTTTTAGTCCAACAGATTTTCCTGATTCAAAGCTATCTTTATCTAAACTTCCCGTATCGTTGATCTTCCGTTGGAAGTATTTTACTGCTGGTCTTGCTTCTTTACCAATGTTTGAATTTGGCTGATATTCATAAATGCCTTGGTACAATCCTGAGCAATATGAGTAGGTTTTAATGTCATCAGATGCTAATGCACCCGAAGATAAGATGAAGCTACAAGCAACAATAATCAAATTCTTTTTCATGATTTCTCCTTGAATAATATTAATTTTTAATTTCCCTTGCAGAATGAATTACAATGCTTTCACCATTACTCTTCTTTTTATTTTTTAATTTTGTATAACCCTCATTAATATTGCTGGCAAAGACTATTTCGGCGTTTTTCCCAATTTTCCCTGAGACACTATACTCGATTACAAACTGCTTTAATGTACTTGACATAACACCACCTGAAAAAATTAATGCTGTGAGTATTACTGTTGCTATTACTGACTTTATCATTACTATTACCTTCTATAATTAATTTCTATTGCTATAAGTATTCAATTAAATGATGGCGTTACCAATCTATTGAGTTAAATTTTAATACAATTATCTTTATTGAATGCTCACATTTATTACATCACCAGTGTCAGCGTTAAATGTACATGAATATGTTACATTTTTATACGCACCAAAACCATTTTGTGCTTTTGCTCTATGTCCGTATAGTGTCACCAATTTCCCGCCTTTGTCATACCAGTTATAGGATGAGAATTTAGGTTCTGTAACACCATCAGTCCATTGGAAATCATACTTTGCTGATTTTTCTACTGCTTTCTTGCAGATATAATCACCACCTTTGTTTTTCATGGAGTAGCAATAAGCATCTGCGTTACACTCTGCATCCTTTTGTGCTTTTTTATTTGATTCAACTCTTTCTTTTTCAATTTTATCTTCTTCTTTTTTTTCTTCTATTGCTTTCTTGTCGGCTAAGTAACTCGAATACTCTTCTGGGCTATAAATGTTATTTCTTTTTGCATCTTTGAAATCATTTTCAGTACTGAACCCAAGAGTTTTTGATTGTTTATTATCAGCAAGTGACTGCGTAGAGTTAGAAATTGCCATGATAATTATTAGAATGACAGGGGTAGTGTAATTATTTAATAGTTTATGATTTACGATTGATGGCAACTTAGCTTTAACTGTCGGGTAGATCATTAATGCCCATATGAAAAAAAACACTCCCACTAATAAGGATAGTATTGCAGATACAATAATTAGTACCCCAGTAAGGAAATCAACACCGGGAGATGTTATGTCTGTGAATGCATATAGAGAACGTATGCATATAACTAAACCTATCAGTGAGTATAAAAAGAGCTGTGGTTTACCTAAATGTAGTTCCTTTCTTTTTTTGAATAGAAAAATGATTAGTACGATAGCAATAACTAAGAAAACTAATGTTAATTCTTGCATGTTGATTTCCTTCCATGAACTTTTTAACAGTAATTACTTCAAAACACGAATGATATTGCCCTTCGAGTCAACTTCTACTCGTACTCTTTTGCCACAAGCACGGCATGAACCAACGCCGGTTCCTCCATTCTTGATTCCTGTGTTAACTGATGTGGTGGAGTGGCAGTGAGGGCATGTAACTGTATATGAAGCATAAG
The DNA here is from genome assembly GCF_047530105.1 of Serratia sp. T13T92. Lineage (NCBI taxonomy): Bacteria > Pseudomonadati > Pseudomonadota > Gammaproteobacteria > Enterobacterales > Yersiniaceae > Serratia > Serratia sp. T13T92. The sequence goes on along the minus strand of NZ_JBLJAK010000007.1, from coordinate 22,726 downwards.
CCATGATTTTCACCTTACTTGGTTGATTTTTATTGATAAGTTTGAAAATCAATGATAGCAACTGGAATTAAATTGATCAATAAAATAGATCGATACGATTGAATCTATCGATTATTGTGGTTTGTTTGTATTTATTACAACAAAATCAGTGAGTAAGGTTTTAGTTGTGGAGATTACGGGATCGTAAAGCTTGTATTAGAGACAAATGTAGAACTGAAGCTCGTTACTTGGTGCTATCGGGGCAAGATGCGAGATGACTGTGTGGTTAGATGATGGGAGAGGAGGACTTCTATCTTCATGATTAAAGTTAGTGTAACGCACAGGGAATGTTGATGCCGAACATGGTCAGCGAGGTGTGCTGCGGTTTGTCTGTCATGGCGTAAAAGCTACCTTTTAATCGTCAAAATCGGTACTGAGCGGCACATAGAGTAGATCACTAACTTATACCGCACGGTGATAGCACAGATAATGCGGGAAAACGGGGTTTAGATCCAGACGGGTAGGGGGTTATCATGCAGATGGAGAGCTTTGTTTTGTAAGGGCCATGAGTCTGTTTTACCAATCCTTGGTATGGTTGCGGTTAAAACCGCCTCTGTAAAATAATAGGGTGAGCCTACAGTTTTAATCAGCGTCAGTAACATTGGATGAATTACATTCATAAGATATGGGTAAATGGTTTCTTTACATTGATTTTGGTGATGTATTGGTGATTTTTAATGGTCGTGTCATTGTCTTTACACTTGATTGTTTATGATGGTGGTGTTAAAAATCATTTTTTTGTATATAAACTTGAATATTATATGATGTTTGCGTAGTGAATTTATAAAAAAGGATTTTGATATGGCTAATGACATTTTTCTAACTTTGAAAGGTGCAAAGCAAGGGCTGATTTCTGCGGGGTGTTCCACGAAGGACTCCATCGGAAATTTATACCAAGCGGGGCATACAGATCAAATTTACCTTCATCAACTCAATCATTCTATGAGTAGAGAGCAGCATGTTAGCCATCATCCGTTCGTTATCGTTAAGCCAATCGATAAGTCTTCACCTTTAATTGGTATCGAAATATCTAACAATGAGCGTTTGGATGCAATTATAGATATATATCGAACCAACCAAAATGGTGGTCGAGAGTTGTTTTACACCATCAAACATGACTAATGTAACAATTATAGATGTTAACATTTTCTACCCTAATTCTTCAACGCATAATGAATCGCAACCGCAAGAAAGCATATCTCTAAAGTACGAGAGTATTTCTTGGCAGCATCATACTTCTGGAACCAGTGGTTACAGTATTTGGGATGATAGAGTTTACTAATGAAAAAGATAAAAAGTGACTGCAGACTCCTTTTGGAGTCTGGTTTTACGAGGAAAGAGATAAAGGAGATGCGGAAAAACTCTAAACTTTTCGGAATAGAGTTAACTTTAGGTGTTAGTGATGTAGGTAAAAGAATGTTAAGGGCGATAATAATTTTTGGAGGCATTTTTTTTGCATTTTTTATTACACTTTTTTTACAAAAATCACTTAAGGTAGTGCTGGCTTTTTCTATTTTTTGGGTGCTCTTGTTATTACTCTCATGTTTCCTTACTAACATCCCAAGGTATGCTAAGTCAGTAGTCTTTTATTTTAAGAATAAGAAAAATACGTACAGAATACGTCTGGTTTAGGCGGTTTTTTTACTTGTTTGTTAGAGTGAAAGGTAAAGCTCCACTCAGTACTTATTGCTGAATTGTTCGACCTGTATCGCAGTTAGCGAAAGTTACAGTATGGTACAGGTTTTTATACTGACACTATGTGGTTATTGTGCATAAACGACTATTATGATGAATGCTTGTTTTAAAAAATAATTGAATCTTTAGGTTTTGCTTGTTCTATAGTAATCGATTAAGTTAGAATAAGAGAAATATCAGCTGCAATAAGATAACAGTAATGCTATGAAAATCAATGAATTAATTTTGAAAAATGGATTCACTTACCAAGAGCTACTAAAATTAAAGAATCAGTATAGAGATAAAAAGAATGAAACCTATGGAAAAGGAGTAAAAACGACAGATGATGAATCATTAAAAAACTACATTCTGCTAGTTGCTGAGCTATGCGGTGGAAATATGATATTTCTTTCCTCTGTTTTTTTTGTGATGATGTTTGGAGCTTACTTCTTTAGTGATGATGTAAAGCAGGCTATCTTCTATTTTGTATTGTTCATTATTTTTGTTTTATTTTATATCTGGATTAATAGCAGAGGAATGAAGCTAAGTCTCTTGTTAACAGCAAAATTGGTTAGACTTCGATTCCGTATGTTTTTATATCGAGTTTCACCTCCAAAAGTAGAATACATTGATAAATGAATTTTTTCATTCATCATTTAGTTCATATGTACCGTTGACAAAAAGAATCTTAGCTTTAACGATGGATGTACCTACCATGAAAATTCTCATTGGAACACCTTTAGTATCCCACTTAGTCCCATAATCAGGTTTAAGATTATTGAATAGCATGCCAGTACCGGGTTTTTCAAACAATCCACTTGTCGCGAGTCTATTAGCATTGTTCTTTAAAACTAAGCCACGATACCCAGCATAAGCAGTTATAGCGAAATCAACAGTGCTATAAGCTAAGCCACCATATTTTTGGTCCAAGCCAGCTAATTTAGCTCCTTTTCTATAAGCATCTCTGAGTAAACCAGAGTCCTTATGCTCATGTTCATAAATAAGAGGAGATATAGACTCATATGCATTGTTTAGCCCATAAGCAAATAATATAGCACCATAACCTTTCAATTTTCTTGAATGAAGTTTACGGCCAAGGTTGGCCATCAATGCACCACCCACAGCTTGACCTGAACCAGTGACAACTCCCCAGCCTATTTTGGCATACTTAACCACTCCCTGATCTTCATATATATCGGTAATAAGATATTTTGTATAATTACCTTGTCTTAAAATCTGATATTCTTGACTTGCTAATTCACTTTCAGCACGCATTTCATATATTAGTCTCATGCGTTCATTTATATCAAATGTATTTTTAAATTTACGATTGATGTTGTTTATAAACTCCTCAACTTGTCTGAGATACTCTCTTCTTGTCTGGTAATCAGGCATAAAGTAAGCAGAGGCTAATGTAGCAATACGTCTTAGGTCAGTAGCATGCCTATCTAAATCGTACTTCAAGTGAGCTATTGCAGTAGTTCCCATGATTAATACACCCTATCATCCCAGATGCTATAAGCACTTGTTCCCGCCATAACATGTTCCCAAGTGATAGATTCATATTTGATGGAAATACTTTCATCAGATTGAACCTCATTATGCGTTAATGAGTTAGGGCTAAACATTCTGATTTCAGTTAACGTCGCTCCAGTTAGTTTTATTTTAAAGAAAATTTCCAGCCCACCAGATGCATTCATTCTGTAAAACACAAACTCACAAGTTAAACGTTCATTCTGGTTCATTGCCAAGGCTAGGAGTGGAGTAGCTTTATCAATGGGTTTTCTGATTTGCAACGGATGGAGTTGTACATTGCTCTCACGGGTCATAAGATTGAGCAATTCGAGAATGAAGATCTGATCTTCATGTCCTTTTTGATACTTATTGCCTATTGAATCTGGAGTTGAGCATCCCGCAGAGATCAGCCCTTGCTTGTCACCCTGGATGGTTCCGTAAATTATATTAGCCATGTAAATCCCTTACATTAAGTACAGAAAAACTTATAATACATAGGATCTGATTTTAAATCCAGTATCTAAAGCATGCTATGTATTTGCCATGTGATTAAATTGGTTTGGATGCATTCATGGGGTGTATTGATAAGGTGGGGAAGTTATCGCTTATAACCGTACTGCCTCAGGCTTCAGTGGTACGGTATTAGGTAAGGTTATTTAGCTTAGGATCCCAGAACGCTAAATTTGTCTTAGAGGCCTCACAAGTACCGCCATACCATAAAGATTTAGCATTAGACTTTACATAAATAAGCTTATAATGTGATTTTTTTAAATTAATTAACCAAAGATGTATTAGAAATGAAATCGATTAATGGAAAAACTAAAACGACGAGTAGATTGCTGCTGGAGTCAGGTTTCACTCGGCATGAAATCAGGCAGGCAAAAACCAATGCTAAAATTTTCAACCTTGATTTTATCTATTCGGTAAGGGATGTAGGGAAAAGAACCTTCAGGGCGAGCGTTATTTTAACTGTGATATTAACAATCTTCACGATTGGTACCACGCTTAAAAATGGTGTCCCAGCCTTAGGGATTATCATTCTCATGTTCCTTATGTTAATCATCCCATCATATTATATAACACCAATGAGGTTCTATATTAAATCGATGTGGTTTTTCATTAAGGAGAAAATGCTAAACGTCAATGTGAGCTAGGCATTGAAACTGATATAAGCTGTAAGAAAGTAGGTTGATGGTTTTTTCTGACATGCTATCCATACACTAGGTTTATTAGGAATCGCTATTTAGCAGTTTGGGGTTCAACGCACATACCCGCTATTTTGTAATCGCTCCAGCGCGCTCCCATCGGCATACACCATGCCGGTAGTCAGATCGTGGAAGCCATATCGCTTATAAAATGCCAATTTGTCCGGCACCGAGTAAATAAACACTTTACCTAACGGTGCCAGATCTTGCATGACGCGATCCATCAACTGCTGACCATAACCTTGCCCCTGAAAGCGCGGATGGATGGCGACATCGGCCAGATAAGCTACCGAGGTCATGTCACTGATGGCGTGAGCGGTGGCCATCAGCTCTCCCTCAATAAAGCCCCAATAGCAGAATTGGCTATTTTGGTACACCTTCTGTAAGACCTGTTGATCACGCTCACCTAGTCCGGCAGCGGCCAGCAATTCGCCCAACTGTTGCCAGTCGATATTACATTTACGCGGATCGGTGATGATCTCCATAATTTTCCCCTCAGCCAATACGATCCAAATCTGCAGCATATTGCTGGATAGCACGCTGGTAACTGCTGATTTCCGTATGCGCAGAGGTCTCCGCCAACAGGATCAGCAGATCCGCCACCGCCTGTTTGGTTTCCCCTAGATTGTAGAGCGTCATGGCGCGGAACAGCGTGATCTCTTTGGCCTGCGGGAACTCGTTTAGCCCGTCGTCGAAAGCGGCTAGCGATTTCTGATATTCCCCCAATGCGCGATAGGTGCTGCCCAGGCCCAGCCAGGCTTCCTGGCGAAGCTGTGCGGGCAGATCTTGCTGCAAGGCGGCGAGATAACAGGGGATCGCCTGCTGCTCAAAGCCCTGTACATCGTAAAGGCACGCCAGCTGGTAATGCAGCGAGCCATCCAACGGTGCCTGTTGCAGCATCTGTTGGGCCAGTTCGGTGGCTTCTGGATAGCGACCTTGTTGTTTCAACTGCTCGATGGTGATACTCGAAGACATGATTTTCCCTTTCAACGGTGTTTCGCTAAATCCTGTAGCAACGTTACTCCTTCACTATTCATCCGCAAAGAAATATATGCCTGGATAGATCTCCGATGAGTTTGAAATAGTACGTTCACATCATGCTGATGTAGAATGTCCTATAGTTAATCAGGCTTTTCTTGACGGCAACACGTGATATTTTTCACAAAATGCCCGCGTGCATACCAGTGAGTAAAAAATGACACCCCACGTTCCATCGTATGTTCGACAACTTTTCACCCTGCTGCTATGGGGGATAATCTATTACCTCGCCGGATTGATCTCATTAAAATTTGACGACCCTAACTCGCCGATCGCAATCGTGTGGTTTCCCTCTGGTGTTGCGGTTGCCGCCTTTCTTTTGTCCCGCTGGCGCAGTTATTTAACCCTGTTCGTCATTTTGACGTTGGCAGGCTTGTTGTTGACGGAGGGCTGGCAGCATAAACCATTACTATCGCTGATCGATGCCCTGCTATCCATGCCAGCCAATGTAGCGGTCGCCTGGGCCGTTCGACGCTTTGCACGGCTTAATGACGATCTCCATACTATTTTAGTCTGTATCACTGCAACCTTGGTCTTCAGCGGGCTGGATGCGCTAATTATTGGTGGGGGTTATGCCCTAATCCACCAGCAGCCTTTGTTCAGCTTGTTCTGGCAGAACTTTATCGCTGATGTTACCGGCATTATCTTTGCCACAACCGTTATTATGGGGGTTGTCAATCGGCGCTTGGAACCTGCCAGTCGCAATCTGCAAACTGGCCTTCTGGGTGGGGCACTTTGGCTGCTGCTGTGTGTGTCGATCTGGTTTATCTTTGGTTACCCCCTTCTCTGGCTGCAACACAACGCTGCTGCGCTCTACTTTGCCTTGGCATGCCTCCCCATTATTCTGGCTATTATGCTTTCTGTGGCCTGGGGGAATCGCGGGGGGTCTCTCGCGCTTATCACTCTTGGATTGGGAGTGATTTACTATACCAATCATCAGCATGGGCCCTTTTTTCTAAAGGGCTTACATCTTAATGAGTCTCTGTTATTAGCCTTGAGCTACCTTTCCGCGACGGCGTTGTTGATCGTGTTTATCAGGGTGTTGAAGCACTCGACCAACAGTTTTAACCCAGATACTGGCCGGATAACCGGCAAGGGGGTGATTTATAGCCTCAATCCACGGACCGGGATTTTGCACTGGGAGGATGAGCTAGGTAGTTTGTTTGAGCAGCAGGTTCCCAGTAAGTTAGACACCATGGATGACGTCATGCAATGGGTTCACCCGCATGATCAAGGCAAGCTGCGTGACCATTGGCTCCTCAATGAAAGTCCTCAACCCCGCCCCCCGTTGGTATTCCGTATCCAGATGCCACAGGGAGAGTGGTTAACGTTGGTGGATAACAGCTGCGTCCTGCTGGATGAGGAAGAACAGAGCATTATTGTCGGCAACTGGCAAGCAAGCCATTATCACCAGGACAGTTAAATGAACCTATTATTTGCATATTGCGGAGAGTTGCAGCAGTGATCCAGATTGCCCTGTTATTATTCGGCGTTGATTTTGTGCGCTCCAAAGCCAAATTTTTGGGCGTAATCGGGATTATCTGGGGGCTGATGGGGATCGGTATCTTTATCGATGGCCTTGATGGCGTGCTCTATTTTCCCTTACAGGTTTTTGGTGCTCTGATGCTTCTGGAGAGCTTGGTCACGTTGAGTATTGCCTCCAGCGGGGTTGGGGCACAGAAAGCGGTGCTCTATTTCAAGGGCGGGATCTTTTGTGTTGTCGCACTGCTGATCCTGGCGAACAAACCCTACAGTAATCTGTTACTGGCAATCATATTCGGTTTCTCCTATTTCGTTATTGGCTTGTTTATGATCGCTTCAGCCTGGATCGTCCGGTTTCCGCGCTGGAAGAATGCGCTGGTCAGCGGCATTGCTCAGATACTGTTCGCCATGCTCATATTTAGCCCCTATCCGGTGCACTACAAGGCCACCATATCGTTTTTCCTGGGTACATTGATGGTTGTCAGTGGCATCAATATCCTGCAATTAGCCAGGCGGGCCAACCTTTTAAGGGACGGCACCTCAGTGTTTGAATTGTTGGTACCTACCGAGATATTTTACGTCTTTGGAAAGAAATCGGCGGCTCGGCCAGCCGAGGTGGTTGCCCCTAGCATTGATTTTAAACAGCCTTTAACCGTCCATATCTGGACCCCGGAAGGAACGGCGAGTGCGGCCCCAATCCCCCGGCCAGTCATTAATCGCTATATCGCGGCCGTGGATGCTCAAGGGGTTATCTCTACCGGGCATGCTGCATTGGAACTGGTACCGAGCATCTACATCAGCCTGTATCCAGCGGCAGATATCGATCGTTCTCCTTCAGAGTTTCTCAATGTGTTGAAGGCGACGCGAGAAAATGACGTGCCCGGCACTTTCCAGCCGGACTATGTTACCGAGGCGGCCAACTGGTGCGATTCGAATCGGCAGATCCAGTTTCACTGTTATAACAGTTCGGCACTGCTACGTTTTTGGAGCGGCTATCAGCTGACTAAAATCTACAATCTGACGTCGCGTAACTGCTCCAGTAGTGTTGCCTATGCCTTGGAAGCCTCATTGGATGGCGTGCTTGCCAAACAGAGTAAAAGCTGGCTGGGCACATTACGCATTTTGACCATGCCGGAATTGTGGATTGCCGCGCAGGTACGCAGACGGGCACTCTCAATGGCCTGGACACCAGGGCTGGTGATGGATTACGCCCGAGCGCTGCGACATATTGTTCACCCCGTACCCCAGCCATGGTATCAGCGTATTCTCAAGCGCAGGCAACCGGAAAAAGAAGGATAGGGACACATCATGATTATTTTAAAACAATAATCACTCACGCATTTTTGGGTAAGGCTGAGCGTTGATCATCCGGTGTCTATAAAAAGGACACCGGATAAATTAATGGGCGTTAATTATCGCCCACAGAATGAAGCGGCGACTCTGTTAAAGTGGATTTGCGGGTTACCGAATTTATCATCGCCAGGTATATTGCACTCATCTCTCTGTATGCAGATATAGTTGCCACTGCCATCGTCATTTCTTATCCATAAATAGCGTGTGTTACCACACACCAAATTATTACCGCCAATGACATTGGTGGCTTTATTATGCGTTATTTTTTCCATGAGATCCTTCCTTGTGTCATATTAACGAAACGTTAGGATAGCTACCTAAGGTGCAATTTCAAGCCATACCAAAGGAATGTGCCAATAACAGGATGATGCCGGTAACTGTATTGGAATGATCTTGTTTGTGGCACATTAAAATTGTCGTGTTGATTTTGTAGGATAAATTCAACTTAGCGTAGGTATCCGTTGCCATGCATAGGTTCCAGGATGCCAAAGAAAATGTAACATCGGGGTAGGTTTTTGATTAATCTGAAAATATGTTCCATCCTGGTTTTTCTTGGCTGGCATCGTTCCCAAAAGGCTTCACTTGGTCAAAAAACCAGCGTAGAATCTCTGCGTCCAATAACTGGAGGTTGTGAAGTATCATGGTTGATCGAGAGTTAAAAAATTGGAAAGACTTTATTGATGAGATGTTAGGTAACTAACACCATATAGGGTTTAAAGCTTGAATAAGGCTATTGGGTTTGTTTTTATTTAAAGCACCTTGGGTAACAATATTAAGTCTTTAGCAAAGCAGCCTCGGTTTCCCGAAGCTGCTTTTTTTACGCCTACTATTGGCTATCGTGATGGTGAGGCTGCGCTTTACCAGGGAAGCGGCGGCGTACCAATACGAAGAACAGCGGCACAAAGAAAATCGCCAGAACGGTGGCGGAAATCATACCGCCCATCACCCCGGTACCTACCGCATGCTGGCTGCCAGAACCCGCACCGGAACTGATGGCCATTGGCAGAACGCCGAAGATAAACGCCAGTGAGGTCATCAGGATAGGGCGCAAACGCAGGCGCGAGGCTTCCAGCGTTGCCTCCAGCAAATCCTGGCCTTTATTGTTCAGCTCGTTGGCAAATTCCACGATCAGGATGGCGTTCTTGGCCGAGAGCCCGATAATCGTCAATAGCCCCACCTGGAAGTACACATCGTTTTCTAGCCCGCGCAGCCAGGTGGCCGTGACGGCACCTATCACCCCCAGCGGCACCACCAACATGACCGAAAACGGGACCGACCAGCTTTCATACAGGGCGGCCAGACACAGGAATACCACCAACAGCGAGATGGCATACAGCGCCGGTGCCTGGGAACCGGACAGGCGTTCCTGGTAGGACATTGCGGTCCATTCCAGGCCGAAACCGGTCGGTAGTTGGCTGACGAGTTTTTCCATTTCATCCATCGCGGTACCGGTGCTGACGCCCGAGGCGGCCTCGCCCACGATTTCTACCGTGGAGTTACCGTTGTAGCGTTCCAGACGCGGTGAACCATATTCCCAATGGGAGGTAGCAAAGGCGGAGAAGGGCACCATCCCACCGCTGTTGTTACGCACATACCACTTGTTGATGTCCTCTGGCAGCATGCGGAAGGGCGCTCCGGCCTGGACGTACACTTTCTTCACTCGCCCGCGGTCTAAAAAGTCGTTGACGTAGGTGGAGCCCCAGGCGGTCGACAAGGTGCTGTTGATATCGTCGATCGACACGCCCAGCGCCTGTGCCTTGCGTTGGTCGATATCGATCTGCAGCTGCGGGCTGTCATCAAGGCCATTATGGCGCACACGCGATAGCTGAGGGTTTTGCCCAGCCAGCTGCAGTAATTGATTGCGAGCCTCCATCAGTTTGTCATGCCCCAGCCCGGCGTGGTCTTCCAACTGCATATCGAAGCCCGAAGAATTCCCCAGCCCGGTGATCGCTGGCGGGCTGCTGGCGATCACGCGCGCTTCGTTGATATTGCTAAAGGCCTTGGTGGCACGCTCGATGATATCGAACGAACTATTGGCACCCGAACTGCGCAGATCCCAGTCCTTCAGGCGCAAGAACAGCCGCGCGACGTTCTGGCCGTTGCCGCCTGGCCCGGCACCGATGGTGGAGAACACCGACAGCACGTCGGCTTTCTCTTCGGTCAGGAAGTAGTGCTCGACCTTTTCCACCACCTTGGTGGTTTGCTGCAGTGTGGAGCCTGCAGGCAACTGCACCTGCACGGTGAACACACCACGGTCTTCCTGCGGCAGGAACGAGGTCGGCAGTTTGATAAACAGCACCGCCATACCGGCCAACAGCAACAGGTAGATCACCATGTAGCGGACACTGTGATGCAATACGCGCGCTACCCCACGTTCATAGCGTTCGGTGTTGCGGTTGAACATGCGGTTAAACCAGCCGAAGAAACCGCGCTTGCCGTGATGATGGCCTTTGGCGATCGGCTGGAGAATAGTGGCGCACAGGGCCGGGGTGAGGATCATGGCGACCAGTACCGAAAGCACCATTGCGGAAACGATAGTGATCGAGAACTGGCGATAAATGGCGCCGGTGGTGCCGCCGAAGAAGGCCATGGGAATAAATACCGCTGAAAGCACCATGGCAATCCCCACCAGCGCACCCTGGATCTGCCCCATGGATTTACGGGTGGCGTCCCTGGGTGAGAGACCTTCCTCGCTCATCACGCGCTCCACGTTTTCCACCACCACGATGGCGTCGTCCACCAGTAGGCCGATCGCCAGCACCATGGCAAACATCGTCAGGGTGTTAATGCTGTAGCCGAAGGCCGAAAGGATGGCAAAGGTGCCCAGCAGCACCACCGGAACGGCGATAGTGGGGATTAACGTGGCGCGGAAGTTCTGCAAGAACAGGTACATGACTAAAAACACCAGCAAAATAGCTTCCAGCAGGGTTTTTACCACGTCATGTATCGAAGCCTGCACGAACGGCGTCGTCTCATAGGCAATCTTGGCTTCCAGCCCGTGGGGGAAATATTGTGAAAGCTCGGCGATCTTGGCTTTCACCAACTGGTCGGTTTGCAATTCGTTGGCACCGGAGGCCAGCTTGATGTTCATCCCGGCGGCCTGCAGGCCGTTGTAACGGCTGAGGTAGTTATAGTTTTCCCCGCCCAATTCCACCGTGGCAACGTCACCCAGGGTGACCAGCGAGCCGTCCCGATTGACGCGCAGCGTGATCTGACGGAACTGCTCCGGCGTTTGCAGCTGGGATTGAGCATTGATGGTAGCGTTTAGCGCCTGCTGATCCACGGAAGGGGAGCCGCCTAGCTGGCCCACCGCCACCTGAGTGTTCTGTGAACTGATGGCGTTGACTACATCCTGAGTGGTGAGCTGGTAGCTGGTGAGCTTGTTCGGATCCAGCCAGATACGCATGGCGTATTGTGAACCGTAAACGTCCATGCTGCCCACGCCGTTAATACGGCTGAGGGGGTCTTGCAGGTTGGAGACGATGTAGTCCGCGATGTCCTGCTTATCCATGCTGCCATCGTTGGAGACAAAGGCCACCATCATCAGCGTGGTATCGCCCGATTTTGACACCGTTACGCCTTGTTGCTGTACCGCCTGTGGCAACCGCTTGATGGCGGCCTGCAGCTTGTTTTGTACTTGTTGCATTGCCTCGTTGGGATCGGTGCCGGCATCAAAGGTCAGCGTAACCGAGGCCTGGCCGGTATTGGTGCTCTGGGACGACATATACATCATGTTGTCGAGGCCGGTCATGTTCTGTTCGATAATCTGGGTAACGGTATTTTCCAACGTCTGTGCCGATGCCCCCGGATAGGAGGCGCTGATACGCACGTTTGGCGGAGCGAGGTTCGGATATTGTTCGACAGGCAGAGAAAAAATCGCCAACGTCCCCGTCAGGCAAAGAATAATTGCCAGAACCCAGGCAAAAATCGGGCGATCAATAAAAAAATTGGCCATGCGGCATGAACCTCGTTGTGACTTATTCTATTTTTGACTGCATCAGTTATGCTTACGCCTGGCGCTGACTGGTGGCCGGGCTGTTGCAGGATTTGATTGTACCCAAAGGTGCTACTGCACTTTACTCGTCAAGCGCAGATAAAGCGTGGAGAAAAAAAGGAGATAATGTAAATAACAGTAGTAGAAATCAACAGTTACACATTGCATCACCACGAAACGCGTCATTATGGCGATTTTATGGCGTTACGGTGAAATAATCAGGACGTTTTCCTCAGCAGGAGTTAAGCATGGAAATTAACCCGGTATTTGCTCGTCGTCTTTATCTGTGTTGGCTGATCAGCAGCAATGAACGCCCTAACGTTCCGCGCCTGATGGAACTGACCGGTTGGCCGCGCCGTACGTTGCAGGATGTACTCAAAGCTTTGCCAGGCCTGGGCCTGGAGTTGCAGTTTGTGCAGCAGGGGAAGCGTAATAACGATGGCTATTACCAGTTGGCAAACTGGGGCCCGCTAAGCCAAAGCTGGATTAATCAGCATCATGAGATGCTGCTGGCGGCCATTGGTTGAAAGTTCCCCGGCGTGCCGGGGAAGCATTACTGGCTTTTCGCTTCCAGATACATCACGGTTGCCGCCACGCGCGAACGCACGTTGAGCTTGCGCAGCATATTGCGGATGTGCACTTTCACCGTCTCTTCAGAAATATGCAACTGCGCCGCGACCTGCTTGTTTGACATGCCGCGTGCCACTTCCTGCAAGACATCCAGTTCACGCTCGGTCAGAGCGGCAAAGGGATCGTGTTGTTCGCTGCGTGACGAAAGATAGTCCGCTACCGCATCGCTAATCACGTTCTGGCCCTCGGCGGCCTGGCGAATATGCTCCAGCAACTGTTCTGGCTCGCTGTCTTTCAGCAGGTAGCCATCGGCACCAGCATCGATCAGCGCATAAACGTCGCTGCGGGAGTCGGAAACGGTCAATACGATGATGCGTGCATCCACCCCTTCATCGCGCAGTGCTTTCAGCGTATCCAGCCCTGAAAGACCCTTCATGTTCAGATCGAGCAGGATCACGTCTGGCGTGAACTGCGCAGCCAGGGCGATCGCCTCAGCACCGCCGCTGGCTTCTGCCACCACGGTGAAAGTAGGATCTAGCCCCAGTAACTGTTTGATGCCACGGCGCATCAATGGGTGATCGTCCACGATCATTACTCGATAATTTTTCATCACAATAAAACGTGCTCCCTGTAGCGAGTAAAGCCACTGCGTACTGCCGGCAGTAAAGCTGACTCTTAAAATATAGTAGTAATTAGCATTGTCGCTCGGCTCGAATGGCCGCCGTGCAATGCTGTTAGCCCTTATGGCGGGAAGCTAAGACAGACCTCCGTGCCCCCGGCATCGCCACGCCTGATATGTAACGTACCGTTCAGACGCGATGCACGTTCGCTCATAATGGTTAGCCCGTAATGGCCTTCCGGTTCATCCAGGCTGTCGATGCCGCAGCCGTCGTCACAAATGGTGATCTCGTTGTCACCGCTGGGGGAGACTTCGCAATGGATCACAATTTCCTGCGCATCAGCGTGTTTGATGGCATTAAGCACGGCTTCACGCACGATCTGTAGCGCATGAACCTGTTGTTGGGCATTCAACGCCTGTGAGGCTAACCGACAGTGTAACTGAATCCGCGCGCTGGTCAGCAGTTTTAATGGTTCCAATACCTGCTGCAACGCGGCATTCAGATCGGCATCCTGAATACTCAACCGGAAGGTGGCCAGCAGTTCGCGCAATTGGCGATAGGCATCCGCCAGCGCCCGATCAAAATCATCAATGATCTCATCTGCCTGCGAGGAATGGCCTGTCAGGGTACGTTTGAGCAAGGTGAGCTGGATGCGCAGGAAGGTGAGTGCCTGGGCTAACGAATCATGTAGCTCGCGGGCGATGGTGGCGCGTTCCTCCATCAGTAGGAACTGCATATGCTGCTTTTGTGCGCGGTTAAAGTAAACCCCGCGGCTGAGCATATTGGTCACGCTTTGCATCAGGTGTGGGTGGGGCGGTTGTTGCTCATGTTGCCAGCTCAGGCTACCCAAAGGTTTGTTGTCTTGCATAATCACCTGCGAATGCCAGGCCAGTTCCGCCACCGGTTCACCACTGCTGACCTGCCATTGGCTGAGACTGTCTTCCACATTGAGCCGGATACAATGTAATTGTTCGCTCAGCTTGATGATATGCAGGACTTTCTCAAAGGCCCGCTGATCCAACTGCCCAACGCTCAGCGCCTGGGAACAGCTGTAAAGTACCTCCAGCGTGCGGTTGGCCTGCTGTAGCCGCTCGGTTTTTTCCTGCACCTTCTGTTCCAGTGACTGGTAGAGCTTCGCCAATTCGCCAGACATGGTGGTGAAGGTTTGCGACAGAACGCCCAGTTCGTTTGGCAATGAAACGTCGAGCGGCGGATGATTAAAATCGCGTTGTTGCATACGCAGGCTGGCGTCCACCAGGCGCTTGAGCGGGGTGACCACTTGGCGGCGCATAAAGCGGATGCAGAACAGCACCAGGGCAATGATGGCGATGTAGCCCATCACGCTGATCGTCGCTACGATGGTCAGCTTTTGTTCGGAATAGCGCTGCAAAGCCAGGACAAAATGGTCGATCTGATTGACATAGCTGGCCACGTTGGCCTGATAGTTTTCCGGGTTCCCGGCCAGGATCTGTTTTTCCAGCACCAACCAGGCCTGGCGCAGCGTCAGGTATTTTTGCCGCACATCGTCAGGCACATAAAATCGATCGAGTTTAAGCAGGGCCGGAGCCGTTAGCGACTGTTGATACTGCACCAGGTGCTGCTGCACTTCAGCGGAACCGTTAGTGAGCTCATACGCCAACCGGTAACTCTGCATGCGCAACGATCCCGCGATATTGATCGCTTCAGCATCTTGCAGGCTGCCGGCCACGGTGGTCAGTGCCAGTCCGGTGGACAGCACGGAAAGGATCACGATGGCTATCAGCGCCTTCGCCAGGCTGCCGGTCACTGAGCGTTTTACGAGCAATTAAGCGTCCTTCTGGTTATTGGCCGGAGTGTTATGCGCCGTCAAATTATAACTTTTGCTGGCAAAAAGCATGGCGATTTTTAGCGAAAGACCAATCCATAGCCAAAACAAATCTTCGCTATATAATCAAGTAAATAGCGATTGAGTGACCTACTGTTGGCAAAATGCCCTATATCGGCTATCAGTGATTGATCTGGCGCAAGTAATACCCACTTTTACCCCTAAAGGGTGATTATCTACTCCCTCCGATAAGCCTATTTTATCCTTGCCTCTTACCCGAGGTGCGAGACAAACAATAATAAAGTCACACTATAATAATTTTATACACGCGCGCGTGTTGCCAACTTTGAAGGATAACCCGAATGGCCGAATTGTCGCGACGCAGATTGCTCAGCGGACAATGGCGTCATCAAACTGATGCGATCCGTCCCCCGTGGTCGCGTGAAGCCCCTCTCTTCCTTGCGGGTTGTACCCGGTGTCAGGCCTGCGTTAACGCCTGTGAAACCGGTGTATTGATCAGCGGCAGTGGCGGATATCCCGAAATCGATTTCCAACGCGCGGAATGTACCTTTTGCCGACAATGCGCAGATGCCTGCGAAGCCCCACTGTTTTACCCACCACAGCACCAACCCTGGCAACAAGTGGCGTCGTTTTCGGCCGTTTGCCTGGCGATGCAGGGGGTAGAATGTCGCAGCTGTCAGGACAGTTGTGAAACGCAGGCAATCCGTTTTCGGCCACGGTTAGGCGGCATAGCCCAACCGGCGCTCGAGGCGGCGGCGTGCAATGGTTGTGGTGCCTGCGTTGCTGGCTGCCCGACCTCGGCGATTGCAATAACCCGGAGTGAAAATAATGAGCAGTGAATGGCACGTAAGCGGGTTGATGGTGCAGGCCAGGCCTGACAAATTCCCGGCGCTGATCTCGGCGCTGCTGGCAATCCCTGATACGGAAATTCCGGCGCAGGATCAACAGCAGGGCAAATTGGTAGTCGTTATGCAAGCAGCGCGCTCCGATGCGTTGCTGGAAAAAATTGAGTCGGTACGCAATCTGGAAGGCGTGTTGGCAGTGTCGCTGGTCTATCACCAGCAGGATGAGCAAGGTGAGGTAATGCCATGAAACTCAGTCGTCGAGACTTCATGAAAGCGAACGCCGCAGTGGCTGCAGCCACTGCAGCCGGGCTGACGATCCCAACGGTCGCCCAAGCCGTGGTTGGCAGCGGTGACGAAATCAAATGGGACAAAGCACCTTGCCGTTTCTGCGGCACCGGGTGTGGCGTTCTGGTCGGTACCCAAAATGGCCGCATTGTGGCTTCGCAGGGCGATCCGGATGCTCCGGTTAACCGGGGCCTGAACTGTATCAAAGGCTACTTCCTGCCCAAGATCATGTACGGCAAGGATCGACTGACACAGCCAATGCTGCGCATGAAGAACGGGCAGTATGACAAAGAAGGTGAGTTTACTCCCATCACTTGGGAAAAAGCCTTCGACGTTATGGAAGAGAAATTCAAAGGGGCACTGAAAGAAAAAGGGCCAGAGGCGGTAGGCATGTTCGGCTCCGGCCAGTGGACGGTATGGGAAGGCTATGCGGCCTCCAAACTGTTCAAAGCGGGTCTGCGTTCCAATAACCTCGATCCAAACGCGCGCCACTGCATGGCTTCTGCCGTGGTCGGCTTTATGCGCACCTTTGGCATGGATGAACCGATGGGCTGCTACGATGATATCGAGCAGGCCGACGCCTTCGTGTTGTGGGGCTCCAATATGGCGGAAATGCACCCGATCCTGTGGTCGCGCATTACCAACCGCCGCCTGGGCAACGATAAGGTCAACGTCTCGGTACTTTCCACCTTTGAACACCGCAGCTTCGAGCTGGCGGATAACGGCATGGTGTTCACCCCGCAGACCGATCTGGCGATCATGAACTACATCGCCAACTACATTATTCAGAACAACGCGGTTGACCAGGATTTCCTCAAGCAGCACGTCAATATCCGCAAAGGGGTGACCGATATCGGTTACGGTCTGCGCCCAACCCACCCGTTGGAGAAAGCGGCGAAGAACCCAGGCAGCGATGCTTCTGAGCCGATGAGCTTCGAAGATTACAAGGCCTTTGTGGCGGAATACACGCTGGAAAAGACCGCCGAAATGAGCGGCGTGCCAAAAGACCAACTGGAAGCGCTGGCAAAACTGTATGCCGACCCGAATGTGAAGGTCGTGTCTTATTGGACGATGGGCTTCAACCAGCATACCCGTGGCGTCTGGGCCAATAACCTGTGCTACAACCTGCACTTGCTGACCGGTAAGATCTCTAAGCCAGGCTGTGGGCCATTCTCACTGACTGGCCAACCTTCCGCCTGCGGTACCGCGCGTGAAGTGGGGACGTTCTCCCACCGCCTGCCAGCAGACATGGTGGTGACCAACGAGAAACACCGCCAGATTGCCGAACAGAAATGGCAACTGCCAGCGGGTACCATCCCGGAAAAAGTCGGGCTGCATGCGGTTGCGCAAGACCGTGCGTTGAAAGACGGCAAGCTGAATGCCTACTGGGTGATGTGTAACAACAACATGCAGGCCGGGCCAAATATTAATGAAGAACGCATGCCAGGCTGGCGCGATCCGCGCAACTTTATCGTGGTTTCCGATCCGTACCCAACGGTGAGCGCATTGGCCGCCGACCTGATCCTGCCTACGGCGATGTGGGTAGAAAAAGAAGGGGCATACGGCAACGCTGAGCGCCGTACTCAGTTCTGGCATCAGCAGGTGAAAGCACCGGGCGAGGCCAAGTCTGACCTGTGGCAGTTGGTGGAATTTGCCAAACGCTTCAAGGTGGAAGAAGTCTGGCCTGCGGAGCTGGTAAACCAGAAGCCGGAATACCGTGGCAAAACCCTGTACGACGTGCTGTTCGTCAATGGTGAAGTGAACAAGTACAAGCTGGAAGAGATCCCGGCCGACCAGTTAAACGACGAGTCGCGCGAGTTCGGTTTCTACATCCAGAAAGGGCTGTTTGAAGAGTATGCCGGGTTTGGCCGTAGCCATGGTCACGATCTGGCCGCCTTTGATATGTACCATAAGGCGCGCGGCTTACGCTGGCCAGTGGTGGATGGCAAAGAAACCCTGTGGCGCTACCGCGAAGGGACCGATCCTTATGTGAAGGCCGGTGAAAGCGTGCGCTTCTATGGCAAGCCAGACGGCAAAGCGGTGATCTTCGCACTGCCGTTCGAACCTGCGGCGGAAAGCCCGGATCAGGAATACGATCTGTGGTTGTCCACTGGCCGCGTGCTGGAACATTGGCACACTGGTTCGATGACGCGCCGGGTGCCAGAGCTGCACAGAGCCTTCCCTGAGGCGGTGCTGTTTATCCATCCGCTGGACGCCAAGAGCCGCAATCTACGCCGTGGCGACAAGGTGAAGGTACTGTCACGCCGTGGTGAAGTCGTGAGCATCGTCGAAACCCGTGGCCGTAACCGTCCGCCGAAAGGTCTGGTGTATATGCCATTCTTTGATGCCGCGCAGTTGGTCAATAACTTGACGCTGGATGCCACCGATCCGCTGTCGAAAGAGACCGACTACAAGAAGTGTGCGGTAAAACTGGAGAAGGTATAAGGCCAACGGAATGAGCCAGCAACGAGATAAAACACCGGCCCGGCGTCGCTTCCTACGGGATGCGGCTCGCAGCGTGGCCGGGTTGGCAGGGATAGGCGTACTGCTGGGGCTGCAACAGAAGCAGTCTCAGGCACGTGATGGCCTGGCCCTGCGGCCGCCGGGAG
This sequence comes from Serratia sp. T13T92, assembly GCF_047530105.1. Classification (NCBI taxonomy): domain Bacteria; kingdom Pseudomonadati; phylum Pseudomonadota; class Gammaproteobacteria; order Enterobacterales; family Yersiniaceae; genus Serratia; species Serratia sp. T13T92. Next base: position 3,672 of record NZ_JBLJAK010000007.1, on the reverse strand, counting down.
CACTGGCCGAGGCGGCGTTTGATAGCGCTTGTATTCGCTGTGGTCAGTGTGTGCAAGCCTGCCCGTATCAGACGCTGAAACTGGCGACGCTGTTGTCGCCGAGAGCCGCGGGAACGCCATACTTTGTGGCGCGGGATATCCCTTGCGAGATGTGTGAAGACATCCCGTGTGTGGTGGCCTGCCCGAGCGGTGCGCTGGATCCGAACCTGACGGATATCGATCAGGCGCGGATGGGGCTGGCGGTGTTGCTGGATCATGAAAACTGTCTGAACTGGCAGGGGCTGCGTTGCGATGTGTGTTACCGCGTTTGCCCGCAGATCGACAAGGCCATCACCTTGGATCTGCAACACAACGAGCGTACCGGCAAGCACGCCATGTTTCTGCCGACGGTTCACAGCCAGGATTGTACCGGTTGTGGCAAGTGTGAGCAGGCTTGTGTGCTTGAGCAGGCGGCGATCAAGGTGTTACCGATGGAACTGGCGCGTGGCCAATTGGGGGAACACTATCGCTGGGGCTGGCAGGAAAAGCAGCGTGCAGGGCATTCACTGGTGCCGGAAGGCCTCACATTGCCGGCACGCGGCGTAAAGGGAGGTGAATGATGGCTAATCCAGTCGCTGAAGCCGGGCGTGATGCCCGTCTGCGCCATGGCTGGTTGCGCAGCAACCGCTTCCTGATCCTGCGCCGTTGCAGCCAACTGTTGATCTTGTTGATGTTTCTCTCCGGGCCGCTGTGGGGCATCTGGATCCTGCGTGGCAACTACAGCGCCAGCCTATTGGCGGAGACGGTTCCATTAACGGATCCGTTGATGATGCTGCAAAGCCTGTTGGCTGGGCATTGGCCAGCCTGGCTGGTATGGGTAGGCGCGGTAGTGGTGCTGATCTACGGCCTGATCGGTAATCGGGTGTTTTGCGGCTGGGTTTGCCCGGTCAACCCGGTGACCGATCTGGCTGCCTGGCTGCGGCGCAAGTTAGGCCTGCGTCAATCGGCCAGCCTGCCTCGCTCCCTGCGCTACGGCATCTTGCTTGTCGTGCTGGTTGGTAGTGCCGTGAGTGGCACGCTGATCTGGGAATGGATTAATCCGGTTGCCCTGATGGGGCGCGGGCTGATCCACGGCAGCAGCGGGGAAGGGGCATTAGCCTGGCTGAAAGGGCTGGGTGCCGCATTTGGTGCTGGCATCTGGCTGATTGTGGCGCTGTTCCTGTTCGACCTGCTGGTGGTCGAACACGGCTGGTGTGGCCATCTTTGCCCAATGGGAGCGCTGTATGGCGTCATTGGTAGCCAGGGTGTGGTGCAGATCAGCGCGGAGAAGCGTGACAACTGTACTCGCTGCATGGATTGTTTTCATGTTTGCCCAGAACCGCAGATCCTGCGTGAGCCGTTATTAGTAAAAAAAGGTACACCACGGGTTGCCAGTGATGCCTGTATTGCCTGCGGACGTTGTATCGACGTTTGTGCAGAAAACGTATTCGAAATTAAGAGCAAATTTCATTATTCGGGAGCCAAAAAATGACCAGCAATGTCCTGAAAAAGCAGCTTTCCCTGTGGGGCGCGCTGTTAACACTGGTAGTTGCCAGTGCCGCGTTTGCCGCCAGTGATGTCGATCTCAAGCAATCGCCAGAGGTTTCCGGCACGGCTGAAGGGCAGATAAAAATGCCCAAGCAGCAGGAAAAGATGGCGCTAAACTATGTCAACCAGCCGCCGATGATCCCGCACAGCGTCGACGGCTACCAGATTAGCAAAAACACTAACCGCTGCTTGCAGTGCCACGGCGTGGAACACTATCGCACCACTGGCGCACCGCGTATCAGCCCGACACACTTTATGGACAGCGATGGCAAGGTGCTGGGGGAAGTTGCTCCACGCCGTTATTTCTGTCTGCAATGCCACGTACCACAAACCGATGCGGCACCAATCATCGGCAATGATTTCAAGCCTATGCAGGGCTTTGGGCACTAAGCGGGGGAGCTATGGCCGAACGTAAGAACGAAACATCCGAGAAAAAGGCCGGACCGATCCGTCGTCTATGGCGCTGGTGGCGCAGGCCGAGCAGGCTGGCCCTGGGGACTTTGCTGCTGTTGGGCTTTGTCGCCGGGATCGTTTTCTGGGGCGGTTTCAACACCGGTATGGAAGCGGCCAACACCGAAAAATTCTGTATCAGCTGCCACGAGATGCGTGAAAACGTCTACGAAGAGTATATGGAGACGGTGCACTACAACAACCGTAGTGGCGTACGTGCCACCTGCCCGGACTGCCACGTCCCGCATGAGTGGGGGCCAAAGATGCTACGTAAGCTGAAGGCCAGTAAAGAACTTTACGCCAAGGTGTTTGGCATTATCGACACGCCGCAGAAGTTCGAAGAGCATCGTCTGACCATGGCCAGCAACGAATGGGCGCGTATGAAGGCCAATAACTCGCAGGAGTGTCGTAACTGCCACAACTTCGAGTATATGGATTTCACCGCGCAGAAAACCGTGGCGGCCAAGATGCATGATAAAGCAATAACCGAAGGCAAAACCTGTATCGATTGCCATAAAGGGATCGCACACAAACTGCCGGACATGCACGGAGTCCCTACCGGATTCTAACTCTGGTGGATACAAAACCCCGTAGTGCCGAAAGGCCTGCGGGGTTTTTTGTTGCAAATCCGCCGTGGCTGCGCTTTGCTAGTGGCCAAAGGTTGCAGTGCGTTGGCTAACGGAAGAAGGGAATATGTCGTCAAAAATTGAAAATATCAGAAAGCAGCTGTTATCGGACAACTGGTACGTATTGAATAAATACACCTTTGAGTTAAAACGTAAAAACGGCGGAACCATCGAACAGGTGCGCGAGGTCTATGACCGGGGCAACGGGGCGACCATTTTGCTGTATAACCGCGCCAAGGGCACCGTGGTGCTGACCAACCAGTTCCGCATGCCGACCTACGTCAACGGCAATGCCACAGGCATGTTGTTGGAAGCCTGCGCCGGGCTGCTGGATGACGATCAGCCCGAACAGTGCGCCCGCCGTGAAGCGGTAGAGGAAACTGGTTTTCAGGTTTCGAAGGTGCAAAAGATCTTTGAGGCCTACATGTCACCAGGCGGCGTGACGGAAATACTCCACTTCTTTATTGCCGAGTATCAGGATGACGAGCGTCAAACCAACGGCGGTGGCATTGAGGATGAAGATATTGAAGTGGTGGAATTGCCCTTTGGTGAGGCAATCGCGATGATCGCCGACGGTCGCCTCAAGGATGGTAAAACCATCATGCTGTTGCAGTATTTGCAGATCCACCGGGTGATGGAGTAGTTTCCCTCACCCCAACCCTCTCCCACAGGGAGAGGGAGCTGTTAGCCCCTACTCGTTTGAAAATAAAGAAGTCATTTTAGCTAGCTTGATCGTCCTTAGCCAAAGTGAGTTACTACCTTTAAAACACACTCGATCGGTCCCCTCTCCCACAGGGAGAGGGAGCTGTTAGCCCCTACTCGTTTGAAAATAAAGAAGTCATTTTAGCTAGCTTGATCGTCCTTAGCCAAAGTGAGTCACTACCTTTAAAACACACTCGATCGGTCCCCTCTCCCTGTGGGAGAGATACCGTCTTGTCGGCTATCCGGCAAGCGGTATTTCCGCATTAAATGTCTTTCCTGATTTCACCACACCATAGGCCAGTTGCAGCAGTTTTCGCATCGCCGCACA
>NZ_JBLJAK010000069.1:0-12865 GCF_047530105.1 Serratia sp. T13T92 | reverse complement strand
CTCGCGGCGAACGACTCTCAAACGGGTGAAGGTAATACCCAGCGGGAAAGTCCAGCAGGTCCCCGCAATAACATCAAAACCGCGGCCCCGACAACTCAACGGGTGATGGTTTTCAAAAGCGAAAGCTGAACGAAAATAAGGAGATTCACGATGACAGACCAGACTGATCAACACGTGTTGTTACCGGAAGGTACATTTACGCGTGAAGAGGCCAACGCTGTAACAGCAGCCTACTGCAATATCACCATCGAAAACGAACAAGGGGACCAATTTCAGCTCGTTATCAGGAACAACGGCGATTTGGTTAAGCGCTATTGGAATTTTGAACCCGATGCAGGCTATTGGCTGAATCGCGGTATCACGGATTACGGTGTGAAAAAGCAGTAAGCAAAAGGGTGCCGGACGTTTGAGCCGTCCGGCAGACAGTAGTCAATACATAAGGAGTGTCAACTATGTCAGTTACCGAGTCTAAAGCAAAAACAGCTAAGAAAGCTAGCAGTAAGGCGAAAGAAAAAGCCGTGTCTAAAGAACTGGTTACCCTGCTCGAGAGTACGCCTGTTGCTCTGGTACCATTCTCTCAATTGGCCGATACCGAGCTGAACACACGTATCGTTCCGCATACGGACAAGGAAATTCGCGGGTTGGCCGACAGTATCAAGGGTGTGGGCATTCTGCAAAACCTGATTGTTATCGAATTGCCTGACGGCCAACTGGGCGTTGTCGGGGGCGGGGGCCGCAAAAAGGCTACCGCGCTATTGGTGAGCGAAGGGCTTATCGATGCCGATCAACCTTTTGTGCCTGTGAAGGTAGTTCCACGCGAACTGGCGGTTGCTGCATCGATGACGGAAAACGGCCAGCGTAAATCAATGCACCCCGCCGAACAGATTATCGGCTTCCGTACGCTTTCCGAAGAGGGGAATACTCCGGCGCAGATCGGTGACCTGCTGGGATATGGCGCCCGTCATGTCCAGCGCATGCTGAAATTGGCCGGGTTGGCTCCATCGATCCTTGATGCATTGGCCAAAGACGAACTTACAACCGAGCACTGCCATGTGTTGGCGCTGGAAAATAGCCATGAACGCCAGTTGCAGGTTCTGGATATGGCCAAAGAGAACAGCTACAACGGCAAGCCCCAAATTCATCAAATACGCAGCTTGATAACCGCCAGTGAAGTCCAGATCAGCGGCAGCGGGAAGTTTGCATTTGTCGGAGCCAATGCTTTTGAGGACAGCCAGATCCGCCGTGATCTGTTTAGCGAGGACGATGGCGGCTATGTCGATAAAGTCCTGCTTGATACGCACCTCGTTAACAAGCTGGAGATAGTTGCCCATGCCCTACAGGAAAACGAAGGATGGGCATGGTGTCTGCATCAGATGGATCGCGTGGAACGCTATGGCGAGGATGCACAGACATACGGCTTTTTGCCTACCCCAGCACCGTTGTTTACCAAAGAAGAACAGGCCCGACTGGACACGCTGACAGCCGCGCTGCAAGAGGTTGAAACCCACGACGATGAATATGAGATTCAGCAACAGATTGAAGACCTTGAATCGGCTGTAGCGATCCGTTCGTGGACACCTGAGCAGAAAGCACAGGCTGGGGTGGTCGTGTCCTTTGAGGATGATGAGGTTTGCATTCAGCGCGGTGTTCTTCTTCGGGAACAGAAGGAGGGGACAGAGGGGGCCAAAGCAGAAAGCGAGACTCGAACATCATCTGGCATCACTTATACCCGCCAACCCGAACCGGTAGACGATATCAGTTTACCGTTGCTGACCAAAATGTCATCAGAGCGGACACTTGCTGTACTGGCAGCGGTAGTACAACAGACACCAAAGGCCGTTGCATTGCTGGCATGGACGTTGTGCCGTGACCTGTTATCACATCATTGCGGTTCGACGTCTGCGCTCAAAGCTTCATTGCGTTGCTCTCACTATAGCCTGTTGGAAAATGCACCGTCAGGCAAAGAGGGTACAGCTTATCTTGCTCTCAAAGCAGAAATCGAGCGTGTCACAGCCATGTTGCCGGAAGGTTGGGATCGTGACTTTACCACCTTCTTTACGTTGAAAGGGGAGCAGTTGCTTTCCATCCTCGGTTTATGTGCGGCTTGCGGGTTGGATGGTGTACAGACCCGTGAATGTGGGCATACGACACGCAGTCCGCTCGATGCGGTGGAAACGGCGTTTGATTTCGAACTGCGTGACTGGTGGCAACCGACAAAAGCCAATTTCTTTGACCACCTGAAAAAACCACAAATTGTCGAGTTCCTGAATGAAGCGGGTTTCACAGGTGCGGCAAGTGATGCGGAGAAGATGAAGAAAGGGGACGCCGCAGAATTGGCCGAAGAACGGATGGCAAGTAACCGTTGGGTGCCCGTGTGGATGACCGCGCCGCAACCTAAAGAGACACCTGTCGACGATCCTGCCAACTCAGAAGAAGGCCAAACCCATTCCGACGAAACAGTAACCACTGACGCTGCCTGATAACTGGAGCTGCCGCCCGAAAGGGCGGCTGATAACATCATTGACAAAATTAGAAATATTCACGTTAGCCAAGCTGCAAGCCTTTACTACCACGGATTTTGAACAGTACCGCGAACGTGGTGATGAAGCCCGTCTGCGGTTGTCCAGTGCGGTGATCACAGCATTATCCCTACCGGAGTGTTGGCAAGTGGATTGCGAACTGCGGCATGAATGGGGCGGTTTGCATCCGGTAAATCTGCGCTTGTCACATCAATCTGCTCCTCGAGTGCTGATCGAGATTTCCAGCCCTTGCCATGAATCCCCCTACTGGTACGGACGGCTATGGTACTTGCTTATGCCCAATGTATGCTGGAAGCCGGGTTAAACCCTTCCGAGCACTTGTATGTTAACTGCATCGACATTGATCCCATTGCGGCGGATATGGCTTTCATACAGTTGAGTTTACTCGGCATTCCAGCGGAGGTGATCACTGGCAATGCATTGACCTTGAAATGCAGCCGGGTCCGCTATACGCCGGTGTACTATATCAACGGCTGGGAGCAGCGGCGGGCATTGCGTCAGAAAGTCGATGCCATGAAAGAAGTCATGGCCCGGTTGGTTGTATGATCTACTGGGCAGGCAGGTGAGATCCTGCCCTGTAGCCAAAAAATTACCGCAGGAAAAGTGGGCGGTAAAAAAGCAAAGAAGAGGACAGCGCCTGCGGCGTTGTTCTCCTTCCTGCCCCTCCGTGTGAAATTCCATTTTCCGATGGGTATAACGGGTCAATTATCTCTGTTTCGCCTCTTGAGGGGCTTCCTGGGGATCTTACGTGGATCTGGTTACTGCCCCCTTTAAGTTAGTGTGATCTCTTGCATCGTGGCGTCTACCTGCGGTATCGGGCTGTCGTGAACGGCGCCAGGTAAACCTGTCTCCGCCCTGCGGGCTTCCATCCCTGACGCAACAACCAGGTCAAGGGCTGCAGCTGGCCAGGGCCAGCGCGTTCACTGACCTGCTGAAAAGCAACAGGTACTCTGATGGCGCCACGTCGTTCCGTCGAGTGTGCTCCTGCTCTGGAGAACGTTCAGTCAAGGATGTTAATAAAAATCGAGGAACATCAATGTTACCAGGGAAGGACCTCCTTCAAGAGCGGAGTGATCACAGGAGGTTAAACTGAAAAAGTGTGATGGTTGTATCATTTCTGCAAGCTGTAGTGTGTAATTCAAGGGAGCAAAAAAATCATTTTTGCATCGGATGATGAGCTATTTTCATTGGTTGTTGTTCACTTCTTATTTCGGGTAACTATTAATAATTCTGTCTAACTACATCGCTTTCACAGCCGACAGGAAATTATCGGATCGCGGTGAGATATTAATCATATTATAATAATAAACATCGTTTGGAAATCGGTCAGCCCACATAACAGGAGGGGTAGTATAATTTAACAACCGGATCGTGTTCATCAAGACACCACAGTGCGGAAATTAATACCTGGCTATTTACTGATTTTTGACTAGGCAGTGCCAACTTCATAGAGATAGTTCCACCATCACTGTGATCAATAATTTCTATCTGTTTCAGGTTTAAAACCTGAAGTGGATTTTCTACATCTTCACAAAATGTGCGATAGGATAGTTTGCCACCGAAAGTTGAAGCACTATGTCAATAAAGGAAAAACCGGCAGGTAGGCAACTTAACACCCCATTAAAGGATTCAATGTTGAGTATGCCACCGTGCGGAAACAAATGGAGTTGGTCGTCTCTATCGTCGGAGGTTTCATAGAAGATATCCGGATCATTAGATTTTAAATAATCCCCTTTGGAGTGAGTGACGCTGTACGTTATGATTACTTCATCGTTTTGAAAGTCGATAAAGCAAGCTGTGTTGTATAGTAGTGAAACGTGATAGGGAAAATGCAATTGATTAATTGTTATTGGTGCTATTTTAATAACATCGAATTGAAATGATGAGATTAATAGTGGGCGTAATTAAATGTGTAATGCCAAGGAATAATAAGCCATAAAGCATGGTATGAGTATCAATGTTTCTTACTGTCTTTAATTGCTCTGTAGGTGGCCTCGATTTTCTTTGCATAAATGTAGCGTCGTTGGGCCTGTTTCTCTGACTCTTTAAATCCCGCGTTATATGCCCCTACAGCATGCCAGCCTATTCCACACTTATTAAATGCAATGGCAAGAAAATACGCGCCAGTATAAATATTCATGCACGCATCAGACATGAGGGTTTTACGGGTGATACCCATCGCGGCAAGTTTAGGAATATGCTGGGAGTTAATCTGCATTAGACTCATGTCAATACTGCCATCCTTATTGGTTCCGATAGCTGACATATTAAACCGAGATTCATTCCAGGCAATTGCGCGGAGTAAGTCCGGATCGATTTTGTAATCCCTTCCTGCCAAATAAAAACAATCCGATGCGTTTACTATACCTGAAAAAAGCAGAGATACAGTCAAAGCGGCCATTTTATTCATATACTTCCTCCGGTCTGATTTCTAGGTAGTATTTTAATCTATACAAGTTCGCAGTTCAATATATATGCACCCTTCACCACAAAAATCACCACACCCCACGCAAAAATTACTTTTTGCTGATTTGCTTTTAAATACAGTAGGTTAAGAAAGTAATAATGTGAAATAAATTATAATAGTGTTCATTAACGACTCTAAGGCGATACAAACCGAGTCGGTAATGACTCTACGACAAGTCATGAACGAATCAGAGCCGAAGAATCAGGAGGTTGAGACGAGTTGACCCTAGAGTCAATTCTATATAAGATTCGCCGTGTGACTCTCCGTGTATCTAGATTCGACTTGCGATTCGATTTTTGGGTGATTCGTTATGTTTATGATATTTCAGGGTCAAATAAAATCCTAATAATATAAGGAAAAGTGCCGTGGCTAAGATCCAGGTGTACGCCAGTGATGATGTAGCAGACAAGATAATGGCAATAGTAGAAAAACGCCGTCAGGAAGGTGCTAAAGATAAAGATGTCAGTTTTTCGAGTGTCACTACGGGCGTTGTTGAATAAATAGATATTATGCTGCAGGCCTACAAAAATGGCGGTCTTCCCCAACGTAAAATCAGTAGGTTAAAGTCAGAATTGGGAGATGCTCGCAATAGTGACAAGCATCTTTGACCAAAACAGGTATGTAAAAACAGCATGATTCTCTATTATTCAACAAAGCCGTCACTACGATGCTCATTGAACTGGGGCTTAGGGTGTATGAAGCCCAGATGAAAAACAAAGAGACAGGATTCAATCAGGCTCTCTTTAATAAGACGATGCTAGAAAATATGCTGAAAGCGCAGATGGCGACAAGTAAGCTGTTAGGCATGATGTCTCTCAGTCCACATTTAGAAGGGAACGATAAGTTCATATTTAAAGATATGGTCACAACAATCCGCGAAGATGTAGACCAAATCGTATCAAATTTCTTCCCTAAAGATGAGGGTGGTGAAGATGATGTCTAATTGAAACAATAATTTTTTGCGGTTCATTTTACCTTAAATTTAGCATGGCAAAAATAATTTTCTTTGCTACATTATTATCGGATTTAATGAAAATTTGATTATCGGCGATTTAGTTTGCTGAATCGCTGGTACGAAGGGATAGAGCCCTACGTACCAGCCACCCACTCGACCTAAAAGGGAGGTTGTCATGAGTGCTGTTAGATCCTAGAGATCTAACATCTACAAGTCAATCCTTAGCTGATATTGTTAATCGTTTTGATAAGTATTATTCGTCATCACCGTTACCTTTTTGTATTCGCGATCAGGCTCGATGTTATATTTATTCAAACGCCGCATACCTGAAATTTATTAAACCTGCACCAAGTAAATTGCCGGGGGCAGGTTTTGATGTAACGACTGTTGAAGTGATATTGTCAGCCATTGAATTAGATGCATTCTTAATGGGGGCGAATGCCGCCATGTGCCGTACATTTATGCGCAATGGTGACTTGTTTCAATTGCGTATCGAAACTCGTCATGTTCAAGGGGAAATGTAATCTCTTTGGTTTATTAATCCATTTCCTGCATACCTAATTCGGTTTGAGAAACCGTCTGTAGATGGCAGTGGAGATATCAATGATATCTGGGGTATTGGGTGAGTAGACTACTAGCCCACCCAACAGGGGCAAAAACGGGTAGAAAGTATTATCGAAGTGGCTTGATGTGATGCTCAGGGACGTTATCAGTTCAAGTGTACTAGCTCGCCGGTTTGAATTAACCATCGGTAGTCTGTTGTTCGCAATGTGCCTGCCGTGCTTCTGCCCAATTCTGATTGTCTTTGTTCCGTGCAAACGTCGATGCTTTTGCCAGAAGTCCGCGCCCTGCTTGAAATTGCCACTTTGTTACTTCTAGGGCTTTGGATAGAGTTCCATCCTGTACTTTGTTAAATTCAGATAATCCCAGTTATTCCTGCATACCCATTTCAGCACGTTTTCAGGCTGATGGATGTTTTTGTTAAATTGGGTCACTGTTTGTTCGTATCTTTCATCCGAGCAGATAGCACGCCAAAAAACATCATGAGTATTCTGGAGCTGCATGAGCATTGTGCCATCTAACGGGGAACGAAATGCAGTAATAGAGTTATCTGGATTGATGGCAAAGAAAAAATAATCCTCGGTCTCCAGCATGGTGTTGAGCACAGCCTGGATGATGGGGTTGCCGGAGGGAACAAGACCGTGATATGTCGCATGTCCATAAAATTCAAAAGCAAAATGAAGTACCGGTTCTTCCATTGTTCCAATAACAGAATGCCCAAAGTGCATCCCTTGCTGAGTGGACTCAGTAGGGATCGATATTTCTGGCCTCAAGGCAATGAACCCACATTTTTCGCCTCGTTCTTCTACATATCCAAAAGCAAAACATGGAGGGTTATCTAACATTAAATCTTCAATAAATAATGAGTTAACGCTTAATAGAGGTAAATACTTTTTGAGATCGCCCATTTTTTATTCCTTTCTGCCCGGCAACTATTTGTTTTGTCTTCTTGATTGTCTTTCGTACAAACACATTGGGTTTTGAATACGTCAATGAACCGGCTGATAGCTCGCATTAAGACGTTTAGCAAGCCTCTCAAGTCGCTTATCCAGCGTCCAGAGTCTCGCACCTGGTGTTATCAGGGTCGATGCAAGTAACGTAATATCAACCAGTCCACATCCAAGCCCGTACAGCTTCTCGTTTTCAATAAACGTCATAACTTCGGTAATATTAGCCTGATGACACTCTGGTAACAGCCCCAGATCGCCAATCGTTCGCAGTCTTGGCGCCGGTGGCGTTCCACAGGCTATCTCTGCCAGTATCATTGGGTGAATCAAAACCAGATCCCAACTCAGCAACTGAATCAATCCATCATTCCGGTTTCTGAAATGGTCAACCCAGACAGACGTATCAACCAAAATAGTCATTATGCGGATGGCTCCTCGCGGCGGCGATGGATCACCTGCATTTCAGGCGATGAGCCGCCAAGCGAAGCAAGCCTTTTTGCTGCCTGTACCCGAACAAACGTTTTCACTGCTTCCCGGAAAATATCAGCCTTGTCCATACCCGGATCTGCCATTTCCAGAGCCTGCGCATACAGCAAATCATCAATGGTGACTGTCGTTCTCATAAAATAGCCTCCCAAGAATTATATATTGATGTTATTTTGCATCAAATTATACATCATGGCAATGGGCAATATGTGCATTTATAGGCCTAATGGGAGCGATGTCCAACAGTGGTACCAGACGGATGACCCAGCGATGAAGTGTGGAATGGTCAACAGCAGTACCGCGTTCAGCCATCATTTCTTCGATATTGCGCAAGCTCAGAGCATAAGCCAGATACCAGCGGACACATTGCGCGATGATATCGATGGGGTAATGCAGGCGTTTAAAGGCATTTCGGATCAGAGACATTAATAGGGAACATTACAAAAAAAACAGCATTTTACCTAACGCCGCCTTAACACGACAGAGCCATAAATCCCTGCGCGGCGCGCAGCGTGAGGCGAAAAACGCGTTTGAGCATCAGTACGGTAGAAATAGCGAGCTCAGAATAACGTTGAGGACGACCCCGTGAAGACGTGTTGGACCAGGCCTGAATGGCCGACTCATCAAGCCAGAATGTCAGTGAGCCCCGATGGATGAGCGCCTTGTTGTAGGTAGCCCAGTTGGTGATTTTGAACTTTTGTTTTGCCACGTGATATCGCTGCAGGATTAGGAGTGTGGTGATCTGATCCTGACTACGGCCAAAAGTTCGATTTATTCAACAAAGCCGCTCTGGCAGAGAAAGCGTGAATGTGTGCAGTCAGGAGAAGTGCAGTAATAGTGTCGCATGCCCATGGCACAGGTACCGCAGGCGTACTACCGTTCAATAAAGATCATATTTTCTTATGATGTTAATGAGTTTTTCTTTTTGGTGTGTAGTTAATTCCTGGTTAGCCTCAAATGAATATTGAGTTCGATAATAACGAGCCTGAGCCCGTGCTTTCCCAACTTCATCAAGGTATTGCTTTTCAGCTTTGTCATCCCACTGTTCTGACTCAATTTTTTTTGAAACTGCATTATTACTAACACTATTCACACCAATGCTTTTAAGGTTTTTTTTAGTATGGGCCTTGATGGCTTCAAATTTTACCCTTTGTGCTGAGTCCAAATTGAGTCCTTGGGTAAAAGTATTGTGACTTCTAGTCAGTTTTGGATCGGCTGCGATGCTGCTATACGAAACAGATAGCATAATCATAGCAAAAAATATCGCAAACGTTTTTTTCATAAGAAGTGACTCTTGAAAAATCCTTGAATATAAAAATAGATGACATGGCTGATATTGTCTACGCGGGATGCAAAGATATGCAAAAGCTGTTTCTCTTGCTTCTGAAGGCTGGATCTCAGACATCCGCTAGGACATCGACCAGCAGATGACGGCTCGGGAGCACAGGTCAATAATCGGGTTCTGTCGCATTAATGCGACAGAACTCTTTTCGCCGACACAAGCGCACAATAGGTCGGCGGTGGCGAATTGATGAAACCTACATCAAAATCAAAGGCCAGTGGAAGTATCTGTATCGCGCGGTCGATACTACAGGCCAGACCATCGACTTTTTGCTGACCGCCAAACGGGACGCAGCAGCCGCCTTGCGCTTTTTTCGCAAGGCTATTCGCCATCACGGCGAACCAGAGGTGGTCACTATCGATAAAAGTGGTGCTAACGCCGCAGCTTTGGCCACGCTCAACGCCGACAAACCCGATGAGGAAGCGATTACCGTCAGGCAAAGTAAGTACCTGAACAACCTGATTGAGCAAGATCACCGAAATATCAAACATCTGATATGGCCGATGCTGGGATTCAGCTCGTTTCGATGGGCACAGACGATCCTGACCGGCATCGAACTGCTCAACATGATACGAAAAGGGCAATATCAACACCCGAAAAGTGAGGGATTGTTACCCGCGGAACAATTCTATTTGCTGGCTGCCAAATTACCGACAACGCAACTTTTCCCAACTTCATGTCACTAATGCGACAAAGCCAAAATTTATCTATTCAATAAAGCCTTGCATCCACTACATACCGTCTTATAAAAGAATTAATAATGACAGAAATAAAAAAACTTGAGCGCCCACTAGTTGAAGTACTATGGTCACGCTACGAAAAGGTTATTGGCAAAGATTTTCCAGGTTATCGAAATCATGTTTATCGAACTATCACCTATGCCATGCACTTTTTAGAGTACGAGCCTGAGTTAGAACCTCTCATCGAAACAGTTTTTGTTTATCACGACATAGGGCTTTGGACGGACCATGAGCTGGCTTACCTTGAGCCGTCTGAAACGGTGACTTTAGTAGATAATGAGAAATATGAATGGGGGCTAAACGCTGATGCTCTTCGTGGCGCTATACATTGGCACCATAAAATATTTCCTTACAAGGGCCCTCATGAGAAGGTCATTGAGGCTTGCCGCAAAGCTGACTGGATAGATGCATCAAAAGGCACATTTCGAAAAGGGCTTAGCAAGGCAGCAGTTCAAAAAGTCGAAACAGCATTTTCAAATTTAGGTTTCCATGACACGCTGTTGGGACTGGCAAAAGATTATGGTGGTTCAGTGTTGGTTGGTGGAATAAAAGTAACTCGCGGCATAATAAAATGGTAATCCATAGTCATTATGCTCTAAAGACAGGGCAAGAGCATATCTTGCTTTTAGATGTCTGAAGTCTAACGGAATCATTATGTTATGATCAGCATAATGGTTCGTTACTCCCTAACCTCTATATTGATAATGAGTACTATCGCCGCCGGATCGGGGTTTGGGAAGTAACGAAACCACGCTGTGAGCTGTGTTCCCGGTAGTAGGATCCCCCTTTCCGTTCTCTGTAAAAGTCGGAAATCGATGTATCAACATTGTTGACATCGAACGGTGATTTGATTATTGTTTCTACAGTATCGATACGTTGCAACTGATAAGGAGGGGATTATGTCTCAAGTTGTGGTTAAAAAATGGGGTAACAGCCCGTCAGTCCGTCTTCCTGTCGCCATCATGAAAGCAGCGTCGCTCAACGTGGATGATACCGTTGAGGTGAGTGTCGAAGAAGGGCGTATCGTCATTGTACCGGTGCGGGCAAAGGTCTATTCGCTTGACGGCTTGCTGGCAGGCGTGACGGACGAGAATATTCACCAGGCAGTGTCGTTTGGTGAGCCTGTTGGCAAAGAGGCACTGTGATGATTAAAGGTTACGTTCCTGACGCCGGTGATATTGTCTGGCTGGATTTTGATCCCCAGGCGGGACATGAACAAGCTGGTCATCGCCCTGCATTAGTCCTAAGTCCTGCCGTATACAACGGGCGGATTGGGTTAATGCTGTGCTGCCCGATGACGACCAAAATTAAAGGGTACCCTTTTGAAGTTATTGTCCCTGGTGTACGTGAGAGCGCTGTGCTGGCTGATCAAATAAAGAGTCTGGATTGGAAAGAACGTAATGCAACAAAAAAGGGACAGGTACCTGCGTCGGTACTGTCAGATGTACGTGCAAAGGCAAAAGCCTTGATAGGGTAAATATAGGGGAGTTATGAAAAAATTTTTAGAACTGGGCGTGATTGACCTGTTGATTACTATTTGCCTGCTTACCGCGGGTATAAATCTTCTCAGGTACTTGATGGTTAGGAATCTGGAAAAGCGTTTTAAAAAATTCATGACCATAAATAGCAGCGTGACACATGCCCGTGTGGCGTGGCATAGCAAGATGTTATTGATGAAAATACCAGTTTTGATGTGTTTTTAATCTAAAACCCATTTTTCAGGCGCACCTATCCAGAGCCGGTGCCTGAAGCCATCGTTTTTTCTCCATCCGCTGCAACCTGGCCGACAGTAACTCTGTCGCATGCCTGCCAGCCTCGACGCCGGCAAATCGCAGCCGATCGCCGCACAGGATGCATTGGTACGGGTCGGAGCCCAGGAAGCCTTTCATCAACACTGCGAACCCGGGCCGTTTGGGCTTATCCCGCACCGTCATCGACAGCGCTTCGTAAACCTTCGCCAACAGTTGGCCCCTTTTGCGGTTGGCCAAAAAGCCGTAGTACCGCACCATCTTAAAATGCCGCGCCGGAATATGGCTGATATAGCGCTGCAGCATCTCTTCCTGGCTGATTTTTTGGCGTTTATATTGCTGCGTACGGTGATCGTAATACTGATGGACCACGGCACCGCCGCGGTAGCGGCGCAGTTGTGAGGCCGCCACCGGCGGGCGTTTCAGGTACCGGCCCAGGTATTTCACGCTGCGCCAGGCGCCGCGGGTCTTTTTGGCAAAGTGTACCTTCAAGGCACGGCGATACTGCGCATGCAGGTAACGGTGCCACCGGTCTTCGTTGCGGATATGGCCGAGGCCCGGCAGGGCTCCGGGATTGATGCGCGTATAGTTGTCGCGCAGCAGGTGAACGACGGCGTTGCGCCAGATGGCTTCGACGGATTTCTTTTTAAAGAACAGCTGTCGCCAGACGTGGTGTTTGACGTCAAGGCCGCCGCGGGTGACGGAGACGTGGATATGTGGATGCTGATTGAGTTGCCGGCCGTAGGTGTGGAGCGCGCAGAAGATCCCCACTTCGATACCCTGCTGGCGTGCCCAGCGGAGCATGGCGCGGGTGGCGCAGCGGAACAGGTCGTTGAGCAGCGGCCAGTTGTTGTTGAAGAACGGCCACAGCAGATGCGGCATGGTGAAGGTGATATGTTGCCAGTCGCAGTCGGGCAGGGTGTGCTGCTGTTCGGCAATCCACTGCTCAGTAGCCTTGAGGCCGCAACTGCTGCAGGCCTTGGACTTGCAGCTCTGGCAGAAGAAGCGGGCATGGGTACAGTCGGATGAGGCGCAACAGTAACGGCGAACGCCCATGAGGCAGGTACCGCAGGCGAGCA
>NZ_JBLJAK010000068.1:0-14076 GCF_047530105.1 Serratia sp. T13T92 | reverse complement strand
ATGGTTTCAAACTGGTACTGATGGGGAGAAGGTTCTTTGAGCATGGCAGTCAGTCCGTTTTTTGCACTGACCTTATTAGATCAAAGTCCTGGCCTCACGGCCAGGACTTTGTCATCAATCTGAAGGGTTCGGCTATGCCGAACCCTTTTCCCTCTATTGACGGCTATCGTTCGCCTGGCGCAGCAAAGAACGGCTCTCAACCAGGAAGCGCTGGGCATAATCACCAAACCAGTGCTCCACCTTCTGGAAGCTTTGAATAAAGGCCTGCTTGTCGCCCTGCTCCAGCAGCTTGATCGCCTCACCAAAGCGCTGATAGTAGCGTTTGATCAGATGAATGTTGTCTTCCGAAGACATGATGATATCGGCGTACAGCTGCGGATCCTGCGCAAATAGCCGCCCCACCATCGCCAGTTCCAGCCGATAGATCGGCGAAGAGAGCGCCAGCAATTGCTCCAGCTGTACGTTCTCTTCGGCCAGATGCAGGCCGTAAGCAAAAGTAGCAAAGTGGCGCAGCGCCTGGATAAAGGCCATGTTCTGATCGTGTTCGACGGCGCTGATACGATGTAAACGCGCCCCCCAAACCTGCAATTGCTCCAGCAGCCACTGGTAGGCCTCTGGCTGACGACCATCGCAGTACACCACCACCTGTTTGGCCACGCTGCCAACATCCGGGCCAAACATCGGGTGTAACCCCAATACCGGGCCGCTGTGTACGGCCAGCATCGCCTGTAACGGCCGGTTCTTCACCGAAGCCAGATCGACCAGAATACAGTCCTGCGGCAGCGGCGGCAGTTGAGCGATCACCTGCTCGGTGATATGGATCGGCACGCTGACAATCACCATACCGGCATCCGCCAGCAGGCTATCCGCCTGCGGCCAATCATCTTGGTCCAACACTTTGACCTGATAACCCGACAGCGTAAGCAGCCGGTTAAACAGGCGGCCCATCTGGCCATTACCGCCAATAATGACGATAGGGCGCAGTTGTGGGCACAGCGTTTTGAAGCCTTTGTCGTTCTCACTGGTGTAGGATTCGCGCATCACGCGGCGCAGCACGTCCTCGATCAAATCGGGCGGAACGCCAAGGCTTTCCGCTTCCTTGCGGCGAGAAGCCAGCATTGCCGCCTCTCGCTCAGGTACGTAAACCGGTAAACCGTAGTGGCTTTTGACTTCCCCTACTTCCGCCACCAACTCCAGGCGTTTCGCCAACAGGGCCAGCAGCGCTTTATCCACTTCGTCAATTTGATCGCGCAATGCGGTCAGTTCAGCCACCATAACTCACTACTCTCCAGTGCGTGCCATCAGCGCAGCGCCGAGTTCTTGATGCATTTGGCGCAGCAGCGTCTCCGTGCTTTCCCAGTTGATGCAGGCATCGGTCACCGAAACGCCGTAGCGCATATCTACACGCGGCTGTTCAGAAGACTGGCTGCCCTCATGCAGATTGCTTTCCAGCATGATGCCGGTGATCGAACGGTTACCCGCTCTGATCTGCTCAACTACGGATTCGGCAACCGCTGGCTGACGGCGATAGTCTTTATTTGAGTTGCCATGGCTGCAATCTATCATCAAGGACGGATGGAGTCCCGCATCCTGCATCTGTTTTTCGCAGGCGGCAACGTGCTCAGTGCTGTAGTTAGGCGTTTTACCACCGCGCAGGATCACATGGCCGTCTGGGTTACCCTGGGTTTGCAGCAGGCAAACCTGGCCTGCCTGATTGATACCGACAAAGCGGTGCGCCATGGATGCGGCACGCATCGCGTTGATGGCCGTGCCCAGGCTACCGTCCGTACCGTTTTTGAAGCCCACCGGCATTGAGAGGCCGGAAGCCATTTCACGGTGCGTCTGAGATTCTGTCGTACGCGCACCGATCGCCGACCAGCTGAACAGATCGCCCAGGTATTGCGGGCTGTTCGGATCCAACGCTTCGGTCGCCAACGGCAGGCCCATACCGACCAGATCCAGCAGCAGGCGACGCGCAATGTGCAAACCCGCTTCTACATCAAAGGATCCATCCATATACGGATCGTTGATCAGGCCTTTCCAGCCGACGGTGGTTCTTGGCTTTTCAAAATAGACGCGCATAACGATATACAGCTGATCGCTCAATTCAGCCGACAGGGTTTTCAGGCGACGCGCGTAATCCAGCGCGGCATCAGGATCGTGGATCGAACATGGCCCACAGACCACCAGCAGACGGTGATCTTGCCCTTTAAGGATATTGGCAATGGTCTGGCGGGCCGTCGCGATTTCCGTTTCATCGTTGGCACTGAGTGGGAACTGGTTCTTCAGCTCTTCCGGGGTGATCAGAACCTGTTCTGCACTGATATGTACGTTGTTGAGCGCGTCTTTTTGCATGATGCTATTCCTGTCGTTTGCCGTTATGCGTGTGTAGTTAAAACATTGAGCGTTACAGATGCTACCTTAACCACTCCTTGTAAAGTTTTCAATCCATTTACTGTAAATAAAAAATTACCATCATAAACAGGAAAGCGAATCACCGGTCACAGGAAACAAAAATCCATTTAAGAAACTGTTTTATTTAAATAAAAAAGAAAACCACTAATAAAACACAGCAAAGAACAACCAACATCAGCCTCCCTGAAAATCACAGACCGTAAATAAAAATGAACACAAAAGTAGATTACTCATTGGCCCTGGCGCGATCAAAAAACCACCTCTTCGGCGTGTAGTGGCACTGCATGCCACACCCGCACAGACAACAAGTTCCTTGGCAAACCCGCCCCATCCATCGCCAAATTAAACAACTATAAAACAATTGTCATACATTTAACTGGCAATTGATTTTCATTCTTTATTCATTTCAATCTATATCAGAAATAATAGTCACTCTATTGAATAAATATTGCGGAACCTCACAGTTATCCCTCGCCAAATAAATAACTATGGCATAAATCGCTCACACCTCTTTAGGGTTACTCTGCGAAGACAGAGCCCGTACCGCCTGCATTGAGGAGCGATGAGCGTTAGCAGTTTTTTCTTTCTGACAAGGGACTCTCATGATCACATTGCAATTCGCAATTATTATTATCTGCCTATTAGTCGGCACCCGATTTGGCGGTATGGGGCTAGGCTTAATAAGTGGTATTGGCTTATTTCTGCTGTGCTTT
Organism: Serratia sp. T13T92; assembly: GCF_047530105.1. Taxonomy (NCBI): domain Bacteria; kingdom Pseudomonadati; phylum Pseudomonadota; class Gammaproteobacteria; order Enterobacterales; family Yersiniaceae; genus Serratia; species Serratia sp. T13T92. The sequence continues at coordinate 10,948 of NZ_JBLJAK010000068.1, read as the reverse complement.
ATATTCGGTTTGGAACCTGGCAAACCTCCAGTAGATGTCATGCTCACCATTTTGGCGGTGATCGGCTGTGCCTCGGTGTTACAAACCGCTGGCGGTCTGAATGTCATGATGCAATATGCCGAGCGGCTACTGCGCCGCCACCCACAACACATCACCTTACTCGCCCCCTTTACCACCTGGACGCTGACCTTCCTGTGCGGTACCGGCCACGTGGTCTACACCATGTTCCCGATCATTTCTGATATCGCCATCAAAAAAGGGATCCGCCCAGAACGCCCTATGGCCGTTGCCTCTGTCGCCTCACAGATGGCCATCACCGCATCCCCGGTTTCTGTGGCCGTGGTATCACTGGTTTCGATCATTGCCGCCGGTCATGGGATCGGCAAAGCCTACTCGCTGCTGGAGATCCTGGCCGTTTCGATCCCGGCTTCACTGGTCGGTGTATTGATGGCGGCATTATGGAGCCTGCGTCGCGGCAAAGATCTGGATAAGGATGCCGATTTCCAGGCCAGGATCCAGGATCCGGAGCAGCGCGCCTATATCTATGGCGGCACCGAAACCCTGCTCAATCAAACATTTCCCAAGCAGGCATACTGGTCAACGCTGATCTTCTTCGGCGCTATCGCTATCGTGGTCATGCTCGGTGCCTTTGCCGATCTGCGTCCTTCCTTTGCCGATGCCAAAGGCGTGCTGAAACCGCTGTCGATGAATCTGGTGATCCAGATGATGATGCTGATCGCCGGTGCGGTGATCCTGATGGGCTGTAAAGTCAAACCTAGCGATATCGCCAACGGTGCCGTATTCAAAGCGGGAATGGTCGCCATCTTCTCGGTATTCGGTGTGGCATGGATGAGTGATACCTTCTTCCAGGCACATATGGGGGAGTTAAAGGTGGTGCTGGAAGACGTGGTGAAAAGCCAGCCCTGGACTTATGCCATCGTCTTGTTCCTGGTTTCCAAACTGGTTAATAGCCAGGCCGCTGCTCTGGCCGCCGTTGCACCCATGGCCTTGCAGTTAGGCGTCGAGCCTAAAATGTTGCTGGCCTTCTTCCCGGCGGCCTATGGTTACTTCGTGTTGCCCACTTACCCAAGCGATCTGGCCTGCATCGGCTTTGACCGCTCTGGCACCACTCGCATCGGTAAATTTATCATCAACCACAGCTTCATCATTCCTGGCCTGATCGGCGTGCTGTGCTCCTGCATCACCGGTTATCTGCTGGTGATGACCTTCCTTTAATCGCGTTTCTGCCGGCAACGGGCGATCCCCGTTGCCGCTGTTAACACCGCCGCAAAAAGCCAACGATATCACTAGACGAAAAGTGCATAAGTCCCCTGTTTAAACTAAAAACATAAGCTAACCAGGCCTATTTTTGTCCCCTCGGCGAATCGATATAATGTGACCGCTATCACTTATAATCACACTTAACTACTGGATCCAAAATGCACTCTTTACGCGCTTGTTGCGCCATTCCGCTGTTCTTTAGCTGCTTGACCGCCTTCACCAGTGTTTCCGTATTCGCCGACAATACCCTCTTCACCGCGATGGACGATCCGGCCACCGCCAAGAAGCCGTTCGATGGTAATGTTCAGGCAGGTTATAACGCCCAGTCGGGCAACACACAGAACTCGACCCTGCTGGCCAACACCACTATGACCTGGTTTAACAGCGATGCGGCTTACAGCCTGTGGGGCTCGGCGAACAACACCACCTCCTCCAACGTACGCTCCTCGGAGAAATACCAGGCCGGTGGTCGTACCCGTTATAATCTGACAGCTCGTAATTATATGTTTGGCCAGGTTGGCTGGTTGAACGATCGTTACAACGGTTACGATTCACGCTCTACGCTGACCGGGGGTTACGGGCGCCAGATCTTTAGCGACCCGCGTCAGGACCTGCGTGTCGAATTCGGCCCAGGCGTACGTCATGATGAATACCACGGCGGTGGCCGCACCACTCGCGCCCTGGCCTATGGCGCAGCCAACTATTCCTACAGGCTGACAGACACGGCCCGCCTATCCGAAGGCCTATCCGCTTTGGCGAACGACGAAACCACCGTTAACTCCGAAACCGCGTTAAACGTCGCCATCAATAACGACTTCGCCCTACGGCTGGCCTACACGGTGGTCTACAACACCAAACCACCGGCCTCAGCACCGAAAAATACCGATACCACGACTTCAGTGACGCTGGTGTACGGTTTGTAATCTCGTCTTACCGCTCCGCGCAGTCCTTCTCTAAGCCCATAATTAATGGGCTTTTTTTATGCCCATCCTCGTGCTTACCATTTTGCTAAAAATAGTCCTATCCTAGCTTGACGACTTTAGCATTTTGATTAATACTGTATGCATATACAGTAATTATTGCTAAGGTAAAAACCATGATAAACCCGGCAAATGAGGCCAGTATCGACCCGCTTATCGTGGCCGACAGTCGCGTTATCCTACAAAACAACCCTCTGCGACAGCAGATGTGGGGTTAATGGGATGGAGAGATTAACCTCATTCATTACCTACTCCGCGGCGCTATTTCTCGCCTGGCTTGGCAAGCTCTCACCGCAGGATGTGGCCTTTCTGATCGGCGCGGCCGTAGGAATCGGCACCTTCCTGGTTAATTGGTACTACAGACGCAAGAGTCTGGAGATCCTCAAAAGCATCGAGCGCGATGCGGCAGCACGGAGACTTTTTGATGAACTCAATCGTTAAGCGTTGCAGCGCCCTGGCCATTCTGGCGATCGCCATGCTGCTGCCGCAGGCCAATCACATTAAAACCTCCGAACAAGGGCTATACCTGATTGCCGATTTTGAGGGGTGCCAGTTAACCCCGTATCAATGCGCAGCAGGGGTTTGGACGCAAGGTGTCGGCCATACGGCTGGCGTTATTCCAGGTAAGTCCATCACGCCAGTGCAAGCGGCGGAAAACCTGCTGGAAGATATCCGCCGGGTAGAGAGCCGCATGGCGGCCTGTCTGCCACAGCAGATGCCCCAGGCCACTTATGATGCCGTCATGGCGTTTGCCTTTAACGTCGGTACGGGGGCCGCATGTCGCTCTACCCTGGTTTATTTCCTTAACCATGGCCAATGGCAGCAGGCTTGCGATCAGTTACCGCGCTGGATTTATGTCAATGGCGTCAAAAACCGCGGGCTGGAACGCCGCCGGGCCGCCGAACGTGAGCTGTGCCTAAAAGGTCTCAGCACGCCGAATACCACCAGTTTCTCAGGGAAAGAACAGCTCGCTCAATGACTTTTTCGAGCATTGCTGACGAATAGTTTTTCACCGTATTATCAAGAGGGGGTCTCTATGATGCATTGTCCACTGTGTGGTAGCGTGGCACACACTCGCTCCAGCCGCTATCTGAGTGAATCGACCAAAGAACGCTATCACCAATGCCGTAACATTAACTGCAGTTGTACCTTTGCCACCCATGAATCCGTGGCCCGGGTCATCGTTTCGCCCGGCGACATCATTCCGGCGCAGCCTCATCCACAAGAAGGCAAACAGCGCGCCGCCGCGATGTAATGAAAAAGGGGGGTTACCATCTGGTAATCCCTTGGTTTCACCAGAATAACGATAATCCAACCAGAGGGAATAGATGGTAAGCTTTGGAAAACCGGGTCCTTGAGATGATAGGGAGATCACATGCAACAGCTGGTCTTGGAACACTGGAGTTTTCATACGCCAAAAACGACACGGCAAATTGTTGTTCCTGATGGCTGCCGGGATCTAATTTTTCTGACTGACAGGAATGGGCAACAGGAGATGAAGATCACTGAGATCGACACCTGTGCCTATGGCGTGGAAAGCGCTGCAGGGGACCATTATGATGGTTTCCGGTTTCGACCAGATTGTGTTATCGATGAGGGCAAATTATTCCATTACCTCAACGCATCCCGATTAACACCAGAACATCCAACATTACTTTCCATCATTCACGATACCGTTCGTGTGGATACGCAGCTTGCCGAAACATTGCAGTCGTTAAGGCTTGCCAACTCACTGACTCAGGCAAGCCAGGAGTTGGGGATCAGCGTTCGTACTCTGGAACGACTGGTGAAAAACAAAACCGGCAAGAGCCCATTATTCTGGCTTCGTCTATTGCGGATGAGAAGAACTGCATCTGTGCTAACTGCCTGCGATAGTGTCTCCCTGACAGAAATCGCACTGAACAGTGGCTATTGTGACCAATCGCACATGAACAGGGAATTCCAGCATTGGTTAGGGATCACGCCTGCCGCATTCCGTATCAATCCACATTGGCAACAGGCGTTTGGTGAAGGCTACGATTAAGCCATTACAGAACAGATCTCGACGAGGTTATGCTCTGGATCTGCCACATAGCATATCGTTTGCCCCCAGGGCATGTGCTGAATATCTTCGACCAGCACCGCACCAGCATCCAACGCTTTTTTCAGCGCCTTCGACACATCGTCGGTAGTGAAGGCAATTTCAAAAACCGGATGTTTATAATCACTTTTAGCGCTCTTTTTGCCCTGCCCAGCCAGCAGCTCTCTTGAGCAAAATGACAGCCGCGTGGCACCGGTAGCCAATTCTCCCCAGTCCCCGCTTTCATGCAAACAATGGATCTCAAAACCAAAGGCTCGATGATAGAAATCCATCGTTTGTTGCACGTTATCAACATATAAAATCGTATAGGCAAATTGCATTGCAGGCGCTCCATTCAGTGGTCAGTGGCGGTAGTTTCACAAATCCACCTTCCCGCGTATTGGATAAATCCGACAGACGAATTAACGAGTGTGACAATATCGTCAAACCGCAATGCCATTCCCGCGCACCATAAAAAAAGGGGATTACCATGACGGTAATCCCCTTATAACTATTAACTTTTGGATGCAGCGTTAGTTAACGCGGTTCAGACGCTCTTTGATACGAGCAGACTTACCAGTACGTTCACGCAGGTAGTACAGTTTGGCTTGACGAACGGCACCACGACGTTTAACAGTAATGCTGTCGATTACTGGGGAGTGAGTCTGGAATACACGCTCAACACCTTCGCCGTTGGAAATCTTACGAACAGTGAATGCAGAGTGCAGACCGCGGTTACGAATAGCGATAACCACGCCCTCGAATGCCTGCAGACGTTTTTTGGTACCTTCAACGACCCATACCTTCACTTCCACGGAATCACCCGGACGGAATGCAGGTACGTCTTGCTTCATCTGCTCTTGTTCAATTTGCTTAATAATGTTGCTCATAATATGTCTCTTACCCTAGGTAAACTGATATATCGGTCTCGTCGAGACAACGCTCAGACGTTCCCTTCATAGTCCTGTTACTTAGCTCGATGTTCCCGTTGGAACTCGGCCAGCAACACCTCTTGCTCGTCAGTCAGAGCTAGGCTTTCTAGAAGTTCAGGTCTTCTAAGCCAGGTACGGCCCAGCGACTGCTTTAAGCGCCAGCGACGTATCTCGGCATGGTTGCCCGACAGCAGAACTGGCGGAACCTCCATCCCTTCTAACACCTCCGGGCGGGTATAGTGCGGGCAGTCCAGCAATCCCTCAGCGAAAGAATCTTCTTCTGCCGAAGCCTGATGGCCCAGAACACCCGGTATAAAGCGGGCGACCGAATCGATCAGGGTCATTGCCGGTAGTTCACCGCCGCTGAGAACGTAATCGCCGATTGACCATTCTTCGTCAATTTCGGTTTGGATCACGCGCTCGTCTATCCCTTCGTAACGACCACACACCAGGATCATCTTCTGGTTAGCCGCCAGTTCGCGCACACCGGTTTGATCCAGCTTGCGCCCCTGAGGTGACAGATAAATCACCTTTGCTCCCTCGCCTGCCGCTGCTTTTGCTGCATGAATAGCTTCCCGCAAGGGTTGCACCATCATCAGCATTCCCGGGCCGCCGCCATAAGGGCGATCGTCCACGGTACGATGCCGGTCGTAGGTGAAGTCACGCGGACTCCAACACTGCACGCTCAGCAGGCCATTTTTTACTGCCCGGCTAGTTACCCCGTAATCGGTGATTGCGCGAAACATCTCAGGAAACAGGCTTACGATACCAATGAACACCAGCCAATCCCCATGTTGTTATTCCACTTGCTTCGACCATTAAATCCGGAGGTCAAAAACCAGGATCCCACTCAGCCTCGATAATCTTGGCGGCGAGATCGACTTTCTTGATAACCTGCCCATGAAGAAACGGGACCAACCGCTCCTTCATACCGAATGCATCTTTCAGGTTTGCCCGCACGACCATTACGTCGTTAGAACCGGTTTCCATCATATCGATGACTTTACCCAGTTCGTATCCAGAAGTGGTGACTACCTGGCAGCCCATAAGGTCTTTCCAGTAGTAATCATCGCCTTCCAGCGGAGGCAACTGCTCGGAATCTACGACAATTTCGCAATTGGTCAGTAAATTCGCTGCATCCCGATCGTCAATGCCTTTGACCTTGATGATCAGATCCTGACTGTGGCGTTTCCAGTCTTCCAACTCGACAAACTGCCACTGACCAGAGCGCTGGATTAACCAGGGCTGATAGTCAAATATGCTTTCGGCGTTCTCGGTGGATGAAAATACTCTGAGCCAACCACGGATGCCGTAAGTAGACCCCATCTTACCGAGTACAATCGGCTGCTTAGGTGCTACCGGTTTGAGTTGCTTGCTCATTGCCACCACCGCGACAGATTAAGCTGCTTTCTTAGCGTCTTTGATCAGCGCGTGAACGCGATCAGAAACGGTAGCACCCAGACCAACCCAGTGCTCAATGCGATCCAGGTCCAGACGCAGTGCTTCAGCCTGACCAGATGCGATTGGGTTGAAGAAACCTACACGCTCGATGAAACGACCATCACGAGCATTGCGGCTGTCGGTCACTACTACTTGATAGAACGGACGCTTTTTAGCGCCGCCACGTGCCAAACGAATTGTTACCATAACATCCTCTTTAGTTAATAAAACAGCCGGGCCCCATTGAGGGACGGGGCCCGGTTGCAATATAAAAAGCCCGAAAATTTTACTCATTTTGGCGCAAAAAGCAATCTAAAGCGTAGATTGCCGGTAATTCGTTTTTGCACCATCACACTCTCGGACAGGTTTTACCGTGATCGGTAAATCGGCAAACCCGCCACAGCCTTGCTGCGGCGTGGTTTTAACGGCCTGGGAAGCCCGGCGGCATCATACCTTTCATGCCGCGCATCATCTTCGCCATTCCGCCTTTTTTCATCTTTTTCATCATGCGCTGCATATCGTCGAATTGTTTTAACAATCGATTAACATCCTGCACCTGCATGCCGGAGCCCATCGCAATACGACGCTTGCGAGAACCCTTGATAATTTCCGGCTTGGCACGCTCTTTCAGCGTCATTGAGTTAATGATCGCCTCCATGCGTACCAGCACTTTGTCATCCATCTGCGATTTGACGTTGTCTGGCAGTTGGCCAGCGCCCGGCAGTTTGCTCAGCATGCTGGCCATACCGCCCATATTACGCATCTGCTTAAGCTGGTCGAGGAAGTCGGTCAGATCGAAACCGTCGCCCTTCTTCAGCTTGCTAGCCAGTTTTTCCGCCTGTGCGCGGTCAACCTTGCTTTCGATATCTTCGATCAGCGACAGCACGTCGCCCATGCCGAGAATACGTGAGGCCACGCGATCCGGATGGAATGGCTCCAGCGCGTCGGTTTTCTCACCCACGCCGAGGAATTTGATCGGCTTGCCGGTAATGTGGCGAATAGACAACGCCGCACCGCCGCGCGCATCACCATCGACCTTGGTCAGCACTACGCCAGTCAACGGCAGCGCTTCGTTAAAGGCCTTGGCGGTGTTGGCCGCATCCTGGCCGGTCATGGCGTCGACCACAAACAGGGTTTCCACCGGCTTGATCGCCGCATGTACCTGTTTGATTTCGTCCATCATCGCTTCGTCTACGTGCAAGCGGCCCGCGGTATCGACGATCAGCACGTCGTAGAACTTCAGCTTGGCCTGTTGCAGCGCACGGTTAACGATGTCGATCGGTTTTTCTTTAACGTCTGATGGGAAGAAGTCGATGCCGACGCCTTCCGCCAGGGTTTCCAACTGCCGGATCGCCGCAGGGCGATACACGTCGGCAGAAACCACCAAGACTTTTTTCTTCTGCTTTTCTTTCAGGAATTTGCCGAGCTTGGCCACGCTGGTGGTTTTACCCGCACCTTGCAGACCCGCCATCAGCACCACCGCCGGTGGCTGCGCCGCCAGGTTCAGCTCGGTGTTCACTTCGCCCATCGCGGCAATCAGCTCGCTCTTGACGATTTTGACGAATTCCTGGCCCGGCGTCAGGCTTTTGTTAACTTCATGCCCAACCGCGCTCTCTTTTACACGGTTGATGAAGTCACGCACTACCGGCAGCGCAACGTCCGCTTCCAGCAATGCCATACGCACTTCACGCAGGGTTTCTTTAATGTTCTCTTCGGTCAGCCGCCCGCGGCCGCTGATATTGCGCAGGGTGCGCGACAATCGATCGGTTAAATTTTCAAACATCGTCTCATGCTCAACGTAAGAGTCAGGCCGCAGTGGCGACACAATTGCGGCGATTATAACACGTTGCTACAACGATCTCTGCCTCAGCGTTGGAGATTGGTTGGAGTAGGGGCCGCTCAACGTTATACTGGCATTCCAATTAACCATGCCGATGCTAAATAACGCTATGCCAGTATTCTCTCTTGTGGCTTTGATGGCCTACCTGCTCAGCCTTGGACTGATCATTCCCAGTTTGTTGCGGAAGAATAGCGCATACCGTCGGCTGGCGCTGGTCTCGGCCGTAGTGGCGCTGGTCTGCCATGCCATTGCCCTCCAGCAGCGCATTTTTGACGTCAGCGCCGGGCAAAATCTCAGCCTGCTGAACATTGGCTCCATCGTTGGCCTGATTATCTGTTCGGTGATGACTTACGTCGCCTCCCGCGATCGCGGCTGGTTCCTACTGCCGATCGTCTACAGCTTTGCGATGATCAACCTGGCGTTTGCCAGCTTCCTGCCTGGGGAGTTTATTACCCATCTGGAAGCCAGCCCGGAACTGATGGTGCATATCGGCCTGGCGCTGTTCTCTTACTCCACTCTGATTATTGCCACGCTGTACGCCCTGCAACTCGCCTGGCTTGATTACCTGCTGAAACATAAAAAACTCAGTTTCAGTGCCGATATGCCGCCGCTGATGAGTATTGAGCGTAAGATGTTTCATATCACCCAGATCGGTGTGGTGCTGCTGACGCTGACGCTGTGTACCGGCCTGCTGTATATGGACAACCTGTTTAGCAAAGAGAACGTGCATAAGGCCGTGCTGTCCATCATGGCGTGGTTTGTCTATATCGTGCTGCTGTGGGGCCATTATCACGAAGGCTGGCGTGGCCGCCGCGTGGTCTGGTTCAGCTTTGCCGGTTCTTTTCTGCTTACCATGGCCTACTTCGGGAGCCGCCTGCTCCAGGAACTGATGATGGTGCGCTAGGTCTGGCCTGGCGCTCCATCGCCTCACCTAGGCACTCTTCTCCCCCAACATAAGGAATACCGCGTTGGAGCATGTTTCGACAGAGACCCTCATTTTCATTTTGGTGATTATGGTCGCGGTCTCCGCTTATTTTTCAGCATCCGAAACCGGCATGATGACGCTCAACCGCTATCGTCTGCGCCACCTGTCCAAACAGGGCAACCGCGCCGCACGCCGGGTAGAGAAGCTGCTGCAAAAGCCTGACCGCCTGATTGGCCTGGTGCTGATTGGCAACAACCTGGTCAATATTCTGGCCTCTGCGCTGGGGACCATCGTCGGGATGCGCCTATATGGCGATATTGGTGTGGCAATCGCCACCGGGGTGCTGACCTTTGTCGTGCTGCTGTTCGCCGAAGTGTTACCCAAAACCTTTGCCGCTCTCTATCCTGAACGAATTGCCTTCCCTAGCAGCTTCCTGCTGGCCCCACTGCAAAAAGTCATGTTCCCGCTGGTGTGGCTGCTCAATGGCATTACCACCCTGGTGCTGCGGATTTTCGGCATCCGCACCAACGTCCGCATCAGTGGCGCGTTGAGTAAAGAGGAGTTGCGCACCATTGTGAACGAGTCCCAGTCGAAGATTTCGCGCCGTAATCAGGACATGCTGATTTCTGTGCTGGATCTGGAGAAGGTGACGGTGGAAGACATCATGGTGCCGCGCAATGAGATCGTCGGGATTGATATCAACGACGACTGGAAGTCGATCATGCGCCAGCTGACACACTCCCCACACGGCCGCATTGTGTTGTACCGCGATTCACTGGACGACTCCATCAGCATGCTGCGCGTACGCGAAGCCTACCGGCTGATGACCGAGAAAAAAGAGTTCAACAAAGAGAACCTGCTGCGGGCGGCTGATGAGATCTACTACGTGCCAGAGGGCACGCCACTGAACGTTCAACTGGTGAAATTCCAGCGCAACAAAGAGAAGGTCGGCATCGTGGTCGATGAGTATGGTGATATTCAGGGGCTGGTGACGGTTGAGGATATTCTCGAAGAAATCGTCGGCGACTTCACCACCTCAATGTCACCTACGCTGGCGGAGGAAGTGAATCCACAGAGCGATGGCTCGGTATTGATCGACGGCAGTGCCAACGTACGTGAGCTGAACAAGGCCTTCAACTGGACGCTACCCGCTACCGAGGCCAGAACCATCAACGGCATGCTGCTCGAAGAGCTGGAGGAGATCCCCAGCATCGGGACCAGGGTGCGCATCAGCCACTATGATATCGATATCCTCGACGTGCAGGACAATATGATCAAGCAGGTGCGCGTCACGCCGATTAAATCCTTACAGGCCAGCGTGCAAAACCACTAGATACAAGCCAAAGAAAAAGACGCTTTCGCGTCTCAGACTGATGACGAACCCCATTATTTTGATGGGGTTCGTTGTTTTTAGCGACCGTAGGTCGCGATCGCGATATTTTCCCACCACACTGCTTTTTGCTTTTTCTGAGGGCCTCTATGGGGCTCCTG
>NZ_JBLJAK010000067.1:0-14319 GCF_047530105.1 Serratia sp. T13T92 | reverse complement strand
CACCATGAACCGGAGAAAGTGACCATTGATAAAAGTGGCGCTAACATGGCAACGCAGACCACACTCAACGCCAACAAACCAGAAGAAGGGGTCATTACTGTCAAGAAGAACAAGTATCTGAATAATGTGGTTGAACAAGATCATCGCTACATCAAACGAAGGATACGACCCATGCTAGAATTTAAATTGTTTCGGCGATCATAGACGATCTTGACCGGCATCGACCTGATCCACAAGATACGCAAAGGACAGCTTCATCACCATTTCGGCGAAGGGTTGATACCGGTGGAACAATTCTATTTGTTGGCTGCCTAAATAACCGGCAACGCAAATTTTGCCTGCTTTATGTCACTAACTCGAAAGAACCGGTATGACTACAGGCAAGGGAAAAGTAAAAGACTCATTAAACCGGAGTATTGCTATGTTGACTGACCTTAGCAGCGATGAAAGTAAAAATCGCGCAGCGATAAATCTGCTTAAGAGCCACGATGAGGTTCGGGATGAGGCGCTAAAAAAATACACACTTCTGGCCTGCCAGCTACTTAATGTGCCAATGTGCTTTGTTTCCGTTATGGATGGTGAAAAACAGTACATCAAATCTGCTAAGAATATCACGGTTACGGAAAAAAGCCTCGGCGAAGCGTTTTGCAAAAACGCTCTGGGAAAAGGCGAAACTTTTATTTGTCCTGATACTCAAGAGCACCCGGATTTCAGAGCTTATGAAGCCGTTTCAGAGGCCCCTTTTGTTCGTTTTTATGCGGGTTGTCCGCTCAAAACGCAGGAGGGTGTCGTCGTCGGTACGTTGTGTCTTTTGGATACTCAGCCGCGGACACTATCAGACGAGCAGATCAATATTTTTGAGCAGCTGGCTGAGCTGGTATCGGGATTTCTGGCGTCATGGCATGACGTCGGATATATCGATATTGTGACTCTGCTACCTAATCGACAACGGATGCTCAAAGATATCGCTGTTTCAAAAGAGAGCACGTTTAAACTTGTCATCATTGACTGTATCGATATGCCATTTGCGTATGAAATCGCCCGCTCACTGGGCATGACCGCTGTGGAAAATTTATTGCGCGACATGGCGGTGCAGCTTCAGGGCCGGTTGCAATTGATCGGACAGCTCTATGCCGTCGCGGTGGGACGGTTTGCTTATTTCACCCACGCAAAGGAGAATTCGGCACTCGAGGATATAGCCCTGTGTCTGAAGGGAATACAGGCCAGAATAAACCCTGATGTGACTCTGGATTTGGATATTCATATTGGCAATTCAGGGGATTGTGATAACTCAATGACGCCGGTTGAAATCCTGCGCCGTGCAGTAAGCGCATTACACGAGGCGATAAGTCACGACCACCAGTTTATGACCTATGATAAGGCGCTAGATAACAGTAAAAAAAATGACTTTAGCTTGCTCACCAGCCTGAGAGAGGCACTCCACGAAGACCGCGGATTATATCTGGTCTATCAGCCGAAGATTTCGCTGGTGACAGGTCAGGTCACGGGCGTCGAAGCACTTCTGCGCTGGAAGCATTCAGAGCATGGTGAAGTTTTACCCGAGCTATTTATCCCGCTGGTAGAAAGAACCAGCCTGATGCGGGAGCTCACGGAATGGGTGATAGATCATGCTATCACGCAGTTAAGCCAATGGCGTGATCGGGGAATCTCTCTATCCATCTCTATTAATCTGGCCGCCAGCGATTTTTCACGGCGCGATTTTGCTGACGGACTTGAACAGAAAATACGAAGCGCCGGGCTCGCTCCCGATTTACTCGGTGTGGAATGTTTAGAAACGGAGAAGATGCTGGAAAGCCCAGCTGCTATCAACGGGCTGGAGATACTAAGGTCGCGAGGATTTAAGATATCACTGGATGATTTCGGTTCGGGCTACAGTAATATCAACTATTTGCTTCAGATTCCCATTGATATCATTAAACTCGACCGCTCCATCGTCAGTAAGATTGGCAGCGACAAAGCCAGCCACATTATTGCCCGTAACGTTATCAGACTGCTTAAACAACTCGATTATGTCGTGCTAGCTGAAGGTGTGGAAAATGACCATACAGTAAAAATATTGCGTGAGATGGGTTGTGACGAAGTGCAGGGTTATGTTTTTTCAAGGCCGCTTAAGCCTGGGGATTTGGAAGTCTGGTATCAGGATAGAAATGAAAGTCGCACCGAACACTAGGCTGCAACTCTGGATCTGCCGCATTAGCGTAGAGAAGTTAGCAAAAGTGACTCTGCCGGTTATTTAGGTAGCCAATAGATAAAATTGCTCCTCAGATGAGAACGTAGCGTACCTTCGGTACGAGCACGCCAGCGTTGCTGCCTCAACCGTCTTTAAGACCCAGCCTCACATCAACGTTGGTGCAGGCTGACGCCCCCCGCACTAATACCCGCATAAAAAAGAACACGTCTGCAACGTGATCACATTGACGCCGAAGCTCTTTTCTCATTCCTTGTCCCCTCTATGTATACTCCGCAACCCACAAAGCTGCTGTTCCAGCATGACGACGGCTAGTGCCAGTACCTGGACAAATACGGGGATCCCCTCAGCGGCTGGACCAAACTCACCGTCGAGCGCATACTCGCCTGCGGCACCTGCCTCATGAGCGTTCACCGTTACTGTTGCACCTTATCGGACTGTACCCGTGCCCGCTTCTTCTGCCACATCTGCGAGTCCAAAGCCTACAGCCGCTGTGGCCTCAAGGCCTCCGAACAGTGGATTGCCGAATAGCAGCACATCCTGCCCGGCTGCGATATGGCAACATATGCTGAACACACCTATGAGTCGCTTGTTCGCGCCTTCCGCTACTTCAGCTGTAGTGTTAAAACTGTGCTGGTTGATAACCAGAAGGCAGTAGTGCTGAAAAATAACAACGGAAAAGTGGTGTTCAACTCCGGGTTCCTCTTGCTGGCCGATCACTATGACTTCCTGTCACGGGCCTAACGCCCGCGCAGGGCCACAACCAAAGGTAAGGTTGCGCGGATAGTGAAATATCTGAAGGATAACTTCTTCGTCCGGTAGATACTTATACTTTGGCACTGCTCTGGCATAACTATTCCAGCCATCGCTGGTTATCATGCAGATATTAGAAGGTAGAAATAGCGAGCTCAGAATAACGTTGAGGACGACCCCGTGAAGACGTGTTGGGCTTGTCATACCAGGCCTGAATGGCCGACTCATCAAGCCAGAAAGTCAGTGAGCCCCGATGGATGAGTGCCTTGTTGTAGGTAGCCCAGTTGGTGATTTTGAACTTTTGTTTTGCCACGTGATATCGCTGCAGGATCAGGAGTGTGGTGATCTGATCCTGACTACGGCCAAAAGTTCGATTTATTCAACAAAGCCCCGATAAACCATACGAAGAAGCGATTATCGTCAGACAAAACAAGTATCTGAATAATCTGGTTGAACAAGATCACCGCAACATCAAACGCCGGACACGATCCATGCTGGGATTCAAATCCTTTCGACGGGCACAGACGATCCTGGCCGGTATCGAACTGCTCAACATGATACGAAAAGGGTAATATCAACCCCCAAAAAGTGGAGGACTGTCACCCGCGGAACAATTCTATTTTCTGGCTGCCTAAATAACCAACAACGCAACTTTGGCCAACTTCATGTCACTAATGCGACAGAGCCTAAATGTCAGCACCTGAAAAGTGATGAATTGTCACCTGCAGTCGATAAAATCAAATACAACACCACATGGCGCAGTCGTGCTGACTTTCTCACAACAGAAAATGACTCAGTATAGAGGTTGCATAAAAAACAAACATAACAACAGTTGTAACGGCAACGGTCCTGCGAAGAGCCTTATCATTACATTTTTTTCTCATAATGAATAACCTGCTTGCGAATGAGTACCCATGATACACAAACTACTTAACAGTGTTAAGTAGTTTGTGTATCATGGGTACCATAGATACTAGATGCAGGCCATATTTATGAAGAAAAATGAAGTACGCCAGTTCCGTACAGCACTGCGGGAGATGGTCAGAGAGCTTGGGATGCTCAGCCGTAAAAGCAGCGGAACCATGTTATCACCCCTTCAGAGTCATATATTGATTGAACTTAATAGCAAGCCTTCAGGAGCAACAGAACTGGCGGCTAAGCTATGTGTTGATAAGGCGAGTATGAGTCGCACTCTTCGCTCTCTAATTGAGATGGGATATCTGACAAAGAAGCATGACGATCAGGATGGTAGAGCATCAACACTTATGTTAAGCGATTCAGGAAAACAGCTACTTTACACTCTTGAGGGAAATGCCGACAAATTTATTGAGGAAGCTCTGTTTTCATCCTCAGATGAAGAAATACAGGAGTTCCTTGAAGTCATAACGCGTTTCTCTTGCAGTTTGCGTAACGCCCGCTGGCAGAGAGAGGTAGGAGTGATCTTTCGACCAATTGAAGCAAGAGATAATGCAGTTATTGCAGAAATCATACGAAATAGTTTTCGAGAGAACAAAATCGACCATCTGGAGGGGGTTAGCCTCAATGACCCTGTACTTGAAAATTTAAGTGAGGCCTACAATCATCCTAGAACCGGGTACTGGGTTGCTGAGGCCAATGGAAAAGTAGTCGGGGGAGCGGGACTTGCCCCACTATATGGCGAAGAAGGTATTTGTGAAATGCAAAAATTTTTTTTCAGCAGTCATGTTAAAGGGATGGGAATAGGAAGACGCATGATTGCCTTCATTATTGCTCAGGCTACCGCCTTGAAATATGAATTCTGCTATCTTGAAACGCTCGAAGAACTAAAAAATGCAGTTCGTCTGTATGAGATTTTCGGATTTCGTCACATATCTGAAAGACTCGGAAATACAGGTCACCATGACTGCAGTATCTATATGATTAGAAGCTTGTAACATAACTGGTTAGTGTCGAGATTGTTAAAAATTGGTTGATCCACCCCATCGGTTTACAATAGTTTCGATATGAGGTGGGGGGTACTATTATAGGAGGGAAATATGAAGGTGGTTTGCTTTTTTATCTTATTACTTTTAACCATGTTACTTATTTCATTTTTAAATTTGGCGTATTCTGTCATGCTTGTCTATCCTATGGAACTTTCTGGGGATATGGACGTAATGTCTCAGCTAAAAGACATCTATCAGAATGATGTAAAAGTAGAGTTTAAAAGGATGATTAATCTAGAGGCTAAATAGGAACAGGGGATGGATATTGATGCTGATAATTAAAAAACTTTTTTAAATTAAAAAGTAATTTCCACATAGCGAAAGACTAGTGAGAGTGGTTTATTTTATTTATCTCTCAAGAAGAGGCTACCATAGAAGGTCATTTTATTTTTATATTTCTTATGAAAGGGTGGGGTAAAAATATATATTATAACAAATTTTATTGTCGATTTAATATTCTCAATTCCGTGACGGTATAGGAAGATAATTATTCTATATGGAGAGTGGAAATCACGAATTCATAAGGCATTCTGAGATAGGTGGTATTTCCTAAAGTGTAGGTGTTTCACTTTTTCACTGGCGACTATTACACTTATAACACCCTCTTTCAACCTTGCTGAGAAAAGTGCAGAGAGATACACAGAGAATTGAAGTGATTTAATTTAAAAAATTAGAGTTAGTCTACACTATAGTTTCCGGTGGCACATCTGTTATACGTTCCAGATGCGGTATGGCGTACCTAACTGTGTCATTTGCTTTGATGATTTGTAGTGGCAAACCGAATAAGTCATCTAATCGAAGCATGGTATGCTCGCCTCACTAATACGATAGGTGACACAATGAGTAAAATACAAGGACAATACTTTTTTAAAACATGAGGATGCAATTATGAATGTAGTAATTTATCCAAAAAGGGATATTTATTTTTTTGAAGGTATTAAACACATATTTAGAGGGGGGGAACTAAACTGTGAATTACAAGTGCTGAATGTTTCTAAGTGGTCTCTGAGAGAAATTATTTCTTCAGGATGGTTGGAGAAAAATCTGATGAGTCCTTCTTTAATAATTACAGAACCATTGCTTACTCCAGTCGCCAATTATTTTTACTTCTTTCTAAGAAATGCTATTGTTCTAGATAGTAGAAAGATATTAATTTCAGACTTATATTCAATTAAAGACTGGGGTTACTTATTATCAAGCAAACAGATCTCTCGGTTGACCCCAACAGAATACAGGACGCTCAAATGCCTTTTTAAGTCTATGTCTGTAGATGAAGAAGCGTACTATTATAATGTTTCTAAGAAAGCCATTTATGCTGTGCGGTCAAGTGTCGCTTTAAAATTAGGTGTTAGAAAACTTAATGAAATACTAAAATGGTAAATCTGATGAAACCTCTTACTAAGTTATAATATCTATTTTAAGGTTGGCTAATGGCTAATGGCTAATGGCTAATGGCTAATGGCTAATGGCTAATGGCTAATGGCTAATATTATCGTTAATAACTAGGAGGTTTTATATCTTTTCCATAAATATCCTTGCGGGTTATAGTGCTACAATTTTTAAGTCCTCGCAGGGCAAGATGTTAGTACTATTACCTCAGCTAAGTTGTAATACACTTAGCTGAGGTGTGTTGCACCACATGTCAATGAATGGTAAGGATAGCGATATTAGACACTTTTATTTATTTTATGGACATAAAATGTTGATAAGGTTTTTATTATATCTGGAAACGCATGGTTGATGATAAAAAATAAATTTAAAATTTCATATCGTTCTCTTTTTTAATTGTTGGTGATTCTTTAAGTATTGGTGACATGAAATTGGAGAAATTTTCGTTGTCGATTATTTAGGTGGGAAGTAGTTAGCTGACAACATCTTAATGTTACAGATCAGACATTGCCTGGAATGAGAGGGGATACTGAATTTAGAGTTCTATCCTTTATTTTTTTGATAATTGAAAGGAAACCAATGAAATCATTAACGTCAAAGCAGAAGGAAGCACTAAAATTACAGCAAAGTCTTTTGAGGGTATTACTTACACAATCTCCTAAACCACGCAAGGTTACAGAGTTGCCACCACAGCATCTGTGGCTGTCGACTCGACAACTGGCGAATGCCGTCAATACCAATATTTATAGAACTCGAAGGCTTCTATTGGAGTTGGTCGCCGTTCAAAAAGTGATCGTAACGGACGAAATCATAAATAACTCACTGAGATGGTATCCATCTATATAGCTGCGCCTAATACAGCTACACTTTTGTCAGAGCATGGTTACTGCCTGGGAATGTTCTGGGCATTTCCATGGTTCTGTCGCATTAACGGCAGTGGGCTGGCGAAAGTGCATTTTTTAGACAGTCAGCAGGTAAAACTGGTCTGTTGGCGACAGACCGTCCCCGCCCTGAAGTTCAAATTGTCCCTTGTGTGTAATGGTCTAATGATCCCGGACACTTTGTTAGAGATATAATAAGCAGCACTAACGAGGTGAGAATGCGCAGAAAAACGTTTACCCATGAGTTCAAACAGGAATGTGTCAATCTGGTCCTTCAGCACAACTACCCGGTGACACAAGCTGCTGAAACAATGAATATTGGTCTTTCCACATTGCAGCGCTGGCTACGCCAGTATCGCGGAGAAGTACGGGGCGAGACGCCAGCAGCCAGTGCCATTACACCTGAACAACGGCGAATACAGGAACTTGAAAATCAGGTACGTCGGCTCTGTCGCATTAGTGACATGAAGTTGGCAAAAGTAACACGGCCAATTTTTTAGGAGGCCAACAGATAAAATTTTTCCAAGGGTGTCACCCTTCACCTTGCGGATGTTGATATTGCCCTTTCGTATCATGTGGAGCAGTTCGATACCGGCTAGAATTGTCTGCGCCCGACGAAAGGATTTGAATCCCAGCATGGGTCGTGTCCGGCGTTTGATATTACGGTGATCTTGTTCAACCAGATTATTCAGATGATTGCTATGCCTGATGGTAATGGTTTCCTCTTCGGGTTTGTTGGCATTGAGCGTGGCCAGAGCCGCAGTATTGGCACGGCTTTTATCGATCGTCACCACGTCAGGTTCTCCGAGGTGGCAGATGATCTTGCGAAAGAAGCGTAATGCCGCTGCAGTATCCCGTTTGGCGGTGAGCAAAAAGTCGATGGTTTGGCCGGCAGTATCGACGGCCCAGTATAGGTATTTCCATTGTCCTCTGACTTTGATGTAGGTTTCGTCCATGCGCCAGCGGCGGCGCACGGCGCGTTTATGCCCGCGTAACGTCTTATCCTGCATCGGCACCAGGCGGATAATCCAACGATGGGGCGTGGAATGGTCAACGACAATACCGCGTTCTGCCATCATCTCTTCCACATTGCGTAGGCTGAGTGAGTAGGCCAAATACCAGCGTACACATTGAGCGATAATATCGACGGGATAATGAAGCCGCCTGAAGGCGTTTCGGCTCAAAGACATGGTCAGGTAACATCATAAAAAGACAGCATGTTACCCGACACAATCTTAATGCGACAGAGCCCCATTCCTGCCCCAACTAAATCCGGCCATGTTATTACCTTAATATTATATTCAACATACTGTTGAGTGTGATTAGTTTGTTTTTTTCTATCGTCTTTATATAATCGAGAGCATTACTCAGTAGACATAATTAATTTCACTTTATGTCTGCTTTAGATAATACGCGTTATACCTCGGTAGATATATGTGATCCGATTGTGTGGTTAACGGCACACAATTTAAATAAAAAACTGTATAGTAAATAATGGGCTTTAATGAAACTGCGATAGAGATGAATCCATCGTGGATGATGGTAAAGGCGAGGGTGTGCTAGCCCTTTGGTGGGGCGAACCTTTTCTCATCACCACGGGATCGGGCTTTCCGGTTTGTGCTTTTCCCGGAAAAGGTCGCCAAGGGTTAATCTTGGCGGGTTGGTCGGAGGAACTGGCCTGGCGGGATCCGTCTTCCCTATGGGGCGTTCCCCCTTTCCGTTCTCTGCTATTTTCGGAAGCGGATCCTTTAGGGGCATTTTCGGGGCAGTTATCCCGTATGTTGTACCCATCATGCAGAGATACCACAACATACAGCGAAAAAGGATCCTTTTTGGATCCCCGCCGATCCTGTTAAGCCGTCTTTTTGCTTCCTGTTTATGGTATATTTCCAGAAGTCGGAAGTGCGGAGGCAGCGATGACCGATCGCGAAAACGAATTATTGCCCGTGCGTCGGCGCGGCGGTTTGGCGATACTGATGAGGCGTTGCCGTGCATTGACGACGAAAACATCCGTTTTTGCCCGATTTTGAAAGAAATTGCGCTACGTGAAATCTGAACGTCGACGTGGGGCGTAGACGCCAATTTTTTACGTAGCGCAACCTCAATCCTTTGACCGTTTGTTACCTAGCCTTCCGGCCTCGGCAGATCCTGTGACAGGGGGGAAGGTCCTTGGTAGACAGAGCAATAGCAACAGGAGCAGATGATGACCTATGATCCGGCACTGGCCATGGTGGTGACCCCCGCCGGTGAAACCACCCCGATGTTGGCACCGCAAGATTATCAACGTGCGCTGTCGCTGCGCCAGATGGCCATGACCTATGATGATCTACCCCGGTATCTGCTGGCGCCGGAAGTGGCCGCCCTCCTTCACTTCTTACCGGACTGGACACAGCATGCGCTGATCAACCTGCTGTGGAATACCGGTGCCCGGATCAATGAAGCGCTGGCGCTGAGGCGGCGGGATTTTCGGCTCAATGTGGCGATGCCGCACGTGGTCTTGCGTACCGCCAAACAACGGCGTACCGGTCGAGGCAGGCCAACGAAAGGCAAGTCGGCGAACCGTACGGTGCCTTTGACCGATCCGCAATGTGTGGACGAGCTGCGCCGGCTGTTTGCCAGCACCAAGGAATTGTTTGAAATCGATACCGAGACCGGTGAACGTTCTCCCCTGCCCGTCTGGCAGATCAGCGATCGGGGTGTACGCAATTGGTTGACGAAAGCGGAACACCTGGCGAGGCGTGAGGGGATCCGGTTGAGTGTGCCAGTTACGCCGCATGTGTTTCGGCACAGCTACGCCATGCACATGTTGTACCAGGGAACACCACTAAAAGCGGTACAGGGGTTATTGGGGCACGAGAAAGCGGAGAGTACCGAGGTCTATACGCGGGTGTTTGCACTGGATATTGTGGCCAGCCGCCAGGTGCAGTTTACGCTGCCATCACAGGAGGCGCTTGCCATGTTACGGGGGGCTCCTCATCACTACGGTGTGGTAGACAAGGGACAATGAGGTGTGAAGGATTAAGCGTATCCGGAATAGGCGTTCACGCAAAACCAGAAAAAGCATTCATGTTCCGTCGGAATGCGTGTTCATGATCGGCCAGGATCTGCAAGGTGGATACACGGGCGTAGAGCGAGCTACGATAGCTGAAGAACGTCACTTTCTCTCAGGGTCTTAGCTCCCGCCGCAGGCGGGCTACTGCCCGGAAATGCGTTGACGCCAGGGTTACAGCGATGGAGATCGCCGCATTCATCAGCACTGTCGCGTGCCCGTCCCAGTGCTATCCGAAATGCTTCCACGCAGGCCGGATTTCTATCTTCATCCCTTTCCCTTCCCGCCAGCAAACTCTTGCCGGGCCAGGACCAGCAGTTCGCCCTGCAAGTTACGGTTTTCATCCCTGGCGCCCTTCAGCTCCGCCTTCGTCTCTTTCAACTGCGTCGTCAGGTGTTCGCCGGTGGCGGTCAGGCGGGCCACCTGCTCGCGTAGCGGCAGCGCTTCGGCCCGCAGCTCACGGACTTCTGCCAGCAGACGGTCACGCTCGGTGACCACCTCACGCAGCACTGCCAGTTCGCTCTCCAGTGTTGCCACCTGCGCCAGGGCGGCGTCGCGCTCCTGGTCAGCCTGGGCGATATCCGCATCGGCCTGCTCACGCGCCGCCAGGGTGTCCGCATTCGCCTGTTTGCAGGCCGCCTGCCATAGCAGTCCCAACTGGCCAGTGAGCAACTGCAGCAGTTCTGGCGGCAGCGCCAGGGTCTGTTCGCTGGCCAGCTCCCGCTGCCGGGCGCGGAACGCGCGCATCACCGGGGAGATGTGGGACAAAGAGCCGCCACCGAGGTGCTGGCGTACTTGCTCGTTGGTCGGGTTCGAGGTGCCGGCGGCGATGAGGGCGGCGGCGGCGTCCTCGATGCGGCGTACGGTGTCGTGGGGAAGGCTGCTCACGATGTCATCTCCAGGATGAGGGGGTAATGGCGACAGTGTAATCGTTGCGTAGAATAAATACAATACATAAAATACAAATAATACATACAGTACATATAATACATTTAGTACATACAATACAGTCTATGTATGTACTATGGGTATTACATACAGACTGTACGACTTTTCTCCGTCAGATCCGTTTTCGGGTAAAGTAGTAAACACCGGTATATCAATAATGCCAATCTGCCCGGCGCCCAGGTTGGGCATTTTTTTCGATAGGGTCGTTTTGTCCAGGTGCGTGGGGTGGCCACTTGCATAGAACGAGGCAGGGGCGAAGAAAACGGCCAGCCCGACATACTACATGTTGTGCGCCAGTCAGCCGCGATCGATACCTGATGTTGATTTTGACTGATGGCCAAGAGTCGGGCCTGGGCGACTGGACAGAATGACTTGAACGTCCACTGTGCTATGGGGGTTAAGAAAAGGGGATAAAATACAGATTGTGGTGGCGCTGTTCGTCGCGGAACGCTTCATCTTGGCGGGTAATTTAAAGGATGATTGCCTTTAGATGGTCGGAAACCCTCTTCCAGGTATATTCACCCGTTGCAGCGTTGACCGCGATGATTTGCATTTCATCAAACGAAATCCGTGAACTCATGATCTGTACACCATTGCGCTTCAAAAAAACTTGAGCGACAAGCAGCGCCGTTCGTTTGTTCGCGTCGTTGAAGATGTGACCACGTGCGATGGCGACCAGATACACGGCGGCCAGATCGTAAATGTCCGTTACACCGTCGTCATGATGCATGTTTAACACGCGGTGAATGAGGGCATCGGCGCGGCCAGGTTCGGCCATGCCTGGAATGCCACCATCACGCGAGATTAAGCGATCATGAAACTCGATCACTTCCTGTGAACTGACTAATCTCATCGTTTTGAAAGTTCCGTGTACGCCGTGCCGTGAGTCTGCATGATCTCGGCAAATTCAGCATCGAGCGCTGCTTTGCGATAACGCTCAAATTCGGCTTTGCTCACAACCACGGCTGATTCACCATTTCGCCGAGTGACTTCAACGGGTTCGCCAGTCGCCGCCATATCAAGAATTGCCGCCAGATTTTCTCGGGCATTGCTGTATGTATAACTGTTCATAAAACCTCCTTTTACTTGTTCATGTTTATTGTACAATTAACATGGGAAAATGCAAGGATGTACAGAATGCCCGGATTGGCTAAGTAACTGCTCATGGCAATAATCCATGTATCGCAACAATACTCTTTCATTGGTGCCATTATGGCATTAATCCTGCTTTTCTTTCCCTGAGATCCGAAGACCCCCAAACAACAACGCGGTGGCCCCGGCCGTCCTACCACGGGGAAATCGCCAATCGGCTGGTACCGCTGACCTATCCGCACGTTGTCGACGAGCTGCGTCGGCTGTTCGCCAGTACCAAAGAACAGTTTGAGATTGATGCACAAACGGGTGAACGTACCCCCTTGCCGATTAGGCAAGCGACCGATCGTACGGTGCGCAACTGGCTCACGAAAGCCGAGCGCCAGGCCATCAGCGAAGGGATACGTTTTAGCGTGCCGGTGATGCCGCATGTTTTTCGACACAGCTACGCGATGCATATGCGCTATCAGGGCACGCCGCTGAAGGTGTTACAGGGGCTGATGGGCCACGAAAAAGGGGAAAGCACGGAAGTGTATACCCGGGTGTTTGCGCTTGATATCGTGGCCAACCGCCAGGTACCGTTCACTCTGTTGACACAAGATGCGATCGACATGATCCGCACTATTCACGGGCAAGGGAACGTATTGAAGAGCGAAAGTGAGTGAGCCGGTCATCGTGACCGGCTCTTTTCCCTGATATTGGTCTTGGTGTTATATAACGCTGACATAGCATTAGTGTTTAGTAACTCTAAACACAATCGATGTTAAGTGATGCTAAACATGTCGTCAATATATTCTTTGACGGCAAATCATGATCCCCTTACGATTAAAAACCGCTCGCCGGCAGGCAGGATTAACCCAGGAGAAACTGGGTGTACTGGCGGGTATCGATGAGTCCACCGCCCGATCACGGATCTCACAGTATGAGAACGGCATCTACACGGCGTTGGTGCACGGATGGCTAAACGGGTATCATCAATGCCTGCCCATTCTGACATGTGTTAACGATGCCGCATAAACACAACGCCAAAAAACGTCACCACATTCCCAAAGCAAAATACACCCTCACTAACTGGCCACAATACGAAGCCGGCCTGAAGCAACGCGGCAGCCTGACTCTTTGGATAACACCCGAAGCTATTGCACAATGGAAGGCCGCCGCCCGCACCACGCCTGGGGGCCAGGCTCGCTACTCTGACCTCGCCATCCAGACCTGCCTGATACTGCGTACCGCCTTCCGGATACCCCTGCGCCAGGCTGAAGGCCTGATGGCGTCGGTCTTCAGCATGATGCATTTATCCCTTGCCGTGCCTGACCACTCCACCGTCAGCCGACGCGCTGCAGTATTGCCGCCAGTGCCCCGCATTCCTGCTGAGGGTGAGGTCCATGTCCTTATCGACAGCACCGGACTTAAGGTTTACGGGGCCGGCCAGTGGCTGGAAGAAAAGCACGGTACCCGAGCCCGCCGTGACTGGCGCAAACTCCATTTGGCCGTCGATGCAGACAATTTCAGCATCGTGGCACATACCCTGACCGACTCACAGACTGATGACCCGTCGCAGGTGGGGCCGTTACTCAGTCAGACTGATGGCGCTATCACGCAGGTCACGGCTGACGGGGCTTATGATGGTCACCCCACGTACAACACTATCGCCGGACAGGGTGAGGGCATTATTGTCGCCATTCCTCCCCGTGTGACGGCGGTACCGGAAGAAACCACGGGACCACCGAGTCAGCGGGACCGGCACCTGGTCATGATACAGGAAAAGGGGCGGTTGGCATGGCAGAAGGCCGTGGGATATGGCAAGCGGGCGTTAGTGGAAACCATGATGGCCTGCTGGAAAGTGCTCATCGGTATCCGCTTGCGCGCCCGGAATTTTGCGTCCCAGAAGACGGAGGTGGCCATCGGGGTGGCGGTACTGAATCGCCTGCTGTCAGTGGCACGGCCTCATTCTGTCCGTAAACAGGTGAATACCGCCTGAATTACAGTGGGTAAGGGGAAGCTGTAACCTGACCCTATCCGTGCACCAACGCC
>NZ_JBLJAK010000066.1:0-15976 GCF_047530105.1 Serratia sp. T13T92 | reverse complement strand
AACTGTTTGTAAAGGCACGATGAGGTCTCTTCTGTTTTGTTAGCGCAACCAGTAGATCACACTTCATCGTGCCTTTCATTTTTTTCTGGGGATTCCTCAGCCCTGTGGGAGAGGGTTGGGGTGAGGGAAAACATCGATCATCAAAAAGCCTGAAAATTTATCTCGCCCTCGCCTCATTCGGCAATAAATTAGATATTCGTCAATTTTTACCGCTAAAAAATGAATATCCGCTAATTTTAGCACCCCACCCCAAGACTATTTTTCAGCGTAACGTTAAATCGCTTGCATCTACCTCAGCTTTTGACGCATTTTCATTATCAGAAGGCAGCAAAGCCGCACCGCTACTGATCTGGCAGGCGCGCTGTACATCACATCACCGCCATAAAATGTCGTTAGGAGAGTTTGTATGTGTTCTATTTTCGGTGTGCTCGATCTGAAGTCCGATCCGGTTGAATTGCGTAAAAGAGCGTTGGAACTGTCGCGCCTGATGCGCCATCGCGGCCCAGACTGGTCCGGCGTCTACGCCAGCGATAAAGCCATTCTGGTTCACGAGCGCCTGTCGATTGTTGACGTGAATAACGGTGCCCAACCGCTGTACAACGCTGCGCACACCCACGTATTGGCGGTTAACGGTGAAATTTATAACCATCAAGCCCTGCGTCAGCAGTTGGGTGAGCATTATCAATTCCAGACTGGCTCCGACTGCGAAGTGATCCTGGCGCTGTATCAGGAAAAAGGCCCGAACTTCCTTGACGATCTGCAAGGTATGTTCGCCTTTGCCCTATACGACACGGAAAAAGACGCTTACCTGATTGGCCGTGACCACCTCGGCATCATCCCGCTGTATATGGGACACGATGAGCACGGCAACCTGTATGTCGCTTCTGAGATGAAGGCGCTGGTGCCGGTCTGCCGTAGCATTAAGGAATTCCCGGCGGGCAGCTACCTGTGGAGCCAGGACGGTGAAATCCGCGAATACTACCAGCGCGACTGGTTCGACTATGACAACGTCAAAGACAACGTCACCGATGCCAACGCTCTGCGCAACGCACTGGAAGAGTCGGTCAAAAGCCACCTGATGTCCGACGTGCCTTACGGCGTACTGCTCTCCGGCGGGCTGGATTCCTCGGTGATCTCTGCCATCACCAAAAAATATGCCGCCCGCCGGGTAGAAGATGATGAACGCAGTGAAGCCTGGTGGCCGCAGCTGCACTCCTTCGCCGTCGGGCTGGAAGGTTCCCCGGATCTGCGCGCAGCCCAAGAGGTCGCTAACCACCTTGGCACCGTCCACCATGAAATCCACTTCACGGTACAGGAAGGCCTGGATGCCATCCGCGATGTGATCTACCACATCGAAACTTATGACGTCACCACCATCCGCGCCTCCACGCCGATGTATCTGATGTCGCGCAAGATTAAAGCGATGGGCATCAAGATGGTGCTGTCTGGCGAAGGGGCCGATGAGGTGTTCGGTGGTTACCTGTACTTCCATAAGGCGCCAAATGCCAAAGAATTCCACGAGGAAACCGTGCGTAAACTGCTGGCGCTGCATATGTACGACTGCGCACGTGCCAACAAAGCGATGTCTGCCTGGGGGGTAGAAGCCCGCGTGCCGTTCCTGGATAAAAACTTCCTGGACGTGGCGATGCGCATCAACCCGCAGGATAAAATGTGCGGCAACGGTAAGATGGAGAAGCACATTCTTCGCCAATGCTTCGAGTCTTATCTGCCAGCTAGCGTGGCCTGGCGCCAGAAAGAGCAGTTCTCCGACGGTGTCGGTTACAGCTGGATCGATACGCTAAAAGAAGTCGCTGCCAAGCAGGTTAGCGATCAACAGCTTGAAACCGCACGTTTCCGCTTCCCGTACAACACGCCAAACAGCAAAGAAGGCTACCTGTACCGCGAGATTTTCGAAGAACTGTTCCCACTGCCGAGCGCGGCGGAATGTGTCCCTGGCGGCCCTTCCGTAGCCTGCTCATCGGCAAAAGCCATTGAATGGGACGAATCCTTCAAAAAGATGGATGACCCATCAGGCCGTGCCGTAGGCGTACACCAATCAGCCTATAAGTAAACCGTCACCGTTTTACCTTCGGCGGGCCTGATGGCCCGCTTTTTTGTGGATGTTTTCAACCGCTAACCCTCCGAATTGCCGTTTTTATCACCATACTGTTCACAACCCAGACAAACAAGCCGCCCAGTCGCTTTTTCGGGAAAAAACTAGTTGACGCAAATCGGCCATATACGCATAATGCGCCCCGCAACGCCGATGAAGGTTGAGCGAAAAAGATGGCTACGTAGCTCAGTTGGTTAGAGCACATCACTCATAATGATGGGGTCACAGGTTCGAATCCCGTCGTAGCCACCAATCTTTTTTGCGGGAGTGGCGAAATTGGTAGACGCACTAGATTTAGGTTCTAGCGCCGCAAGGTGTGCGAGTTCAAGTCTCGCCTCCCGCACCATTTTCTTTCATCAGTCGCGCATACAGCAGGTGGGGTATCGCCAAGCGGTAAGGCACTGGTTTTTGATACCAGCATTCCCTGGTTCGAATCCAGGTACCCCAGCCATCTTTTCAGATGGAACGCTGTAAAAAAGTTGATTATGCTATTGGGGTATCGCCAAGCGGTAAGGCACTGGTTTTTGATACCAGCATTCCCTGGTTCGAATCCAGGTACCCCAGCCATCTTTTCAGGATGGGGCGCAGTAAAAAAAGTTAATTGTGTTATTGGGGTATCGCCAAGCGGTAAGGCACTGGTTTTTGATACCAGCATTCCCTGGTTCGAATCCAGGTACCCCAGCCATACAACACCGTTAACCAGCAACATAAAATGGCTACGTAGCTCAGCTGGTTAGAGCACATCACTCATAATGATGGGGTCACAGGTTCAAATCCCGTCGTAGCCACCATGCTTTCTGCTTTACAATTGGGGTGTCGCCAAGCGGTAAGGCTCTGGTTTCTGATACCAGCATACCCAGGTTCGAATCCTGGCACCCCAGCCAAATTTAGAAAAGCTCGCTTCGGCGGGCTTTTTGCTTTTCTGAGTTTCTGCGTTTGGATTAATGGGCGCAACATGCGGCGCCCCATGTCATCACAGACCTAATGCATACTTCAGCGCCCGCTCTTTCAGCTTGCCCGCCCTTTCCGCCACCATCAGTGCCAGATTGCGCGCCACGCCCAGCGGAGCCAGGTTATTGCTGAAGGCGGTATAGAACAGATCCATGCCGCTTTGCATCAGCAGGTTATCG
Source organism: Serratia sp. T13T92 (assembly GCF_047530105.1). NCBI lineage: Bacteria > Pseudomonadati > Pseudomonadota > Gammaproteobacteria > Enterobacterales > Yersiniaceae > Serratia > Serratia sp. T13T92. Next base: position 12,733 of record NZ_JBLJAK010000066.1, on the reverse strand, counting down.
GTGCGACGACGGCGCTGATAGCGCATCAGCACTTCTTCACTCGCCCAATCCTCTCCCTGCTCACGGGCGTCGGCTACGATCTCCAGTAACGCATCCACATCGCGATAGCCAAGGTTCACCCCCTGCCCGGCCAGCGGGTTGATGGTATGCGCGGCATCGCCGAGTAGCACCAACCCGGATTGCACATAGCGTTGCGCGTGGCAGCGCACCAGTGGGAAAGATCCGGCGGCATGAGCCTTCACTGCCCCCAAGCGGGATGGGAAAGCTGCCGCAATCTCTTGTTCGAGCTGCGCCATAGGTAACGCCTGCAACTGGCGAATACGCTGCGGGCTGTCATACCACACCAGCGTTGCCCACTGGTCGTACAGCGGCAGGAACGCGCGTGGGCCAGAGGGAAGGAATTGCTGCCAGGTCACATCCTGCTGCGGTTGATCGGTTTCCACGGTGATCAACATACACGCCTGGCGGTATTGCCAACCGCTGGTGCCAATCGCCGCCAGCTTGCGTACCTGTGAGTGAGCACCATCGGCACCCACCACTAAACGCGTCTGTAGGGTCTCTGACGAGCTTAACGTCACCTGCCATTGGTCATCGGCTCGATGCATCGCCTGTAGCCTTGCAGGGCAGTACAGCGTTAAATTCTCGCACTGCGCCAACTGCTGCCATAAAGCGAGCTGCAAAATACGGTTCTCGACCATGAAACCCAACTCTGGCAGCCCCAGCGTGGCCGCATCAAACGCCACCCGAGAGGACTCCCATTCCCAGGTTTCCAGCCTGCGATACGGTGCCGATCTCATCTGCAACACCGCAGGCCAGGCATCAAGCTGCTTCAACAAGCCAACGGAGGTGCAGCCAATAGCGGAGATCCGCAGGTCCGGCGGGCTTTGGGGATCGAACGTCTCGGGAGCCTCGTGCTCTAACAAAGCGACCGACAACCCAGCGCGAGCCAGCCCCAGCGCGGCGGCGGCTCCTACCATCCCACCGCCAACCACCACGGCATCAAAGCGTTTTTGAGAAGTGTTCATTTTGGCTATACTTTTGGTTAATTAGGCATCTTGGCTCAGTGTACCGGATTTTTAATCTGGCTTCAGGTCGCATGCTACTGCCACGTCGCTGGTCACCAGCGCGCCAAATGATTACAATGGCCTTCCTGCATGGCGCGTAACGCAACTTTCTCTCCGCACTGAGTAATGGCAAGTCAATGACGAAAAAACTACATATCAAAACCTGGGGCTGCCAGATGAATGAGTACGACTCATCGAAAATGGCAGATTTACTGGGAAGCACACACGGCTTCGAGTGGACTGAAAACGCTGAAGAAGCGGACGTGTTGCTGCTCAATACCTGCTCGATCCGCGAGAAGGCGCAGGAAAAGGTTTTCGCGTTGTTGGGCCGTTGGAAGCAACTGAAAAAGAACAACCCCGATCTGATTATTGGCGTCGGCGGCTGCGTTGCTTCACAGGAAGGGGAACATCTGCGCCAGCGCGCGCCCTGCGTTGACATCGTTTTTGGCCCGCAGACATTGCACCGCCTGCCGGAGATGATCAACCACGTGCGCGGCTCGCATAGCCCAATCGTGGACATCAGCTTCCCGGAAATCGAAAAGTTCGACCGCCTGCCGGAACCCCGTGCCGATGGGCCAACCGCCTTCGTCTCGATCATGGAAGGCTGCAACAAATACTGTACTTTCTGCGTGGTGCCTTACACCCGCGGTGAGGAAGTCAGCCGCCCAAGCGATGATGTCCTGTTTGAAGTCGCTCAGCTGGCCGCCCAGGGGGTACGTGAAGTGAACCTGCTGGGCCAGAACGTCAACGCCTATCGTGGCGCAACCTTTGATGGTGGCATCTGCTCATTTGCCGAACTGCTGCGCCTGGTGGCCTCCATCGACGGGATCGATCGCATCCGCTTTACCACCAGCCACCCGATTGAGTTCAGCGATGACATTATCGCGGTATATGAAGATACGCCCGAGCTGGTCAGCTTCCTGCATCTGCCGGTACAAAGCGGTTCAGATCGCATTCTGACCATGATGAAACGTGCCCACACGGCGCTGGAATACAAAGCGATTATTCGTAAGCTGCGTCAGGCTCGGCCCAATATCCAGTTCAGCTCCGATTTCATTATCGGTTTCCCAGGGGAAACCCAGGCCGACTTTGAACAGACCATGAATCTGATTGCCCAGGTGAATTTCGACACCAGCTTCAGCTTTATCTACTCTTCGCGTCCCGGTACCCCGGCGGCAGACATGGTTGACGACGTCAGCGAAGAAGAGAAAAAACAGCGTCTGTATCTGCTGCAAGAACGGATCAACCAGCAGGTGATGCAGTTCAGCCGCCGTATGCTGGGCACCGTGCAGCGTATTCTGGTCGAGGGCACCTCACGCAAGAGCGTGATGGAACTCTCTGGCCGCACCGAATGCAACCGGACGGTCAACTTTGAAGGCACCCCAGATTTGATCGGCCAGTTCGTCGACGTCGAAATTACTGAAGTGTTAACCAATTCTCTGCGCGGTACCCTGATCCGCACCGAACAGCAGATGGAACTGCGCGTGCATCAATCCCCTCAAGCGGTGATTGCACGTACCCGTAAGGAAGATGAGCTGGGCGTCGGTAGCTACCAACCCTGATCGCCCCGCCACCTTGGCATTTTCCTTTTTCTCTGCCGGGCAGTCATTGTCCGGTAATTTTGTTTTTTTATTTTGATTATGAGGCGACACAATAATGCAACTCCCACACTGCCCGAAGTGCAATTCCGAATACACCTACCAGGATAACGCCCTGTTCATCTGCCCTGAGTGCGCCCATGAGTGGAGCGACAGCGCGGCCGTTGAAGATGCCGATACCCTGATTGTCAAAGATGCCAACGGTAACCTGCTGGCCGATGGCGATGCGGTGACCGTGGTAAAGGATCTGAAGGTCAAAGGCAGTTCTTCCATGTTGAAGATCGGCACCAAGGTGAAGAACATCCGCCTGGTCGAAGGCGATCACAACATCGATTGTAAAATCGACGGCTTTGGCCCGATGAAGCTGAAATCCGAATTTGTGAAGAAGAGCTGATTTCCGCTGTTAACCACGGGGCGGATATATGCGCCCCCTACCATTTCAGGGCGAATGTATTCGCCCTCCCCCCTTGAATTCCCTTCACTGCGCACAGATAGATCAGAGGTAAACTTGCGCCGGTGCGGTACACCATGAATAATTCAGGGTAGAGCTGTTCGGGGGTTGCCCTGAATGCCCGCGCTGAAATCGCGTTACGTGACATCAACCAGGCCCTGTTGAGCCTTGAGGAATCGTTTGAACGTCGCAACACAAGAAATCCTGTTGGAGCCCGCAGATAACCAACGCCTGTTGAGCCTGTGCGGCCCGTTTGATGACAACATCAAACAACTCGAACGTCGGCTGGGGATTGAAATCAACCGCCGTGACAACCGTTTCAAGCTGGTCGGTAAAAACCTGTGCGTGGTTGCCGCCGCCGATATTCTGCGCCATCTGTATGTGGATACCGCGCCGATCCGTGGCGTGACCCCAGATATCGATCCGGAACAGATCCACCTGGCCATCAAAGAGAGCCGGGTGCTGGAGCAGGTGGCAGACAGCGTGCCGGATTACGGCAAATCGGTCACCATCAAGACCAAACGCGGCATGGTGAAACCCCGCACGCCTAACCAGGCGCAATACATCGCCAATATTTTCGCCCATGACATCACCTTTGGCGTTGGCCCGGCGGGTACCGGTAAAACCTATCTGGCGGTTGCGGCTGCGGTAGATGCTCTGGAGCGCCAGGAAATCCGGCGTATCCTGCTGACCCGCCCGGCGGTTGAAGCTGGCGAGAAGCTGGGCTTCCTGCCGGGAGATCTGAGCCAGAAAGTCGACCCGTATCTGCGCCCGCTGTATGACGCCCTGTTTGAAATGCTGGGCTTCGAGCGCGTGGAAAAGCTGATCGAGCGTAACGTGATCGAAGTTGCGCCGCTGGCCTACATGCGTGGCCGTACGCTGAATGACGCCTTTATCATTCTCGATGAAAGCCAGAACACCACCATCGAACAGATGAAGATGTTCCTGACGCGTATCGGTTTCAATTCGAAAGCGGTGATCACCGGCGACGTGACCCAGATCGACCTGCCACGTAATCAGAAATCCGGCCTGCGCCATGCGGTGGAAGTGCTGTCTGAGGTGGAAGAGATCAGCTTTAACTTCTTCCACAGCGAAGACGTGGTGCGCCACCCGGTAGTGGCCCGTGTGGTGGTCGCCTATGAAGCCTGGGAAGCCGCCGAACAAAAACGCAAAGATGCCATCGCCGAACAACGTAGACGTGAGGCACCGGTTGCCTCCGAACAGGAAACACCATGAGCCAGGTTATTCTGGATTTACAAATTGCCTGCGCCAGCAGTGAAGGATTACCGGATGAAGCCACCTTCCAGCGCTGGCTGGAAGGGGTATTACCACAGTTTCAGGAAGAGGCCGAAGTCACCATCCGCCTGGTGGATGAGGCGGAAAGCAATGAGCTGAATCTGACCTATCGTGGTAAAGACAAGCCCACCAACGTGTTATCATTCCCGTTCGAGGCACCGCCGGAAGTCGAACTGCCGCTGTTGGGTGATTTGATTATTTGCCGTCAAGTGGTTGAACAGGAAGCGGTTGAACAACAGAAAGCGCTGGAAGCACACTGGGCGCATATGGTTGTTCACGGTAGCCTTCATCTGCTAGGGTATGACCACATCGAAGACGATGAAGCCGAAGAAATGGAATCTTTGGAAACCGAGATAATGCAGGAGATGGGTTACCCAGACCCTTACCTCGCGGAAAAAGATCCCATCTGATGTTAGCTGAGCACCCCGCAGCCCCGATTGGGGCTGTCGCTAATTTTGATAACTCAATAGAGTGATATTAACTAAAACGCCATGAGCGACGACCATTCACAAAGCAATGACAGCCCCAGTCCCAAGAAGGGGTTCTTTACTCTTATCCTTAACCAGCTGTTCCACGGTGAACCAAAAAACCGTGGCGATCTGGTAGAGCTGATCCGTGATTCCGAGCAAAACGACCTGATCGATCCCGATACCCGTGACATGCTGGAAGGCGTGATGGATATCGCCGAGCAGCGCGTGCGCGACATCATGATCCCACGCTCCCAGATGGTGACGCTCAAGCGTAACCAGACGCTGGAAGAGTGCCTGGACGTGATTATCGAATCCGCCCACTCGCGCTTCCCGGTGATCAGCGAAGATAAAGATCACATCGAAGGCATTCTGATGGCCAAGGACCTGCTGCCGTTTATGCGCGCAGACTCCGAGCCGTTCAGCATCGACAAGGTGCTGCGTACCGCCGTGGTGGTACCGGAAAGCAAGCGGGTTGACCGGATGCTGAAGGAGTTCCGCTCCCAGCGTTATCACATGGCGATTGTCATTGATGAATTCGGCGGTGTCTCTGGCCTGGTGACCATCGAAGATATTCTGGAGCTGATTGTCGGGGAAATTGAGGACGAATATGACGATGAAGAAGATCGTGACGTTCGCCAACTGAGCCGCCACATGTTCACCGTGCGGGCGCTGGCGCCGATCGAAGACTTCAACGACACCTTCGGCACCCATTTCAGCGACGATGAGGTGGACACCATCGGCGGCCTGGTGATGCAGGCCTTCGGCCACCTGCCAGCGCGCGGGGAAACCATTGAAATCGAAGGTTACCTCTTTAAAGTTGCGATGGCCGACAGTCGACGTATCATCCAGGTTCATGTCAAAATTCCGGACGACGCCCCGCAACCGAAACTGGAAGAATAACTTACACATGGCTAAAGCCTCATTACTAGATCGCCAGCGGGTTCGCGCCCTGCTGGCGCTTTTGACCGGTGCCTGTGGCACGCTGGCCTTCTCCCCTTACGATATCTGGCCTGCGGCCATTGTTTCGCTGTGCGGCCTGTTGGCCGTGACCCTCAACCGCACTACCAAACAATCCGCCCTGCTCGGTTTCTGCTGGGGTATGGGGCTGTTCGGTAGCGGCGTGAACTGGGTTTACGTCAGCATTGCCGATTTCGGCGGTATGCCGTTTGCCATCAATATTTTCCTGGTTGTGCTGCTGGCCGCCTATCTTTCGCTGTATACCGGTTTGTTCGCCGGTTTGCTGACGCGGATCTGGCCACGGACCACTTGGTGGCGGCTGGCCATTGCCGCCCCGGCTCTATGGCAACTGACCGAGTTCCTGCGCGGTTGGGTGCTGACCGGTTTCCCCTGGTTGCAATTTGGTTATACCCAGATCGATGGTCCGCTGAAAGGCATTGCGCCATTGCTCGGCGTGGACGCGATCACGCTGATGCTGATGTCCCTCAGCGGCCTGCTGGTATTTGCCCTCAATCAGCGGCGCATCACTCCGGCGGTCATTGCTATCGCCATGCTGTTACTGCCGTGGCCGCTGCGCCAGATCCACTGGTTTACGCCGCAGCCGGATAAAGCGGTGAACGTCGCCATGGTGCAGGGCAATATCGAGCAGTCGATGAAGTGGGATCCGAAGGCGTTGCTCAGTACGCTGCAAACCTATCTGGATGAGAGCCGTCCGCTGATGGGCAAAGTGCCGATCATCATCTGGCCGGAGTCCGCCATTCCCGATGTAGAGAGCAATCAGAACGGTTTCCTGACCATGATGGACGATCTGATGCGCGCCAAGAACAGCAGCCTGATCACCGGTATCGTGGACGCTCGCGCTACGCAGCAAGGTACGCAGTTCTTCAACAGCGTGATCGTGCTTGGCGAGGAACAGCCTTACAACTACCCGGCAGCCAATCGCTATGACAAACATCACCTGGTGCCATTTGGTGAGTTTGTGCCGCTGGAAACGCTGCTGCGCCCATTGGCTCCGTTATTCGACCTGCCGATGTCCTCGTTCAGCCGTGGTAATTATGTGCAGCCACAGCTCAGCGTCCGCGGTTATAACCTAACGGCAGCCATCTGCTATGAAATCGTGCTGGGCCAGCAGGTGCGCGATAACTTCCGTCCGGATACCAACTTCCTGCTGACCGTGTCCAACGATGCCTGGTTCGGCCATTCCATCGGCCCATGGCAGCACTTCCAGATGGCGCGTATGCGTTCATTGGAGCTGGGCAGGCCGTTGCTGCGTAGCACCAATAACGGTATCACCGCCGTCGTTGGCCCAACCGGCGAAGTGTTGGCATCCATCCCACAGTTCACCCGCAAGGTGCTGGAAGTGAAGGTGACACCAACTACCGGCATCACGCCGTATGCCCGCCTTGGCTCTGCGCCAGTGTGGATCATCACCGTGCTGCTGGGTGGCATCGCGCTGCTCATTAGCTGGCGCCGCAGATAAGTTCTCTTTGGGCACGGTGCCTTACCGTGCCCTCTTCATTTCTTGTTGCCCCTTCCCTTCTGATGTTTCTGGCATGCTCCTTGCTTTAATTACCCTGTAGAACGTTGCTGATTTACTTTAACTGACATCTTGTCGCATCCGTGCACAACTCCAGCGCAAGTCTCGCACCCCAGTGGTGCATCAGGGGTTTTTTGCATTCATTTGGTGCGCGTGATGTCGCAAAAAATGAAACAACTTAGTTTCATCTTGTTCACAATCGGTTATTTTCTATCGTAAATCGGCATTAGGACTATCTTTATAGCTCAGCCGTATTAACCCGCCCTCCCTGAGTGCGGGCAATCACAACAGCACAGGAGTTGGACCATGCAAATGCGCAAATTGGCGTTATCGTTACTGCTGATCGGGATGGCGAGTAGCGTAGCCCATGCGGAAGAACTGACCGGTACGCTGAAGAAAATCAAAGATAACGGCGTGATTGTTGTTGGCCACCGTGAATCCTCAGTTCCGTTCTCCTACTACGATAATCAGCAGAAAGTTGTGGGTTACTCCCAGGACTATTCCAACCAAATCGTTGATGCCATCAAGAAGAAATTGAACGAGCCTAATCTGCAGGTGAAAATGCTGCCGATCACCTCGCAAAACCGCATTCCATTGTTGCAAAACGGCACCTTCGATTTTGAGTGTGGCTCTACCACCAACAACCTCGAGCGCCAGAAACAGGCGGCATTCTCTGATACCATCTTCGTCGTCGGTACCCGTCTCCTGGTCAAGAAAGGCTCCGACATCAAAGACTTTAAAGATCTGGCCGGTAAAGCCGTGGTCGTCACTTCAGGCACCACTTCCGAAGTGTTGCTCAACAAGCTGAACGACAAAGATCAGATGAAAATGCGCATCATCAGTGCCAAAGACCACGGCGATTCCTTCCGCACCCTGGAAAGTGGCCGTGCGGTGGCGTTTATGATGGATGATGCCCTGCTGGCAGGCGAACGCGCCAAGGCCAAACAGCCGGATCAGTGGGAAATCATTGCCACTCCGCAGTCCAAAGAAGCCTATGGCTGCATGATGCGTAAAGACGATCCACAGTTCAAAAAACTGGTGGATGAAACTATCGCTCAAGCTCAGACCTCTGGCCAGGCTGCCAAATGGTTTGAGGTCTGGTTCAAACAGCCAATTCCACCGAAAAACCTCAACATGAACTTCGACCTGTCTGACGACATGAAGCAGTTGTTTAAAGAGCCGAACGACAAAGCATTGAACTAATCTAAAAAGATCAAGCCAGCCAAGCTGGCTGTTGTAGATGACTGTAATAGGGCAGACAGGTATGCGGGGGGCCGTTCCCCTCCCGCATTCTTTCCTAAACACGACTCAAGGCACACCAAAAAGCCAGCCTGACTGGCGTGCGCCACGATTGAACGGTCATCAAGTTGTAAGGTGTTCTGCACCTGTTTAACGGAGTTCGTTATGTCAATAGATTGGAACTGGGGTATCTTTCTGCAGCAGGCCCCGTTTGGGAATACCACCTACCTGGGCTGGATCTGGTCCGGCTTTCAGGTTACGGTCGCCCTCTCCGTCTGTGCATGGATTATTGCCTTCTTTGTCGGTTCACTGTTCGGTATCTTGCGTACCGTACCCAACCGTTTTCTCTCCTCACTAGGTACCTGTTACGTCGAACTGTTCCGTAACGTGCCGCTAATCGTGCAATTCTTTACCTGGTATCTGGTAATGCCGGAGCTACTCCCAGCCGATCTCGGCATGTGGTTCAAGAGCGAGCTCGATCCCAACGTGCAATTCTTTGTTTCTTCCATGCTGTGCCTTGGGCTGTTTACCGCTGCGCGCGTTTGCGAACAGGTGCGTGCCGCAATCCAATCCCTGCCCCGCGGCCAGCAGGCGGCCGGGCTGGCAATGGGCCTGACGCTGCCACAAACCTATCGCTACGTGTTGCTGCCCAACGCCTATCGAGTGATCGTGCCGCCGATGACCTCGGAAATGCTCAACCTGGTAAAAAACTCCGCCATTGCCTCAACCATCGGGCTGGTGGATATGGCCGCTCAGGCCGGGAAGCTGCTGGATTACTCCGCACACGCCTATGAATCCTTTACTGCCATCACCCTCGCCTATGTCGCTATCAACGCCGTCATCATGCTGTTTATGCGTATTGTCGAGAAGAAAGTGCAGTTACCTGGCCATATGGGGAGTAAATAATGTACCAATTTGATTGGGGATCGATTGTCCCAAGCTTCCCGTATCTGCTGCAAGGGCTGGTCGTCACGCTGAAAATCACCGTGACGGCTATTGTGTTCGGTATCCTCTGGGGCACCGTTTTGGCGGTGATGCGCCTGTCGCCGATCAAGCCGATCAGCTGGTTTGCGGCGCTGTACGTCAACCTGTTCCGCTCCGTACCGCTGGTGATGGTGCTGCTGTGGTTCTATCTGGTCGTTCCAAGCTTATTACAACAAGTTCTTGGGCTATCACCGAAAACCGATATTCGCCTTATCTCGGCTATGGTAGCCTTTTCGCTGTTTGAAGCCGCCTACTACTCGGAAATTATCCGGGCAGGTATTGAAAGCGTCTCGCGCGGTCAGTCCTCTGCCTCGCTGGCGTTGGGCATGACCCAGTGGCAATCGATGCGGCTGGTGATCTTGCCGCAAGCGTTCCGCGCCATGGTGCCGCTGCTGCTGACCCAGGGGATCGTGTTGTTCCAGGATACCTCCCTGGTGTACGTACTAAGCCTGGCCGACTTCTTCCGCACCGCTTCAACCATTGGTGAGCGTGACGGTACGCAGGTGGAAATGATCCTGTTCGCCGGTTTGGTCTATTTTGTTATCAGTCTCGCCGCCTCGGCGCTGGTAAGCTATTTGAAGAAAAGGACTGTTTGATGATATCCCTGAAAAATGTTTCTAAGTGGTACGGTCACTTTCAGGTTCTGACCGACTGCACCACCGAAGTCAAAAAAGGCGAAGTGGTGGTGGTCTGCGGTCCTTCCGGTTCAGGTAAATCGACCCTGATTAAAACCGTCAACGGGCTCGAGCCGATCCAGAAAGGCGATATCGAGGTTAACGGCATTCAGGTCAACAACAAGAGCACCAACTTGGCGCAACTGCGCTCCAAAGTGGGGATGGTGTTCCAGCATTTTGAACTGTTCCCTCACCTGTCGATCATTGAAAACCTGACGCTGGCGCAGGTTAAAGTCCTCAAGCGCGACAAGGCAGCCTCACGCGATAAAGCCCTGAAACTGCTGGAGCGCGTGGGCCTGTCGGCACATGCCGAAAAGTTCCCTGGGCAGCTCTCTGGTGGCCAGCAGCAGCGTGTGGCGATTGCCCGTGCGCTGTGTATGGATCCGATCGCCATGCTGTTTGATGAGCCCACCTCGGCGCTCGATCCGGAAATGATCAACGAAGTGCTGGACGTGATGGTCAAGCTGGCGCAGGAAGGGATGACCATGATGGTGGTGACCCACGAAATGGGCTTTGCCCGTAAGGTGGCCCACCGGGTGATCTTTATGGATGAAGGGAAGATTGTGGAAGACACCAATAAAGATGACTTCTTCAACAACCCGCAGTCCGAGCGTGCCAAAGACTTCCTGGCCAAAATCCTGCATTGATGTACCAGATGCGCCCTGGCCACAGGGCGCATCAATAGTGCTTGTTTGTTTCGCACTTTCCCCCGATCCTCATAGACCCCGATGAACTTAAAGCTGCCGCTAGCAAGACGACACGTAAATACCCTATAGATTTCAAGTTGCAGCTAGGCGACAAGCTATCTCATCCCCAGGAGCTTACGTTTTTGTAAGTGACTGGGGTGAGATAGCGCAGGTAACAACGCTGCAGCTTGAAAGATGACGGGTATAACGATAACGCTGAAGGAGAAAGTGATGCCCCGCCCTATTATTATCGATTGTGATCCAGGTCTTGATGACGCTATTGCCCTTGCCATGGCTCTACGCGCCCCTACGTTAGATGTTAAAGCCGTCACCACTTCCGCTGGTAACCAGACACCGCAAAAAACCCTGCATAACGCCCTTGGCCTGCTGACGCTAATGCAACGGCAAGATGTCCTGGTTGCTGGCGGTGCCGCCAAGCCCTTGATGCGCGATCTGGTGATTGCCGATTACGTGCACGGTGATACCGGTATGGGCAACACCCATCTGCCAGCACCGGATTTCCAGCCTGTAAAACAAACTGCGGTCGAGTTGATTGCCGATCTGCTGCGTACCAGCCCAGAGCCGATTACGCTGGTGGTCACCGGCCCGATGACCAATATTGCCTTGCTGCTGTCACAGCACTCAGAGTTGAAAAGCAAGATTGAACGCATCGTGTTTATGGGCGGTGGGATGAATGCAGGCAACACCACGCCGGTGGCCGAATTCAATATCTACGTCGATCCGGAAGCGGCCGAAATCGTGCTGCAATCCGGCGTACCGCTGACCATGGCCGGGTTGAACGTCACCCATCAGGCATTGGTGTTACCGCAGGATATCGAGCGCATCCGCAGCATTAATAATCCGGTGGCGGCAGCGGTAGCCAGCATGCTCGATTTCTACCTGCCGTTATATCTCAGCCACCCGCGTGGCCTGCCGGGTGCCGCCATGCACGACCCTTGCACCATCGCCTGGCTGCTGGCCCCGGAGCTGTTTGAAAGCCGTGAGCTGTGGGTGGGTGTGGAGACCCAGGGCCAATACACCGTGGGCATGACGGTAGTGGATGAGTTTGGCCAAAACGGTAAACCGGCCAACGTCGAGGTGTTGACCCATATCAACCGCCAGGGCTTTATCGATCTGATGGTCGAGTGCGTTTCACGTTATTAAATGACCCCTCACCCTAACCCTCTCCCACAGGGAGAGGGAACCGATCGAGCGGGACTGAAAATATGGTGATGCACCTAGGATAAGAGGACTCGCTGATTATTCTATGTAATGTCTTTATTCCCTACTTCCCGAAGCAGCACGAACCAACCAAGCGCTCCGAACAGCCTCCTCGCCCTGTGGGATATGAGTCCGATCGAGCTAACCTGAAAATACGATGATGCACCTTGGATGAAAGGACTCGCTGATTATTCTGTGTAATGTCTTTATTCCCTACTTCCCGAAGCAGCACGAACCAACCACGCGCGCCGAACAGCCCCCTCGCCCTCTGGGAGAGGGTTGGGGTGAGGGGAAAGAACGTGCCACATCCTCAACTACGTTATCTACATCAGTCCTGTAACAAACTAACACCTGCAACTGAGCACAACTCAGAACTCACTTTTTACCGCTACGCCGAAGCTTGTAGCAGGTGGGGATCATGCAGGTTAGCCGACCGTTGAGCGCAGGGATAATGAGATGGACGCTCCTACCACGGCATCGCAATGTGCCACAATTTGAGTGTCTAACCTCAACAGCAGGAGCGTCCAAATGAAAGTATCGACTCTTGGTATCGACT
>NZ_JBLJAK010000065.1:0-16736 GCF_047530105.1 Serratia sp. T13T92 | reverse complement strand
GTATAAGAGACAGCTCCCTGTGGGAGAGGGTTAGGGTGAGGGGGATTAAGCCATGACACGCCATATTTTTGCTTCCTTATGCCTGGATCACCAACAGGCCGAGCCTCTATACCGACAGATCTATCTGCGGATTAAAGACGCTATTGTGCAGGGCACCCTGGTGGCCAACAGCCGTTTACCTTCGGTACGCGGCTTGGCTAGCGATCTGGGGGTAGCACGTGCGACGGTTGAGAATGCCTACGCTGCGCTGGTGGCCGAAGGTTTTCTGCAAAGCCGGGGCCAGGCAGGAACCTATGTCTCCTCCCAGTTGCTGAAAATGCCTGAGCGCGCCGAGCTGTCAGCGGCTCCCCCTTTGGCGACTCCGGCACCTTCCGCATTTCAGTCTCATCCCGCCGGGCCGACGCAACCCTTCCAGCTTGGCCTGCCCGCGCTGGATGCCTTCCCACGGGCGGTATGGCAGCGCATCGTTGCCCGACAGCTGCGTGGCACCACTATGGCCTCACTGGCACACCCACCCCCTAATGGCCTGCCGGAACTGCGCGAGGCAATCGTCCATTACCTGCACCTTTCTCGTGGCATTGTTTGCCGCCCGGAACAGGTATTTATCTGCGCGGGTTATCAGGCTTTGATAGAGCTGGTGATCAACGCGCTGTTGAAACCGGGAGAGGCGGTCTGGCTGGAAGACCCAGGTTATCCGGTTACCCAGCCGCTGTTTAGCGCCGCCGGAATGCAAATTGTCCCAGTGCCGGTTGATGAAGAAGGGATGAATATTGACGCCGGTATTGCCACCCGGCCAGACGCCCGCATGGCGGTGCTGACGCCGACTCACCAAAGCCCGCTGGGCGTTACCCTCAGCCTGGCCAGGCGTATGGCGCTGCTGGATTGGGCAACCCGTCACTCGGCCTGGATCATCGAAGACGATTACGACAGCGAATGCCGCTACTACGGCAAACCCTTGCCGCCGCTAAAAAGCCTCGACCGTCAGGGGCGGGTGCTGTACGCCGGGACCTTCAGCAAAACTCTGTTTCCGGCGTTACGCATGGCCTATCTGGTGGTGCCCGCAGAGCAGACGGCGGCTTTTGAGCGCTGTAGTCAGCTGCGAGGCTGTGGTTGCCCACCGTTACTGCAAGCCGGAGTGGCCGATTTTATCAACGGCGGGCATTTTTACCGCCATCTAAAGCGCATGCGGTTGCTGTATCGCCAGCGGCGCGCATGGTTGGTGCAGGCCCTGACACAGCGGCTTGCAGACTATTTGACGGTGGCACCACAGGCCGGGGGCATCCAGATGTTGGCTCATTTGAAGGCAGGGCTCAATGACAGTGAGCTGGCCAAGAGAGCCTGGCAACAAGGGTTGTCGATACAGGCATTGTCGGATTGGCAGATGTCTTCGCCTGCCGATAATGGCTTATTGATGGGCTTTGGTAACTTTACCAGCTATAGCGAAGCAGAGCGCGCGGTGGACCGGCTGGCGGCAATTATTGAGAGCGGAAAATAAAGCGGCCCACGGAAAACCGTGGGCCAGACGCACATCTGTTTTTATGGTTAAAACCAGCTACATGGGTTAACGCCGTGCAAGCAAGACGCCGAGCACGATACCAACAGCGGCACCGATGCCTACGCCCTGCCAAGGTTTGTCTCGTACATAGCTATCGGCATTGCCAACTACGTCGCGAGCATGTTGTGTCAGGCTGCTTGAACCGCTGAAGCGTGCACGGGCATCGCGTAATATCCCTTTTGCCTTGTTGTGCAGTTCATGCAGTTCTTCTTTGGTCTTGCTGCTGGAGTCGCGTAATACTTCATCCAGCGTATCGGCCAGCAGGTTCACGTCCTGATCGATGTCTCGTTCTACTTTATCTGTCTTGTTAAACATTCGACTCTCCGTTACGACACATGTCCTTTAAGTGTAGACCATTTTGGAAAGTGTGCTGGCGATCACGAAAATTAATGGCTATCCCCGCGAATAACTAGGCTTTTTTTTGGCTTTATCCCAGCCTGAGGGCCTGGCTACAGGCTCTGTACATTTGGTTACTCAGCGAAACCAATCACTCACGGAAGCGGCGAATTGATTCCTCTATTATCTCTTCAACGGCCCAACCGGGCTTACCGAAAAACACAATCTGAGGATTTAAAGATGAAAAAAGTATTAGCGCTGATCGTTGCTGCCACCATGGGCCTGTCTTCTGTTGCTTTCGCTGCTGATACTGCGGCTGCACCGGCACCCACTGCGGCTCCTACAACTGCGGCTCCTGCGGCTGAGAAAGCTCCAGCTAAAGCGACTCACCACAAGAAAGAGCACAAGAAAGCCACCAAAAAAGCACCAGAGCAGAAAGCTCAGGCCGCTAAAAAGCACAGCAAAAAAGCGCCAGTAGCTCAGAAAGCTCAGGCTGCCAAAAAGCATCACAAAGCCGCCACCAAACCAGCTCAAAAAGCTCAGGCCGCTAAAAAACACCACAAAGCTGCCGCTACCAAAGCTCCAGTAGCTCAGAAAGCTCAGGCTGCTAAAAAGCACCACAAAGCCGCAGCTAAACCAGCTCAGAAAGCCCAGGCTGCTAAAAAACACCACAAATCAAGCAAGAAAGCCGCTGCTCCTGCTGCTAAATAAGTGAAGATAGCGGAGCCGTCAAAGGTTCCGCATCCTCTGCTGAATACTCTGACACCCGGTTTTCCGGGTGTCTTCTTTTGAGGTGAGGTCATCATGATGAACCGCTACCTGTTTGAAGTGATCTTCAGCGCCGTCACGCTATGTGGTCTGGTGGTTGCCTGGCAATTGTTCCTGGCCAGCAGCTTCCTGTAATTATTGCCCTATAGGCGTTTCGTGCAGGTGCAGCCAGCGTAGCCCGTCGGCGGTCTGGGTAAAGACCACGGTAGAATAACGCAGGGTCGCAGGTTGGCCTGGCAGCGTTTGCTTCTCGCGATAGTTGACTACGGCCCCCGTTGCCCATTCTGCGACCATCTTCATTTCTTCGATCACAATCTCCAGCCCCGGCTTTGCAGCCCGATGCGCCTGGAAAAATCCCCCCAGTTCGTTGGACCCCAGCTTGCTGCCGTTTAGGGCAATCATGCAAAAATCTGCGTGAAACCGTGCCAAGAGCGGTTGCAGTTCCCCAGCCCCTTTTCCCAGCCAGTCGGCGATAGCCACATGGGCGTCAATCACTTCGGTAAAATAACGATTCATCAGGATCCCTGTTCAGCGTTGAGATGGCGCACGATGGCGCGGTTGGTAATACGCAGGCACAGCAGCATCGGGAACAGCGTACTGGCTGCGGCGAGATAAAAACAGTAACGATAGGCCACGATCGGTTCCAAATGGCCGAGCAACAGATTGAGCAACAGGCTGAGCAGAGTAACGCCAAAGCAAAAGCTCAACTGGCGGTTGATATTCCATAACGCGCTGGCATCGGCCAACTGGGTGTCGGCAACGGTGAGAAAGGCGCAGCTTTGTGCCGTGCTGCTACACAGGCTGCCACCCAGCCCCATCAAGGCAAACGCAAAGATTTGCCAGCTATGCTGCCCGGCATCGCCGATCTGCGATAAGGCCAGCATCCCCAGCCCTTGCAAAGCACAACCGGCAATAAACAGCGGGCGCGGGCCGCAACGGTTGAAAACCTTGCCGGTCAGGGTGATGGCGGCGAAAGAGGCCAGTGACCAGGGAACCATCAGCCCGCCAACCTGAGTGGCCGACATACCCAGCTGGTTTTGCAGATACAGCATAGCCACCAGACTGACGCCAATGAACAGACCAGGGATGCACTGGTAGACGATCATGGCGATGCGTAACTGCGGATCCAATACCAGCCGCAGGTTCAGCAGTGGGTGTGGATGGCGCAGGCTGTGCCGCAGGTAGTAAGCAAACACCAACAGCCCAGCGAACAGCAAGATTGCGCCTTGCAACAGCAAATGGGGTTCGCTCAGACGGGTCAGGCCAAGCAGGATCAAGGTGAGTGCCAGGCAGGCGCTAATCAGCCCGGTGACGTCCAGCCGTTTAACCTCGCTGGCCGCAGGCTCGTTACGCAGCCAAAAAATAGCCAACAACAAGGCCAGTGCCGCCAGTGGCAGATTGCTGAAAAATACCCAGCGCCAGTCAAGATGATCGACAATCAGGCCACCCAATGCCGGGGAGAGCGCTGGAGCCAGCAGCCCCACCAGCATGATGGCGGCAGAAAGCCCGGCGCGTTCATGGCTGCGAAACAGCTGATAGGTGAGCGTTTGGCCAATCGGGATCAGCAACCCTCCGCCCATACCTTGTATCACCCGCCAGCCGATCAGTGCTTCGATCGAGCCAGCGCGGCCTGCCGCCGTGGTTGCCAGCATAAACAGCACCAACGACAGTAAAAAAACCTGCCGCCCGCCAATACGTTGCGCTAGCCAGGCGCTGAGCGGGATCACCAGCGTCAGGCCAAGCAGGTAACCATTGCTGATCCAGGCCAGTTGGCTGATGCTGGCCTGCAAAGCATGGCCGATCGCTGGGTAGGCGACGTTGGCGATAAACATGTTGATCAGATCGACAAAGAATCCGAGCAGATAGACGATTGCCACTTTAGTGCGATAAGCCATGAAGCCTCCGGTTGAAGGCGTGCAGTGTAGCGGGCGGGAAAGGGCTGATAAATCGGCGCTGGGCGATTACACTGTCAAAAATATTTTGACAGTTGGTGGGTGAAAGATGCTCAATTTAGCCAGGTTAGCGATGTTTGTGGCGGTGGTCGACACCGGCAGTTTTACCGCTGCGGCGGATGCGCTGGGGCAAACCAAGGCGGTGGTCAGTTTTAATATCAAGCAGTTGGAAAGTGAGCTAGGCGTTTCATTGCTGGTGCGCAGTACGCGGCGGCTGTCACTCACCGATGCTGGCGAGCGCTTTTACCCGCGTTGCCAACGGTTATTACAGGATGTGGAATACCTGCTCGACGATGTGCGCCGCGATCATCATGGCTTGAGTGGCATTCTGCGCATCACCAGCACGCCGGAATATGGTGCGCAGGTGGTGGTTCCGGCCTTGGCCGCCTTCGCGCAGTTGCACCCGCGCTTACGCATTCAGCACGTTTCTTCTTCTTACCATGCGGATTTGATTTCCGAGCGGTTTGACGTGGCTATCCGCCTGGGTCAACTGGCGGACTCCAATCATCATGCGGCGCTGATCGATAATTTCGCTATCTTACCGGTGGCTGCACCGGCCTATCTGGCACAGCAGCCGATCGCGTCACTGCCCCAACTGGCTCAGGCTGCCTGGCTGGCCCACAGCCGTCTCCCTTCGCCGCTGAGTTGGCAAGTACTCACCCCTGAACGTCAGGCGGTGTTATTCAAAGTGGAAGATGACGCCAGGCTGATGGCCGATAGTGCCACTGCGTTGCTGACTTTCGCGTTACAGGGGGCGGGTGTGGCCCTGCTGCCGGAATGGCTGGTTCGGCCCGTTATTGCTAACGGGCAATTGTGCCACCTGCTGCCAGATCACCAGTTTCCGGCACAGAGCATTTATGCACTCTATCCCAACACGCGCCATGTACCGGAGAAGGTCCGGGCGTTTATCGATTTCCTGCGGGCGCGGATAGCCACGGCTGAATAAAAGCCAGCACGGCAGCGATGGTTTGCTGGTGGGCATGTTCACGTTCAGCAGGAGAAGACCCACAGATAAAGGTTTCCCCTTCCTCCGCTAATATCTCCGGGGCGGCTGGCGTACAAAGCTGTAAGAAATCGAAGTGATTGCTGCCCGGCAAAACGACGGCCTTGATTGGCTGCTGCCCGCTGTGCGTTGCTAGCGACTCAGCTCCCAGACTTTCCGGATCGTTACCTGGCATAAAATGTTGCGCGGCGATGACCAGTAGCGGCGCGCTGATTTGGCGCAGGCTGGCCGGTTGCAGATAGGGCACCATGCCTGGGTCCAAGGCGATGGCGAAGCGGATGCGGGCATCGGTGTAATTAGCGTCAAACTGGGTGGCAGAGATATTGTTCTTGTTAACACCGTCATAAAACAGGCAGTTAGGCGAGCGTGGTTGGTGTTGGCAGCCGGCGATAAAATCCTTTAACGCGACTCGGCCACCAATCGCAGAAATGGCGCTGTAACCCCCTTTGGAATGCCCCGCCACGCCAATGACCTGTGTGTTAAGCCGCGGCTGCCATGTGCCATCCTTGAGCATGGCATCGATCAGCGCCGAGATATCGCGCGTTTGTTGCCACAGCTCGAGCGATTTTGCCGGGATGGAATCACCGCTGGTACTGCCCGGATGATTGGCTGCAACCACGATCATTCCTTGTTTTACCAACGCCCTCGCCAGCCAGGCTTGGCTGCTATTGTTGCCACCGCTGCCGTGGCTGATGATCATCAGTGGAAAATGTCCGGTTGCTGGCGGGGCGTCTGGCAGAGCAGGGATGCCTGCAAATACCGGCCTGCCACCGACCTGTTGCAGTTGGCCTTGAGCGTTTGTGGGGTAATAGATGCGGGTGACCAATGGGCGATCGCCGTTATAAAACGTTTGCAGGCGGCTAGCAACCTGCCAGGGCGCGGCGGTGGCGACACTGCTAAACAGCAGACACAGGATCCAGAACTTTTTCATAATTGCTCCTTTAAAGGGGAAAACCAAACCATGGCATCCGCGTTATCCTGGCGCGACCTAGATCGCGATCCAGGTCGTTAAGCGATTGTTTTAGCTGATTATGGTCTCTACACTGGGGCGTTCCCGAATAACCACAGAGGTAACATGCCGCTTATCCCGCTGTCTTTTCTCTTCAGCCTGTTGTGCCTGGCGTTGATCGTGCGCCTGGGTTGGCCACGGCCACACCGTTGGTTGCTACAGCTGTTGCTGTTGATCTGCGCCTGGCAAAGCCTGCTGGTGGGGATACGTTTTGGCTATCAGCAACCTTGGGTCGCTATTTTGCAGCCGCTGGGGGCCGCCCTGATCCCGCCATTGTGTTATCTGGTGCTGATGTTACAAGCCCGTGGGCCGATCGGGTGGCGCGTCGTTGGGCATCTGACGTTCCCGCTGCTGGTGATATTGGTGCAGTGGCGCGCATTGGCGGCGCTGGATGGGCTGATCGTTATTGGCTATCTCGGTTACGGCGCGGCTATTTTGCTGTACCTGCGGCGCGGCGAGAATGCTTTGCAGCAGGTGGCACTGGCGGACAGTTGGCTGAGCTATCGCTTATGGTGCGGATTAGGCGGCCTGCTGATCGTCTGCGGCCTGACCGAGTTGGCGATCACCCTGGATTATTCGCTTTTAGCCGGTAGGCATGCTGGTGCACTGGCGGCCTTTGGCAATGTGATGATGGTCCTGGGGGTAGGTTTAGTGCTTGGCCGTGAGCGCCAACAGCCGGAACCCGAAGAGCAGACCTTGCCACCAGCGAAAACCGAGGCGCTAACAGAGGATGACGAGCACTGCTTTGAGCTGATCAACCAGCGGCTACGCCAGGACGATCTCTATCTGGAACCGGCGCTGAACCTGGCCCGGTTAGCGCGCAAGGTGGGCATACCGGCACGTAAGGTCTCCCAGGCGATTAACCAGCAGGCGGGGATGAACGTATCCCAATACGTGAATCAATTACGCATTCAGCAAGCGGCGCAGTGGTTGAGCAGCAGCGATCGCCCGGTGACCGAGATTATGCTGGAGGCCGGTTTCAGCACCAAATCCAACTTTAACCGTGAGTTTCTGCGGGTTCAGGGGATGAGCCCCAGCGAATGGCGTAGGCAACAGGCGGGTGGTCTATAGCTGCAGATTATTCCTAAACCAGAATGAGTACGGATAAATTAATTGTTTCATCTCCTGATTACGGTAAGGTCGCAAAGCTACCCAGAACTGAGAGGAGAAATAGATGTATTTACGGCCGGATGAAGTGGCTAAGGTGTTAGAGAGTACCGGTTTTGAGCGTGATTATGTCACCGATCAGACCTACGGTTTTCGCAAGGGCGAGCACTACGTGTATGTGAATCGGGAAGCGCGAATGGGCAGAATGGCGTTGGTGATCCACCCGGCGTTGAAAGAGAAGAGCCTCCATTTTGCTACGCCGACCTCGTTGATGCGAAACAGCGAGCAGTATCTCGAGTTTCCTCTGGATTTAAGCGGTGATACGCCCAACACGCGTTACGGCATTCCTCACGGTTTCAGCTCCCGCGATGCGCTCTCGCGCTATCTCTACAGCATGTTCCTTTAAACTCTCCCCCGTTGCCGGGGGAAAGCTTCACCAGTTGGTCAGCGCTTCCCGGTTATAACGTTCATTGTAGGCCCGGCGGAACTGCGCCAGTTCAAACGCATCCAGATCCAGTTCGGCAAAGTAAAACAGCGCCGCCTCGGTGTGCTCGGCGTGCAGTTCCGGCGACAGCCCGGCGCGCAGCAGCGTTTCCCGCCACAGGCCAATCTGCTCATCGTCCGCCTGCTTGATAAACGTCAGGTAGATAAACAGCATATAGGCGGCCTGATGCATCTCTTCGGTATAGCCGTTGTTCAACATGCGGATAAAGCTTTGGCTGTGGCGGCTGCCCATCTCCTGCAGCATGGACTCCACCAGCATCGGCTTTACTTTCAGCAAATGCGCCAGTGAATCTATCGCCTTGCGGGTGTCGGAAGTCAGGACACGATAGCCAATAATGAAAACTACGATCAGGGCGGCGATGATGATCCACGTCATGTATGATTTTTACCGTCTTGGTGCGCAGCATACGCGCCTGAAATTGTCAGTGTTGCTCGCCGCTGAAATTGTCTGCGGCCCGTTGTTTATTATGGACATGGCGATTAAAGGTCGCGGCATCTTGTGCCAGCGCATCCAAATGGGCACCCAGCATTTTGATCTGCTTGACCAGGGCATGCTGTTCCGGCACCGAACTGGCGGTGCTTAGTTTGTTGACCAGTTGTTCATTCTGCATGCGCAGCGCGGTTTCACGCCGTTGCGCTTCGGCCAGCTGTTGTTGCAGAGCCTGGTAGCTTTGTTGCCATTCACGGTGCTGCTGTTCGAAGCTGGCTTGTAACTCATTCATTGCATTCTGAAACTGGATTTCCAGCTCGCGCATATTCATGGGTTGGATCCTTTGCGGCACTCAATAATGGCCTGCAGTATAACGAAAAGCGCTCATAACCTCACCCGTTGCCGTCAATTCCTCGCTTGCAACTCTGGCAAGGCGTCTTACAATCATCCCATTCTCCCTAAAAACAACGGCCCGCCGGTGGGTGAAATCTCCCGAGAGTGATGTGAAATGAGCAACGAAGAGAACGATTTTTTTGCCCAGGCGATGGCCGATGTGAGGCCGTTATCCGCGGGGCAATCCACGCTGTATCTCAAGGCGCAGGATCCCGTCGATAAACGTGCTCGCCGGGAAGCTCAGGCGTTACAGTTGGAGAATTTCCTCAGTACTGGCTTTCTGGACATTATTCCCTGCGATACCCCGTTGGAATATAAGGGAGAAGGTATTCAGCAAGGGGTGCTAGATAAGCTGCGTCACGGCCACTATCCGCCACAGGTCAGCCTCAATCTGCTGCGCCAACCGGTCGAGAACTGCCGCCAGGCGCTGTTCCGCTTTATCATCCAGGCGGAGAAAGACAGCCTGCGTTCGTTGTTGATTGTGCATGGCCGTGGGCGCACAGATCAAAGCCATCCGAACATCATCCGCAGCTACCTGGCCAAATGGCTGGGGCAGTTTGAACAGGTGCAGGCGTTTTGCCGGGCACTGCCACGTGATGGAGGTGAGGGGGCGTGCTACGTCACCTTACGCAAGTCTGCCGCAGCCAAGGCGGATAACTTCGAACGCCATGCCAAACATAGCCGTTAAGGTGTGAGCATGGCGGCGCAGGGGAGCGCCGCCATAGAGGGAACGTTAGCGGTTAAACCACTTATAATCCAGAGAGTAACGGCCAGCACCTGTGACGGCAAGCAGCAGCAGGCCAGCGATAATACTGATGTTTTTAAAGAAGTTGATCTCGTTGCCGATCATTTCTGCCCCGCTAAAACGCCAGAATGGGTGGCCGATAAAGGCGGTTCCCAGCACATAGAGTGCATAAATGATGGCTATCGGCCGGGTGAAGGCCCCCAGCACGATGAAGATACCGAAAATGAACTCCACCACCACGGCGACAACCGCGGCCAGGTAGGGCATCGGCGTGCCGTAGCCCTCCATTGCCGTGACCGTGGCACCAAAGTTGGTCAGCTTCATCCAACCGAAAATCAGAAACAGGATCATCAGCAAAATTCTGGCCAACAGAATGGTGCCGTCTTTTAAACTTTCGCTCATTGTGAACCCCTTAACCACTACCCAAAATAGGTTGCTGTACCTGGTAAATACTAGATCAACTTCACATTTTATCTAGCGAGAAGGCATGAGAGAGTTCACGGAATATCAGCAGACGCCGAAGTCGTCGTCTTCGTGATAGGGGTTCACTTCATTGGCCTGTACCTCGGTGCGTTGCTCGACCCCCAGTTCGACCCAACTGCATACCAACGCCTCTCCATCCTCTTCGATAACGGTCATTTTTGGCCCACCGGTTTTACGCTGCACAAAATCACCCACGTTAAATGACATATCGTTTCTCCAGATCTGTTAGGGGGAAAACTGAGTATAGGAGACCGCAGGCATTCCTCTATAAACATCTCTCAGCCGCCACATATGCTGCGCTTATCCAGATTATCAATGGGCTAACTCAGAACGCCCCCTATCACCAAACATTGCTCCATTGCCACATTGCGTAGGGGCGCTGCATGCTGCGCCCGTTCAGATCATCAATGGCTTAGCTCGGGACGAACCCTCTGCTGCGCCCGTCCAGATACGAGGTGAATTGCCGTTTGTGCCTGAATTGGTTAAGTATTATGCTGACAGCAGGAAAATCACTCTATTTAGGGAACATCATGACAATTGAAATCCGCCCGGCGGTGAAAGCCGATGCCAAGCTAATTCTGGATATGATCATCGAGCTGGCCGTGTACGAAAAGGCTCGTGATGAGGTGCGCACCAACCAGGCAGAGATCGAAGAAAGCCTGTTTGGCCCCAACGCCTGTGCAGAGGCGCTGATTTGCAGTGTCAACGGCGAGCCAGCAGGCTATGCGGTGTTCTTTATGAGCTACTCGACCTGGCTGGGTAAGAACGGCATCTACCTGGAAGATTTGTATATCACTCCCAAGTTCCGTGGGGCGGGAACGGGCAAAGCCTTGCTGCGCCATATCGCTCAGCTTGCTTGCGAACGTCGTTGCGGACGCCTGGAATGGAGCGTGCTGGACTGGAATCAGCCAGCGATTGATTTCTATCTCAGCATTGGTGCGGCTGCGCAAGATGAATGGGTACGCTATCGTATGGAAGGTAAAGTACTCGAGCAGTTTGCCATGTCTTGATCTGCGCCCGCTTCGGGGGAGGCATCTCCTCCGAAGGTTGAGATTTAATGCTTTTTTCCACTATTGGCGCTATCCTCCCGCGATAGTGCTGCACCAATACCGTCATTTTCTGCTCGTTTTTCCCCCTGTTTTGTCCTGTGAGGTTTCCTACAACACCCATCGATGGGCGGCTTTGCCTCGCCTGGTTACACTAGAGCCAATAAAAATAAGGAGGTCTTATGCGGGACATTCAACAGGTTTTGGGGCGTTGGGGCGTGTGGGCAAGAGAAAGCTCTTCTCTGGGATATTCGCATATCGCCGCCGGTTTTAAAGGGTTGCTGCCGGGCAGTAGCAAACAGCAGGCCTCTTGCTGTGACGAGGACGGCTTGGTGGTGGATCGCGCCGTTGCTCACCTGCAGGCCCTACGTCAGCCGGAGGAGCTGGAACTGATCTTGCGTTACTACGTTTACGGGCAATCGAAGTCCGCCATCGCTCGCGGCTGGAAATGTTCGGAAGGCCGGGTAAGGCAACAGATGCAGGTGGCAGAAAGTTTTATCGAGGGTTGTCTGGTCAGCCAGAATATTCGTTTGGAAATGGATAGATAAACTATTACCGATAATAAAAAAAAGGTTTTTTAAATTGAAGTAATTACAACCCCGCAATGCGGGGTGGTTTTGTTATTTTAAATAAATGGCGAAAAATAATTTAATAAAAATCTATTCGCTACGAGTTTTATCTAGTAAATTGATAGCGTGGTTGTTGCGTTATCGCAGTTGATAAAAATATTTTTTAAAATAAACTTCTCGCTACGAATTATATCAGCTAGAGTGCTATTACTGGTTTAATCCAAGGTGATGCACTCTTATCAATATGGTTAAACCAGGAGGCGCCATGAGCACCTTGCGTATCAATGATTTGTTTGAGTCCAGGTTAATGGCCTGGGCTGAAGAGAACAATATTAAATACACCTTGGCTAATGTGACGTTTACGGCGGATGACGATCTTCATCTGGAACCGTTTATTGCTCCGGAGCCTGCGGTGGCGTTAGGTATTTCCCAAGAGGTGCAGACCTACAGCGGGAATTATCAGGTTAATATTGTAATGAAGAAAGGGACCGGCGCGAAAACTGGCTATCAACTGGCGGAGGAGATTATCTCATTATTCCCCCGGGGATTGGTGCTGGCGGACGATGCTTTTAACTGTTATGTCAATGCTGGCGGTAATATCCTGCCAGCGATTGCCAAAGATGAACTATATACCCTGCCGGTCACCATCGGTTATTGGGCCGGGTATTAATGCCACAATAGTGTAGTAAACATCGCTGGGAGGGAACTCTCCAGCAAGTAAACCAAGCATACCGCCATCCGGCGGTTTTTTTATATCTGAAATTGGAGAATTACCATGGGTTTTGCATTACCAAATGGCGCCACCGTATTTGCTGGCGCGCCAACAGCACCAGGCGTAGTTACTACCGCAGTCAGCAATGCTAACGGCGCCGTATTTACCGTGGCCACCGGCCACACTCTGAAAGTGGGTGACATCGTGATGGTACGTTCCGGTTGGGGCCTGATCGACAGCCTGGTGGCCAAGATCACTGCCCAAGTGGATACCAGTATCACCATCGGTGCCATCAATACCACCGACGTGAGCTTCTTCCCGGCCGGTGGCGGCAAAGGCTCCTTGCAGAAGATCGCCAGCTGGACGCAAATTCCTCAGATCACCGAGGTAGCGCAGTCTGGCGGCGATCAGCAATACGTGCAGGTGCAGTTCCTGGAAGACGATCGTCAGCGTAACCTGGCCACCTTTAAAGCGGCCAAAACGCAGACCTTTACCTTTGCACACGATGCTTCCCAGCCAATCTACAGCCTGCTGCAGGATGCCGATCGCAATGGCGTCACGCTGGCGTTCTACATGCACGTGCCAAAAGCCAAGGAGCTGCGCTACTGGTCTGCGGTACCGGCTTTTGATCCGCAACCGACCACCGCGGTTAACCAGGTTGAAACCGTGCAGGTGGCGCTGGCGGTGCAGTCTTGCGATATGACGTTCTATAAAGTGACTGCTTAAACAGTCCATCAGCGAGCCCGATATTTTTCGGGCTCGATTTTTTTGCCGAATTATTTAACGATAGAGAGATAATCATGACCGAATTTAACCTGACACCGAATCCAACCTTTAAAGTCGACGTCAGCATTCCTCGCGCAGGTGACAGTGATGGGGTATTGACGTTTACTTTCAAACACAAAAAGCGCAGTGAATTGGAAAAACTGGAGAAAGCGCTTCGTGAGGCCAGCGAAGAGCAGTTGAGCTCTGGCAACTATAGCAATCTACCGATGGCCGACTTCTTACGTGAGATCTGCGCCACTTGGACTTTACCCGATGAGTTGAATCAGGAAAGTCTAATCACTTTGCTGGACAACTATCCACGTGCTTTTGATGCTATCGCTACGGCTTATACCAAAGAGCTGATGGCGGTACGAGAAAAAAACTAATCGCGCTTGCTGAAGCCTTCTATTCTCCGGAAACGCCCCGTGAAGAACTGGCCGCATTTGGTCTATCTCCCGATGACTATGAAACAACCGTTCTCGATGTTTGGCCGGATATGCAGCCTGCATTCCAACTTTTTCAAGCGATGGCAACCCAATGGCGTACCGGTATGGGAGGTATTACGGGGTTAGATTACAATTGCCTTCCCTGGTTAATGCGGGTTTATGCCGTGGAGGATGAAGCAAGCGTGTTAAATGACATCCGAATTATGGAAACCGCAGCGCTTAAGGTGATCCACCAAAAATAATCGTCTGCGATGATGCCAGCCTTGAGCTGGCTTTATTGTTATAGCCAGGAGTAAGGCATGGCAGATATTACAACTATGACGCTGCGTGTTAATGCCAGTGATTTGCAGCGAGCTAATAGAGATCTGGTTGATTTGCAAAGCAACATTTCTGTGTCAACGAGTCGATTCGAAATGTTGAATCGTACGTTACGCAGCGGAATGCAGGAGATCAGCCGTTATAGCAATATTGGTAGACAACTGTCTCAGCTAGGAGATAGTACCAATGCATTTATCGTTAACTTGAGAAGAAGCACTGCAGCAATAGAAGAATACCGGCAAGCGCTGGAAGGGATGCAGGGACAAGCTTCGAATACAGCTTCCATTTCTGGCTCTACCTCTGGAGATTTTGGTTGGAAAGAGGCTTTGGACCAAGGTTCACAGCTAGTAGATACCTATGATCAGGTGCAGAAAGTACTTGCTCCATTAGGAAGGATGGCTGCTCCGGTTGCTTTAACTGTGGGTTCAATCGCATTGCTTGGTACCGCATATTATCAAGGTGCAAAAGAGTCTGAAGAATTTAACAGGCAGTTAATCCTAACCGGTAATTATGCAGGGAAGAGCTCGGATCAATTACAGGATTTGGCGCGTAAATATGCTGATTTGGGGGGCGGTATGGATACCGCCTCTGAAACCATAGCAAAAATAGTTGGAACCGGTGCATTCTCCGGCGAGCAAATTGACGGGGTAACAAAAGGTGTCTTGGCGCTGCAACAAGCCACCGGCCAGACCGCAGAGCAGGCTATCAATGCGTATAAGAAAATATTTACCGATCCGATAACCAGTGCTTATGAATTAAATAAAGCCTATAATTATTTGTCTGTCGCTGAATTTGAACATATTCTTCAGTTGGAAGAACAAGGGAAGGTTGCAGAAGCTAGCGACTTAATTGCACAAAAGACAGCAATTACTTTCGAAGAACGAGCAAATAAATTAGTAGAAAATTTAGGGTATATAGATAAAGCAGTTCGTATAGCTACATCTGGTTGGGATTCATTCTGGAATATGCTGAAAGGTATCGGTCGAGATGATAGCCTGTCAGATCAACTTAAAGCTGCTCGGTTGGAAGTCTCTTCTATAAAGAGCAGTTTGAATATGTCTCGCGGTTTTGATACGCCAGCTAATTCAGATTATGGTAATTACTCACGGCCCATAGTGGATAAAGAAAAGATAATAGCAGATGCTGAAGGAAAAGTATGGCTTCTTGAGTTAGTTACCACATTGCAAGACGATGTTTCTGCGGCGACTGCTGCAGAAAATGTTGCTCAGAGATCAACTTTTGAACAGTTAATTGAAGAGTATAAGAAGAGACTGGCACTTCGAAATAGACCAACAGAAAAAGTATATTCAATCCCTAACGTAAAGCTAGTTGAAAACAAAATAGAGCCTTATCAGTCTCATAAGGACGATACACAAGTTCTTCTAAAGCAATCTTCATCTGACTATATTAAAAACATGACGGAACGGCAGGAGGTTTTACGTGATAGCGCTGGTAAAAGTAATCGAACTATCCAGCGTGATGCAAGCAAGTCCCAATTTAAGAAAGAATGGATTCAAAAAGGTGGAGAACCATCAGGGATTGATTATGAAAGTCAATTAAAAGCCCTTACTGACTTCCATGCAGCTGAGGACGAAATCCGCGGTAGTTGGCTTGATGGAGCACAAAAAGGCTGGAGTGAGTATCTGGACTCCGCGACCAATGTGTACGACTCAATGGCCAATATCGGTCAGGCCACCTTTAGCGGTTTATCAGACATGCTTACCAGCATGGTGACCACTGGCAAAGCCAACTTCCAAGAGTTTACCGCCTCAATCCTTAAAATGATTATCCAGGTGATTAACCAACTGCTGGTGGCTTTTGTCATGCAAAAAGCTATGGGTTGGATTGGTGGTGCCTTTACTCCCGCCGCCACAGGCAAATCCAGCGGTGGTTATACCGGCGACGGCGGTAAATACGATCAGGCGGGCGTGGTACACCGTGGCGAGTTCGTGATGACCAAAGAGGCTACCCAGCGGATCGGTGTGGGTAATCTCTACGCCATGATGCGCGGCTATGCGGATGGCGGCCTGGTGGGTGGCAACAAAGCCCCGATGTACGGCCTGGCGGCAGAGCAGGGGGGCGGCATTACGGTCAACAGCACCGTGGTCATGAACAATGACGGCTCGGCGAATGCGGCCAATAGCTCCTCTGCCGGTGACGGCATGGGCAAGCTGGTGCAGGGCATCGTTAATCAGGCAATCACCGAACGTTTGGGCAAAGAGCTCAAGCCGGGCGGCCTGATCTGGAATGCCTCAGCGGCCCGCTGAATCTCTTTATCAATCATCAATAGTAACAACCGCAGTCTGGCATCAGGCCTCATTAATTGCTCCTCAATCGTTGTTTCCCCTCACCCCAACCCTCTCCCACAGGGAGAGGGAGCTGGTATGGTGCCGTGTTCAGGTACATAAGTAACCTGTAACAAGGGTGATAGGAAAGACTAATGCATGATCGAATATGTGGCACGTACTGTCCCCTCTCCCTGTGGGAGAGATACCGTCTTGTCGGCTATCCGGCAAGCGGTATTTCCGCATTAAATGTCTTTCCTGATTTCACCACACCATAGGCCAGTTGCAGCAGTTTTCGCATCGCCGCACA
>NZ_JBLJAK010000064.1:0-17486 GCF_047530105.1 Serratia sp. T13T92 | reverse complement strand
CCTGGCGGATTTCATCATGGTTCGGGTCGTAAAGACCCAGAAAGAAACCGAATATATGCCTGCAATACCTGTTCACCTTTTTCAAGAAAACACTGGCGTTATCGGGAGCGTCCATATATGCGCGATTCGAGCCCCCAAGGATGGGTTTACGGCGTGTCGGCGTTCTGCATGGCTCCCATCTGTTGCACCATTATTTACAGCTACGCATAGAATTTATCTGATTGTTTTTAAATGATATTTATCTTTTCTTTAGCTCATCCTGCGATCTTGATATGTGAGTTAAAAACCTCCGGATATCATTTGTAGGATCATGAGCGTAATTTCACCTTATCTTTAGGACTTTATTTTGGCCTATCGTTAGCATCCTGATTATCAAGTCTGTTCATTAATCTCGCCTCTTAATGCTCAGCACTTATCAGCATCGATAATCAGGAGAAACTGACCATGGCTTCATCCAAGAAAATAGGGCTTATTGCCTGCACCGGCGTCGTCGCCGGTAATATGATGGGGAGCGGGATTGCCTTATTACCGGCAAACCTGGCAAGTCTGGGATCTATCGCCATCTGGGGATGGGTGATTTCTATCGTCGGCGCGATGTCATTGGCTTATGTTTACGCCCGCCTGGCGACCAAAAACCCGCAGCAGGGTGGGCCAATTGCCTATGCGGGGGAAATCTCCCCGGCGTTCGGCTTCCAGACTGGGGTGCTTTACTATCACGCCAACTGGATCGGTAACCTGGCAATCGGTATTACCGCCGTTTCTTATCTCTCTACTTTCTTCCCCGCGTTGAATAATCCAGTTCCGGCCGGGATTGCCTGTATTGCCATCGTCTGGATATTCACCTTTGTCAATCTGCTGGGGGGCACCTGGGTCAGCCGCTTGACCACGCTGGGTCTGGTACTGGTCTTGATCCCGATAGTGATCACCGCCGTGGCCGGTTGGCACTGGTTTGATGTTGCAACCTATCAAGCCAACTGGAATACCTCGGGTACCACCGACAGCCATGCCGTGGTGAAAAGTATCCTGCTCTGCCTGTGGGCGTTTATCGGCGTTGAATCCGCCGCCGTCAGCACCGGGATGGTAAAAAACCCCAAACGTACCGTACCACTGGCGACCATGCTCGGTACCGGCCTGGCAGGGATTATCTATATTGCTGCCACTCAGGTAATGAGCGGGATGTTCCCTGCAGCGCAAATGGCTGCCAGCGGTGCTCCCTTCGCCATCAGCGCCTCCGCCATTATGGGTAACTGGGCGGCCCCGATGGTTTCCGCTTTCACCGCCTTTGCCTGCCTGACCTCGTTGGGTTCCTGGATGATGCTGGTAGGTCAGGCCGGGGTGCGTGCGGCTAACGACGGCAACTTCCCGAAAGTGTATGGCGAACTGGATAAAAACGGCATTCCGAAGAAGGGCCTGCTGTTGGCAAGCTGCAAAATGACCGCGCTGATGGTGTTGATCACCGTGATGAACTCCAGCGGCGGCAAAGCTTCCGACCTGTTCGGTGAACTGACCGGGATTGCGGTGCTGCTGACCATGCTGCCTTACTTCTACTCCTGCGTTGACCTGATCCGCTTTGAAGGCGTCAACGTGCGTAACCTGCTGAGCCTGGTGGCGTCGGTACTGGGCTGTGGATTCTGCTTTATCGCCCTGATGGGTGCCAACTCCTTCGAGCTGTCCGGCACCTTTATCGTCAGCCTGATCATCCTGATGTTCTATGCCCGCAAAATGAATACCCGCCAGGTTGCCAAAGCAGCCGCAGCGGTCAACGACAGCGCCACGGCCAAAGCGCACTGAGATTGCGTGCTCTGACCCACTGAATTTACCCAGCCCCTTTCTTTCCGACCTGTCAGCCGCGACGGGAAGGGGCCCGCTTTGCCTGGAGAAATGATTATGAACGTTATTGCCATCATGAATCACATGGGTGTCTACTTCAAAGAAGAGCCGATCCGCGAACTGCATCAGGCGCTGGAAAGCCTGGACTTCCGCATCGTCTACCCTAATGACCGTGAAGATTTATTAAAGCTGATCGAAAACAATGCCCGCCTGTGCGGCGTGATTTTCGACTGGGACAAATACAATCTTGAGCTGTGTGAAGAGATCAGCCAGCTCAATGAATACATGCCGCTGTATGCCTTCGCCAACACCTATTCAACGCTCGATGTCAGCCTCAACGATCTGCGCATGCAGGTGCGCTTCTTCGAATACGCGCTGGGCGCAGCAAAAGATATTGCCGCCAAGATCAAACAGAACACCGACGAGTATATCGATGCCATCCTGCCGCCGCTGACCAAGGCGCTTTTCAAATACGTGCGTGAAGGCAAATATACCTTCTGTACTCCAGGCCATATGGGCGGCACCGCCTTCCAGAAAAGCCCGGTAGGCAGCCTGTTCTATGATTTCTTCGGCCCGAATACCATGAAGTCTGACATCTCCATTTCGGTTTCCGAACTGGGTTCGCTGTTGGATCACTCCGGCCCGCACAAAGAGGCCGAAGAGTACATCTCCCGCGTATTCAATGCCGAACGCAGCTACATGGTGACCAACGGCACCTCCACCGCCAACAAGATTGTCGGTATGTATGCCGCTCCGGCAGGCAGCACCGTGCTGATCGACCGTAACTGCCACAAGTCATTGACCCATCTAATGATGATGAGTGACATCACACCGATCTACTTCCGGCCAACCCGTAATGCCTACGGTATTCTCGGCGGCATCCCGCAGAGCGAATTCAGCCGTGCCACCATCGCCAAGCGGGTGAAAGAAACGCCGAACGCCAGCTGGCCAGCGCACGCGGTGATCACCAACTCCACCTACGACGGCCTGCTGTACAACACCGATTTCATCAAGGAAACTCTGGACGTTAAATCGATCCACTTCGATTCTGCCTGGGTGCCTTACACCAACTTCCATCCGATCTACAAAGGCAAATGCGGCATGAGCGGGGGCCGGGTTGAAGGCAAGGTGATCTATGAAACCCAGTCAACCCACAAACTGCTGGCGGCGTTCTCGCAGGCTTCGATGATCCACGTTAAGGGTGACATCAACGAAGAGACCTTTAACGAAGCCTATATGATGCACACCACCACCTCGCCGCATTATGGCATCGTGGCGTCCACCGAAACCGCCGCTGCGATGATGAAGGGCAACGCCGGTAAGCGCATGATTAACGGTTCCATCGAGCGCGCCATCAAGTTCCGTAAGGAAATCAAACGGCTGAAAGTGGAATCTGAAGGCTGGTTCTTTGACGTCTGGCAGCCGGAGCATATCGATGAACCAGAATGCTGGCCGCTGCGTTCCGACAGCGCCTGGCACGGCTTCAAAAACATCGATAACGAACACATGTATCTCGACCCGATCAAGGTGACCATCCTCACCCCAGGGATGAGCAAAGAAGGCGAGATGCAACCGTTCGGTATCCCGGCCAGTCTGGTCGCCAAGTACCTGGATGAGCGCGGCATCATCGTGGAGAAAACCGGCCCGTACAACCTGCTGTTCCTGTTCAGCATTGGTATCGATAAAACCAAAGCGTTGAGCCTGCTGCGCGCGATGACCGATTTCAAACGCTCGTTCGATTTGAACCTGCGGGTGAAAAACATGCTGCCATCGCTGTATCAGGAAGCGCCCGAGTTCTATGAAAACATGCGCATCCAGGATCTGGCACAGAACATCCATCGCCTGGTCGAGCATCACAACCTGCCGGACCTGATGTACCGTGCGTTCGAAGTGCTGCCAACCATGGTGATGAACCCTTACCACGCCTTCCAGAAAGAGCTGCACGGCGAAGTGGAGGAAGTCTATCTGGAGGATATGGTCGGCAAGGTCAATGCCAATATGATCCTGCCTTATCCTCCAGGCGTGCCGTTGGTGATGCCGGGTGAAATGCTGACCGAAGAAAGCCGCCCGGTGTTGGAGTTCCTGCAAATGCTGTGTGAAATCGGCGCGCATTATCCGGGCTTTGAGACTGATATTCACGGGGCTTACCGCCAGCCGGATGGTCGCTACACGGTGAAAGTGCTGAAAGCGGAATAATGGCATCACAGGGGAAAGCATAGACGCTTTCCCCTTGGTTATCCTGATGGGAGTACACCATGAAAACACCCTCACAGCCGCGCGCTATCTACTATGTCGTTGCGATCCAAATCTGGGAGTATTTTAGTTTTTACGGCATGCGCGCGTTACTGATCCTCTATCTGACCCACCAGTTAGGCTATTCCGATAGCCACGCCATTACCCTTTTCAGCGCTTATGCTTCTTTGGTTTATGTCACTCCCATTT
Organism: Serratia sp. T13T92; assembly: GCF_047530105.1. Classification (NCBI taxonomy): domain Bacteria; kingdom Pseudomonadati; phylum Pseudomonadota; class Gammaproteobacteria; order Enterobacterales; family Yersiniaceae; genus Serratia; species Serratia sp. T13T92. The sequence continues at coordinate 13,214 of NZ_JBLJAK010000064.1, read as the reverse complement.
TGGGCGGCCTGCTGGCCGATCGCCTGTTGGGCAACCGCGTCTCGGTGATTGCCGGGGCGGCCTTGATGACCTTGGGCCACATCGTACTGGGGCTGGGGGCAGTCTCGGCCAACTCTCTTTACCTGGCGCTGGGCATCATCATCTGCGGCTACGGCCTGTTTAAATCCAATATCAGTTGCCTGTTGGGCGAACTGTATCAGGCGCAGGACCCACGGCGGGAAGGCGGGTTTTCTCTGCTGTATGCCGCGGGGAACGTTGGCTCCATCCTGGCTCCGATCGCCTGTGGGTTGGCCGCTGAACGTTATGGCTGGCACGTCGGCTTTGCGCTGGCGGGAATAGGGATGTTTGCCGGGCTGATGATCTTCCTGTCGGGGAGTAAACATTTTCGGCATACGCGTGGGGTGAATATTCCGCTGATACAGGCCACTACGCTAAGCTTGCCACATTGGTTCTGGCTGGTAGCTGGGGTGTTGTCTGCTCCGCTGTTTTTCGCGCTGTTGTTCATTCACGATTGGGCTGGCTATTTGCTTGGCGTCGTGTGCGCCGCTGCGGTGGTGATCGTCATGCGTATTCTCTGGCAGGTGAGCGGTGAGCAACGGCGGGGGTTATGGCAAATCATCATCTTGATGCTGCTGGGAACGCTGTTTTGGGCCTTTGCACAACAGGGCGGCAGTTCAATCAGCCTGTTTATCGATCACTTTGTTGACCGGCAATGGTTCTCCTGGTCGGTGCCTACGGCGCTGTTCCAGTCGGTAAACGCCTTTGCGGTCATGCTGGGCGGCGTGCTGCTGGCCTGGCTGATGCGTGGCAACCAGGGGAACGCTCAGACCGTGCGCATCTGGTGCAAGTTTGCCTTTGGCCTGCTGCTGATTGCCGTGGGCTTTATGTTGATGGCGCTAAATGCGCGCTGGGGGGAACTGCATGGCCAGGCCTCGATGGGGATGATGGTAGCCGGACTGGCGGTGATGGGATTTGCCGAACTGTTTATCGATCCGGTGGCGATGGCCCAAATCACCCGGTTGGATATTCCTGGCGTCACCGGCGTGTTGACCGGTATTTATATGCTGGCGACCGGCTCTGTGGCTAATTATCTCGCGGGCCTGATTGCCAACCAGACCACCGAAAGCCAATTGGGTAATGCGATGATTGAAGCTTACGGCAAGGTTTTCACCCAGATTGGCTGGGGAGCTGCAGGTTGTGCCGCCTTGGTGCTGGCGGCTCTGGTGTTGTGGTGGGGAATGACTCGGCGCAATGATAGCGCGGTTAATGCTTGATTGATGGCGGTGGGCTGGTTAACGTGCAGCTATGTAGATGTCACTAAGCCCAATTGATGAAGACTCACCACCTCCTGACACAGATTGCCGACCATCTAGGGGCTGAACGCCAACTGCTGCTGGCGTTCAGCGGCGGCCTGGATTCCAGTGTGCTACTGCACCTGTTGGTGCTATTGCGCCAGCAGCAACCGGACATTTCCCTGCGCGCGGTGCATGTCCACCATGGCCTGAGCCGTTTTGCCGATGATTGGGTGGCACATTGCCAGCAGCAATGCGAACGCTGGCAGGTACCGCTGGTGGTACAACATGTACAGCTTGAGGGACGGCCAGGGGGCATCGAGGCCGCGGCCCGTTCGGCCCGCTACGCCGCTTTTGCAGAAACGTTGGCCGTAGACGAGACTTTGCTGACGGCGCAGCATCTTGACGATCAATGTGAAACCTTCTTGCTGGCCTTAAAACGGGGCAGCGGCCCTGCGGGGCTGTCTGCCATGGCCGCACAAACCCGGTTGGGTAATAATCCCTTATTGCGCCCGCTGTTGGGAATATCTCGTCAACAGTTGGAAGACTACGCACAACAGCATCAACTGCAGTGGATCGAGGATGACAGCAATCAGGATCCCCGTTTCGATCGCAACTTCTTACGTCTGAACGTTCTGCCGATAGTGAATCAGCGTTGGCCGCATTTTGCTGCCGCCACCGCGCGCAGCGCTGAATTATGTGCCGAGCAGGAGCAACTGCTGGATGAACTGCTGGTCGAGCAATTAACCCAACTGCTGGATGGCGAAAACGCACTCGCTATCGCCGAATTGGCTACCTGTTCTGCGGCCAGGCGCTATGCTTTGCTACGGCGCTGGATTGGGCTGTTTGGCGTCACTATGCCAGCGCGAGATGGTTTGCATCGGCTATGGCAGGAAGTGGCGTTAAGCCGGGAAGATGCCGAACCGCAGCTGCAACTCGGGAACTACCAGATCCGCCGTTTCCGCCAGCGCTTATATCTGCTACCGCTGTTGGCTGATCTGAGCGGCACACAATTGCCTTGGCCTAATGAGGCTCCACTGGCGTTACCGGACGGACTGGGTACTCTGTACGTGGGCGAAGGTGAATGCCAGATACGCGCCCCTTTAGAGCATGAGTTGGTCAGCGTGCGTTTTACCGCCAAGGGCAGGGTGCGGATTGTTGGCCGTGCCGGTTCACGTCCGATCAAAAAACTGTGGCAAGAGTTGGCTATTCCACCGTGGCAGCGTGAACGTATCCCATTGGTCTATTATGATGAGCAGTTAATCGCTGCCGTGGGCGTATTTATTACTGAGGAAGGGCAAGCGTCTGCGGGGCAACCGGCCTGGCGGCTTGGCTGGAAAAAAAATAATAACAATCTGCTGTGAGGAGTGGGCAATGAAATTGGTGAGCGTAATGGTAGTGATGGCAAGCGTGCTGAGTTTTTCCGCCATGGCGGCGGGCGATGCGGCGGCAGGGAAGAATAAATCGGCCAGCTGCATGGCCTGCCACGGTGCGGAAGGCAAGGTTTCGGTACCCATGTACCCGAACCTGGCCGGGCAGAATCAAATGTATCTGGAACACTCTTTGCAGGCTTACAAGAAAGGGGAGCGCTCTGGCGGGCAGGCGGAAGTAATGAAGGCCTATGTCTCGGGGTTGTCGGATGAGGATATTGCCGACCTGGCGGCCTATTACGCCAGCCTGAAGCCTTAAATGACGAGGGCAGCCCTTGGGCTGCCCTGTGGAGATGGCGTTACCGCTATATCAGTCTGACAGGCTGACAACCACGGTACCGATTTCCGGATGACTGAAACTGAGGATGTGATCCAGACGCAAGCTGAGAGCGCTACCGGCCTGCTCGACAATCAGGTACTCAACGCCCTTGGTAAATTTCAACTCGGTGGCAATGCCTTCGAACTTCTCTCCGTCGCGTAACTCTAGCTTCAGAATGTAGTTATGCTGACAGGCGAGTTCCAGGCTTTCATAGTCATCGCAATTGATGGATTGGTACTCATCATTCATCAACATGGTCGCTCACCAATAAGTTAGCGGCGGCAAATGCCGCCTGTTCCCTAACGGAGGACGGTAGCTCGCTATTCGCGGCAACCTCGTCCAATGCCTTTAACACACATGCTAGTGCATCCGGCACGTAGCCTAGATCTCCACTGCCGATCTGAGCGTAAAAACGTCGTACTAACTCACAGTATTGTTGCACAATGGCCTCCCTTTAGGATCTCTGCATTATCGCCACGCAGGCTGCAATAAGGCACAGACACTCGGGGTTAAATCCTATCTAAAGGACTATAGCACAGGTGTTAGTGAGTTATTAGTTCCTCTTTTTGGGCATTAGTCCACTTCTGGCGCTCCCCGTGCTGGCTGCGGGCTGCCCTGATCAAGTACAATGTGGCCTGTTAATAAAGAGGTTACCCATGGCGCTGAAAGCAACAATTTACAAAGCCACGCTCAATATCGCTGATATGGATCGTCACTTTTACTTTGATACCACACTCACCCTGGCCCAGCATCCTTCAGAAACCGAACAGCGCATGATGCTGCGCCTGCTGGCCTGGATCTGCCATGCCGATGAACGGCTGGTGTTTACCAAAGGCCTGAGTGCGGAAGACGAGCCGGAAATCTGGCGGCGCAACGACCATAACGGGCTGGAAATGTGGATAGAGCTGGGGCTGCCGGATGAGAAACGCATCAAAAAGGCCTGCAATCAGTCACCTCGGGTGGTGCTTTACGCTTATGGCGATCGCGCCGGGCATGTCTGGTGGCAGTCTATGCAGAGCAAGGTGGCCAACCACAAGAACCTGAGCATCCGTTTTCTTGATGATGAACAACTGTCCCGCTTGACCGCGTTAGCCAGCCGCAATATGACGCTACAGGCCACGCTGCAGGAAGGTACCATCTGGCTGTCAGACCTTCAGAATAGTCTGGAAATTCAATTTGCCGAATGGCAGCAGGCGCAGGTATAACCGGTGCTGGAACTGTCAAGAAACGTAGCCATACCGGACAACGAAATAGAATTAACGGCGATCCGCGCGCAGGGTGCGGGTGGCCAGCATGTGAATAAAACCTCAACGGCGATCCATTTGCGCTTTGACATCCGGGCGTCCAGCCTGCCAGAGTACTATAAAGAACGGCTGCTGGCGCTTAATCATCATTTAGTGACCGGTGATGGGGTGGTGATAATCAAAGCGCAGGAGTATCGCAGCCAGGAAATGAATCGTGAAGCGGCACTGGCCCGGCTGGTGGCGCTGATCCAGCAGGCGATGGTGGTCGAAAAGACGCGCAGGGCAACCAAACCCAGCAAAGGGGCCAAATTACGCCGTCTTGAAGGCAAGGTGCGCAAAGGTGCCACCAAGGCACTGCGCGGCAAGGTTCAGCCTTAGCCTACGCCGTGGATATCAATGGATGACAACAGGAGAATAACTTGAAGCAAATAACTATCGCCCTGTTTTTAGCGGCAGGAGCCCTTTCATTGCTGGGATGTAACAATCAATACCAGCCAAAAGAACAAGCGCTTCAGCCGATGCAGCAGAGCTATCAGGGCTTATTGCCTTGTGCGGACTGCACTGGGTTGGACACCTCGCTGTTCCTCGATGAGGACGGCACCTTTGTGTTGCAGGAAACCTATCGTGGCGCTAAAGGTGGCGATCAAACCTTTGCCAGCTACGGCACATGGGCGCGTACGGCGGATAAGCTGGTGCTGACCGAAAGCAACGGTGAAAAACGCTATTTCCACCCGGAAGGCAAGCAATTGAGAATGCTGGACCGCAGTGGGGCACCGATTGTCTCCCAGCTTAATTATGTGCTGACGCCGGTCACTAAATCCTTGCCGAAAACGCCGATGCCATTGACCGGGCTATATACCTATATGGCTGATGCAGCGGTATTCCAGGATTGTGCCACCGGCAAAACCTTCCCAGTAGCGAATAATATCGCGCTGGAGCAGGGCTATCTGAAGGCTCAACGGGCGCCGGGCGAACCGGTATTCCTGATGTTGAACGGGCATTTCAGCGTGCAGCCTTCCATGGAGGAAGGGCAGATGCAAAAAGCGCTGATCCCGGAGCCCGGTGGCAAGATCGCTTTCGACAACAGCAAGAGCTGTGCTAACTGACCAACGGCGGCTAGCTCACTTTGTAGGGGCGCTGCATGCTGCGCCCGCTTAGCTTTGTTATCAATTTGAGCCTCTTCATTTTATGAGGGGGCTGCTAATTTGATCGGTTGATGAGGGCAGGTCTGTTGCGATTGGCTGGTTTTTTGCCAGCGCCCGCGAACGTAAATAGATCCCCGGCTTGATATGGCCAACGTAAACCAGCGCTTTGCTAGGTGCCAGCGTAGCAATATCCCCTTCACGCATATGCAGTAAATCGCCCGGGCTGACCCAGCCAGGGGCGGCCAACGTCAACGGATGCCCAGCGTTTTCAAACGCGGCAATCACAAACTCCGAGCAAAAATAGGACGACTCTGCGCCGGTCGGCGACTTGAGCTGGGCTGCGGCCAGGCCTTGTACACATTGCTGGCGGAAATCGGCAGAGAAGGGGTTCAGCGAACACAGCTGCTTGGTCATCATAAAGGGCACCATCTCGGCAATGCCCAGATAATTATACCGGCTGCCGGCCTTTTGGCTGGCGAATTGGCGGATCTGGCTAGCCTGCTCCGGTGTCAGATCGGGGATGCGCAAAGCAAACATCTTGTCGCTATGGGTCAGCGCGTCTTTCAGGCTGATAATCTGCACGCCTTCCCCTACCGCTTCGGCAACCTGGCCTTCGCCAATATACACGGCCACATGGCTGACTGACGAAGTACTCAAGATACGGATCCCGAGTGATTTCAAACCAATCGTTGAGGAGAACAGCAGGTCTCCCTCTTGCAGGTCGGCCTGATTGATTTCGCGCAGCGTTTTTCCTGGGGCGGAGCTTAACGATTGGAACTGAACGTTGACGGGATTGATGGAGTGTTTTTCACGGTCGGATAAGCCTACGTCCATGGTGCAACCGGTCAAAAACACCGAAAGCAAAGCAAACAGGCGGGTAGCCGAGGGGCTGCGTAATGGCATAAGTTAATCCTTTAACAACAACATCCATTAATAAAGCCCCCCATCTGGGGGGCTTTGTCTAGCGATTAGCGTTGGATCTGGCCCAGCAGGAAATCAACGATTTCGCCGGTTTTGATCATCTGCTTCTCGCCAACACGGCGGTTTTTGTACTCAATTTCTTCGCTGTCGAGGTTACGATCGCCGATCACGATGGAGTGAGGTACGCCGATCAGTTCCATATCGGCAAACATCACGCCCGGGCGTTCTTTACGATCGTCCAGGATCACATCGATGCCGTGTGAACGCAGGGTATCGTACAATTCCTCAGCCAGTGCCTGCACGCGGAATGACTTATGCATGTTCATTGGCAGAATAGCTACCTGGAACGGGGCAATCGCGTCCGGCCAGATAATGCCACGGTCATCGTGATTCTGTTCGATGGCCGCAGCCACCACGCGCGTCACGCCGATGCCGTAGCAACCCATGGTCAGCACTTGATTACGGCCATCTTCACCCTGCACGGTGGCCTTCATCGCTTCTGAATACTTGGTACCGAGTTGGAAGATGTGGCCCACTTCGATACCGCGCTTGATCAGCAGCGTACCTTTACCGTCTGGGCTGGCATCGCCTTCCACCACGTTACGGATATCGGCACTCTGTGGCAGCGGCAAATCACGCTCCCAGTTGATGCCAAAGTAGTGTTTGCCATCGATGTTGGCACCGGCGCCGAAGTCGCTCATAGCGGCTACGCTGCGATCGACAACCACTGGGATCGGCAGGTTGACTGGACCAAGGGAGCCTGGGCCTGCGCCGACGATTGCACGGATTTCTTCTTCCGTGGCGAAAGTCAGTGGAACCGCGACCTGTGGCAGCTTCTCGGCCTTGATTTCATTCAGCTCGTGATCGCCGCGCACCAGCAGGGCAACCAGCTTGTGGCCACTCTCTTCACGGGCGTGCACCATCAAGGTTTTCACCGTTTTCTCTACTGGCAGTTGGAATTGCTCTACCAGTTCGGCGATGGTTTTGGCGTTCGGCGTATCGATGATGCGCAGTTCTTCCGTTGCCGCAGTACGTGGCTGAGCAGGGGCAACCGCTTCGGCCAGCTCGATGTTGGCAGCATAGTCGGAACCAGTTGAGAACACGATATCGTCTTCACCGCTGTCTGCCAGCACCTGGAACTCATGTGAAGCGCTGCCGCCGATAGAACCGGTATCGGCCAGCACCGGACGGAAATCCAGACCCATGCGGTTAAAGATCTTGCTGTAGGCTTCGTACATCGCGTCGTAGGTGACCTGCAGGGATTCCTGGGTGGTGTGGAAGGAATAGGCATCCTTCATCAGGAATTCACGCGAACGCATCACGCCAAAACGTGGACGAACCTCGTCACGGAATTTGGTCTGGATCTGGAAGAAGTTCAGCGGCAGTTGCTTGTAAGAGCTGATTTCGTTGCGGATCAGATCGGTGATCACTTCTTCATGGGTTGGACCAAGCACAAAGGGACGCTCGCCGCGATCGACAAAGCGCAGCAATTCCGGGCCATACTGCTCCCAGCGGCCGCTTTCCAGCCAGAGGTCTGCGGGCTGAACAACCGGCATGGAAACTTCGATCGCGTTAGCATTGTTCATTTCTTCGCGAACGATGTTTTCAACCTTCTTCAGAACGCGCAGGCCGGTCGGCAACCAGGTGTAAAGACCGGAGGCCAGCTTGCGGATCATCCCGGCGCGTAGCATCAGCTGGTGGCTGATCACTTCGGCGTCGGCAGGTGTCTCCTTCAGTGTGGAGAGCAGATATTGGCTTGTACGCATGGTGTTTTGGTTCCGTTAGAACTGCAAATTGCATCGGGCTGCCAGGGTTGGCCGCCAAAATTTTCAAAAGTGGTTTAGTTTACCAGCGCAAGCCGGTTGTCAAAAGAGAGCGGGCGGAATTTTAACGGGCGTCGAGCGACAACACTTCGCTTTGACTATCAACGATCCGCCAGCGCACGTTGAACTCCAACAACCATACCGCATATTCGCGCCCGCTGGCTTCTTCTTTTCGATAGGCGGGGCGAGGATCTTGCGCCAGAACCTGAGTGATAAAACGGCGCAGGTTGGGGTAGCGCCGCAAATGTTGCTGCAGCTGTTGTTCCGCTTCGGGTGAGAAATACACCTGCATATCACCAGCCGGAGCCGCCTGAGCAAAACCGGCTCGCGCTTGCGGATGGCTTTCGGCAAACGGCAAATAGGGTTTGATATCGACCACCGGCGTACCATCAACCAAATCCAGGCTGCCCAACTCCAGTACCACCTCGCCCCCTTGAGTCCGTATGCCTTTCAGTTCGATCAAGGACATACCCAACGGGTTAGGGCGAAAGGTCGAACGGGTGGCGAACACGCCCATACGTGCATTGCCGCCCAGACGAGGAGGCCGCACGGTAGGACGCCAGCCTCCTTCCATGGTTTGATGAAACACAAACATCACCCACAGATGGCTGAACTCGCTGAGACCACGTACCGCTTCGGGCTGATTGTAAGGCGGCAACAGCACCAGTTCGCCGCCGCCGTCTTCAACTAGCCCAGGCTGACGGGGAACCGCGAATTTCTCTTTATACGGAGAACGGATGGTGCCGATCTGCTCAAAAACAAATTCGGTCATTTGGCAGAGACGTTAAGCGCAGAGCCTTGACAGATGGCCTGCTGGTAACAACCGGCGACGCCGCTGACAATCTGACAGTCATGCAGTAGCACCGCATTGGCCTTCATGTAGGAAGCTCGGGTCTGCATACGCTTACGTGCGGTATTCAGATTAGGCGGAGAGTCCTGAACCGTGGTCTGACAGGATTCGCCAGAAACCTCACCTAAATCGCGGAAAGGCTTGCCGACCAGTTCTTCTGCACTCTTGTACAGTTTTACCGGGGCGGGGCGGGCTGCTGGGGTGGCTTTTACCGGAGCGGGAGCGGCCGTAGTTGTTGTGCTGTTTGTTGTGGATGGAGCCGTGTGCTGCGTTGAGCATCCAGTCAGCGCGAGCGCTAACAAACAGAGAGGTAAAACACGCATTGAGAGTCCCTGCCATTTTATAATCAAAGTGGCGCTATTGAAGCAATCTCTGGCGCAAATAACAAGACGGGCCGTAGCCCGTCTTGCAATTATCGGAATAAAATGGCTATTGAATGATTACCAGCCTTTTACTGCGCCACCGTTAAAGATCTTGTTGGCCGCTTCGTTAACTTCGTCAGACTGGTAAGCCTGAACGAATTTCTTCACGTTTTCCGCGTCTTTGTTATCTTCACGGGCAACCATGATGTTGACGTAAGGTGAGTCTTTATCTTCAACAAACAGACCGTCTTTGGCCGGCGTCAAACCAATCTGGCTGGCGTAAGTGGTGTTGATGATGGCCAGAGCGATTTGCTGATCGTCCAGTGAACGTGGCAGCTGTGGCGCTTCCAGTTCAACCAGCTTCAGGTTTTTCGGGTTCTCGGTCACGTCCAGCACGGTCGGCAGCAGGCCAACACCGTCTTTCAGCTTGATCAGACCCTGTTTTTCCAGCAGCAACAGTGAACGGCCCAGGTTGGTTGGATCGTTAGGCAGTGCTACCTGTGAACCTTCTTGCAGCTCATCAATGGATTTGATCTTTTTGGAGTAACCGGCGATCGGATACACGAAGGTGTTACCCACCGTAACCAGCTTATAACCACGATCCTTGATCTGCTGATCCAAGTAAGGCTTGTGCTGGAAGGCGTTGACATCGATATCGCCTTTGCTCAAGGCTTCGTTTGGCAACACGTAGTCGTTGAAGGTGACCAGCTCAACGTCCAGGCCATACTTATCTTTTGCCACTTTTTGTGCCACTTCAGCCACTTGCTGTTCAGCACCGACAATAACACCCACTTTGATATGGTTTGGATCTTTTTCATCCTGGCCACAACCGGCCAGAGCCAGAGTACCGATCAGTGCGCCGATTGTTGCGATGGATTTAAATTTTAACGACATATCCCTTCCTCAATTAGACTCGCATATGAAATACGCCTTACTCTTTATCCTGCCAGATGCAGCAAAGCTATCGAGTAGATGTCAGCGCGTGGGTAAAGTTATTTGTGGGTAACGGCCTTCACGATACGGTCGCCACCAAACTGGATCAGATACACCAGCACCACCAGTAATATTAATACCGTATTCATCACGGTAGCGTTATAACCAATATATCCATACTGATAACCAATTTGACCTAAGCCACCGGCACCGACGGCACCGCCCATTGCAGAATAGCCCACCAGGGTGATCAGCGTGATGGTAGCGGCATTCACCAAACCTGGCAGCGCTTCAGGCAACAGCACTTTGGTGATGATTTGCATTGGGGTTGCCCCCATGGCACGAGCGGCTTCAACCAGACCTGACGGAATTTCCAACAGCGCGTTTTCTACCATACGGGCGATAAAGGGAGCCGCGCCCACGGTCAGTGGAACGATAGCCGCCTGCAAACCGATAGAGGTGCCAACGATCATGCGAGTGAACGGGATCATCCAGACCAGCAAGATGATGAACGGAATGGAACGGAAAATGTTCACCAACCCGGACAACACCTTATAGACGGTATTGTTGGCAATGATTTGCCCGGGGCGGGTCACATATAACAGTACGCCAACCGGTAAGCCAAGAACAAAGCCAAAGAAGCCGGAGACAAAGGTCATCGTAACGGTTTCCCACACGCCACGTGCCATTAACCACATCATTGCCTCAGACATAACCCAGAACCTCTACTTTTACCTGATTTTCTTGCAGGAACTCAATCGTTGCCTGTGCATCTTCATCGGAGCCGTGCAGCTCAGCCAGCATCACGCCGAACTTCACGCCGCCAGCGTAATCCATCTGTGCGCTGATAATATTGTTGTTCACGTTAAAGCGACGAGCCGCTTCTGACAGTAACGGTGCATCGACCGAGCGGCCGGTAAATTCCAGGCGTAACAGCGGTTGACGGCCTCCGGTACGCTCAGGTACCAGGCGCGCGGCGTAGTCGTCCGGAATATCCAGATGCAGCGTAGCTTGGATAAACTGCTGTGCCAGCGGCGTCTTGGGATGGGAGAACACTTCGCTAACGCTGTCTTTCTCAATCAATTGACCTTGGCTGATAACTGCGACCTGATCGCAGATACGTTTCACTACGTCCATTTCATGGGTGATCAGCAGGATGGTCAGCCCCAAACGGCGGTTGATATCTTTCAGCAGTTCGAGAATGGAGCGGGTGGTGGCGGGATCCAGCGCACTGGTCGCTTCGTCGCACAGCAGCACTTTAGGATTGCTAGCCAGCGCACGGGCGATGGCCACACGCTGCTTTTGGCCGCCTGATAGATTGGCAGGGTAGGCATCGTGCTTGTCAGACAGACCAACCAGCTCCAGCAGCTCGACCACGCGTTTTTTGATTTCCGCGCGTGGGGTGTTGTCCAGCTCTAACGGTAGGGCAACGTTACCGAAGACCGTACGTGAAGAGAGCAGGTTAAAGTGTTGGAAGATCATGCCAATCTGGCGGCGTGCGCGCGTCAGCTCGCCTTCAGACAGGGAAGTCAGATCCTGGCCATCAACCAGAACGGTACCTGACGTTGGGCGCTCAAGCATGTTGGCGCAGCGGATCAGTGTACTCTTACCGGCGCCTGAGGCACCGATGACGCCATAAATCTGTCCGGCAGGAACGTGAAGAGTCACGTCGGAGAGTGCGCTAATGGAACGCGACCCCTGCTGGAACACTTTGGTGATGTTGGAAAGTTTAATCATATTCTTCTTATTTTTAGCTTGGTTGCCGTGGCCTAATAAAGAGAGACCTTGATCAGCGCCAAGGTCTGGATCAGATGTTAAGGCGTCTAGACGTCTAAGTCAACGTTAACGCTATTCTTCATCATTCTCAGTCTCGGCGAAAACATGCGATACTGTGGCGGTTTTCAGGCTTTCAGGAGCATACCGGTGACACAACGCGTTCCAGCAATTTTCTTAGATCGTGACGGCACGATTAATATCGATCATGGCTACGTCCATGAAATAGATGATTTCCAGTTTATTGATGGCGTGATTGACGCCTGTCGCGAACTGAAAAGCATGGGCTTCGCACTGGTGCTGGTCACCAACCAGTCTGGCATTGCCCGTGGCAAATTTAGCGAAGACCAGTTTATGCGTCTGACAGAATGGATGGACTGGTCGATGGCCGACCGCGATGTCGATCTGGACGGCATCTATTTCTGCCCACATCATCCTGAGGCAGTAATAGAAGAGTATCGCCAGGTTTGTGATTGTCGCAAACCTCAGCCGGGCATGTTGTTACAGGCGCAGAAAGAACTGAATATCGATTTGGCCGCTTCTTATATGGTTGGCGACAAAATCGAGGACATGCAGGCAGCCGCGGCGGCAGGGGTAGGCACTAAAGTATTGGTGCGTACCGGCAAGCCAGTCACTGAAGAAGGTGAGAAAGCGGCGGATTGGGTGCTAAACAGCCTGCAAGAGCTGCCTGCAGCGATTAAAAAGCGGGTTTAAGCAGCGTTATGCATGAATAGTGAGCGGTCGGAAGAAAAGTGCATATTATCCCTTGTCATTCTGAACCAGCTCCCTATAATGCGCCTCCATCGACACGGAACATGTGAACAACTTCACAGAGTCTCCGGGGGTCGCAGAGAAAAAACCTGAAATTAAGGTTGACTCTGAAAGAGGGAAGCGTAATATACGTCACCTCGAGTTAGCAAGCGAAAGCGCGTAACTCACTGCTCTTTAACAATTTATCAGACAATCTGTGTGGGCACTCACAAGACGATATCCACCTACTTCGGTAGCAAAAAAATATCAAGTCTTGAAGAGTGACCAAGCAGTAATTCATGCGAATGAATTATTACGAAAGTTAATTTTCGAGCATCGCTTCACGAGTTGAAGCAAATCAAGCTTTTAATT
>NZ_JBLJAK010000063.1:0-17886 GCF_047530105.1 Serratia sp. T13T92 | reverse complement strand
AATCTCTCCCACGGGCTCATAGGCACTAGGGTTAGGGGGAGCTCACCGGCTATCTCCCGATGATCAGTCGGGGATCTTCTCCGCTAAGGCGGAGAAGATCAAGACATAAGGGTTGGGGTGAGGGGCCTGTTTTCCTGAGTAATTACTTGATCTTCAAGCTGCTGCCGTTGCTATGGATCACATCGCGATACCAGTAGAAACTCTTCTTGCGGCGGCGCTCCAGGCTGCCGTTACCTGCATCATCGCGATCGACATAAATAAAGCCGTAGCGCTTCGCCATCTCCGCTTTGGAAGCACTGACCAGATCGATCGGCCCCCAACTGGTATAACCCATCACCTCAACTCCATCGTCGATCGCTTCCGCAACCTGCACCAGATGGTCGTTGATATAGTCAATGCGGTAATCGTCGTTGATGCTGCCGTCGGCCTCGATGCGGTCTTTCGCCCCCAGGCCGTTCTCAACGATAAACAGCGGTTTCTGATAGCGGTCATACAGCACGTTGAGCAGATAGCGCAGCCCCACCGGGTCAATCTGCCAGCCCCATTCCGAGCTTGCCAGATGCGGGTTAGGCACCATGTTGAGGATATTGGCCCGGGCGGTCTGGTTCTTTTCTTCGTCGGTGGTCACGCAGCCACTCATATAGTAACTGAACGAGATGAAATCGACGGTTTCGCGCAGCGCCTGCTTGTCTTCCTCGGTGATCGTTACCTGAATGTCGTTCTCACGGAAGAAGCGCTTCATATAGGCCGGGTACGCACCGCGCACCTGTACGTCACCGAAGAACATCCAGTCGCGATTCTGACGCTGGGTTTCCAACAGGTCTTCCGGCTTGCAGCTCAGCGGATAAAGAATACCGCCCAGCAACATATTACCGATCTTACCGTCCGGCACGATCTCATGGCAGGCTTTTACCGCCTTGGCGCTGGCTACCAGCTGATGGTGGATCGCCTGGTAAATCTCGCTTTTGCTGCTGTCTTCCGGCAGACCCACGCCGGTGAACGGCGCATGCAGCGACATGTTGATCTCATTAAAGGTCAGCCAGTGTTTGACCTTGTGCTTGTAACGCTCGAACACCGTGCGGGCGTAACGCTCGAAGAACTCAATAAGTTGGCGATTGCCCCAACCGCCATACTTTTGCGTCAATGCATAGGGCATTTCGTAATGCGACAAGGTGATCAACGGCTGAATGCCGTATTTTGCCATCTCGTCGAACAGTCGATCGTAAAATGCCAGCCCGGCTTCATTCGGCACTTCTTCGTCCCCTTGCGGGAAGATACGCGTCCAGGCGATCGAGGTACGCAGGCACTTGAAGCCCATCTCGGCAAACAACGCGATATCTTCAGGGTAACGGTGGTAGAAATCGATCGCCACATCCTTGATACCGCTGTCTCCGGCAACGCGCGGCGTCAGCCCGCCAAAGATCCCTTGGGGCTGCAGATCTGACGTCGAAAGGCCTTTGCCATCTTCCAGATACGCGCCTTCTACCTGATTTGCCGCGACCGCGCCGCCCCATAGAAAATGCTGTGGAAATTTGCAACTCATCGCTTTCTCCTCAATAAACCTGATTAACGTAATAGTGTCAGCAGCGGTGCCTGTTCCTGCACCGGGCTTTGGCCGCTAGTAAGCACATCGACATAGTCGTCGCTGTTGCTGATGATGATCGGTGTGGTGGTATCAAAGCCCGCGGCACGGATCGCCTCTTGGTCAAACTCGATCAGTAGATCGCCCTGTTTAACGCGATCGCCCTCTTTGATATGGGCGGTAAAATGCAGACCGTTAAGCTTGACGGTATCGATACCCACGTGGATGAGCACTTCGGCGCCCTCATCCGATTCGATGCCGATGGCGTGCTTGGTTTTAAATAGCGATACCACACATCCATTGGCTGGGGCCACCACTCGGCCCTGGTGAGGCATAATGGCCACGCCTTTACCCAGCAGGCCGCTGGCAAAGGTGGCATCCCGAACCTGTTCCAACGGGATGATGTCGCCAGCAATCGGGCTGGTCACCTGCTGCTTACGGTTGAGCGATGCCTGTGGAGCTTGGGCTGGTGCCGCTTCAGCCGGTTGTTCCGCTGGCGGTACGATGCCGAACAGATAGCTGGCAATGGCCGCAAACACAAACGACACCAAGGTACCGGCAATCGCCCCCAGGACCGTCGCATCAAAGCCGCCCGCCGGAATGATCTGGGCAAAGGTGAAAATACTGACCAAACCAAACGAGTAGGTTGCCGTGTGGAAGTAACCGATCACCGCACCCCCCAACGCCCCGCCGATACAGCCGAAAATAAATGGCCGTTTGTTTGGCAGCGTGACCCCGTACACCGCAGGCTCGGTAATTCCGAAGATACCGGCGGTAACGGCAGAGCCCGCCATCACCCGCAGCTTGGCATCGCGGGTACGCAGCATCACGCCCAATGTAGCCCCCACTTGCCCCATCACCGCAGGCAGCAGCAGTGGGGACAGGGTGTCGCGCCCAAATACGCTCATATTGTTGAGCATCAGCGGTATCAGCCCCCAATGCAGGCCAAAGATCACACAGACCTGCCAGGCCGCCCCCATAAAGGCACCGGCAACGATCGGGTTAAAGGCATAGATTGCCTGATAGCCGTTGGCCAACATCAGGCTCAGCCAGGTAGCTGCCGGGCCAATCAGCAGGAAGGTGAGCGGCACGGTGATCACCAGGCACATCAACGGCGTCACGAAATTACGCAATGCACTGTGCAACACGCGGTTAAATAGCGGCTCCAGGCGGCAGGACACCCAGGCGGCAAAAATGATCGGAATGACCGACGAGCTGTAGTTGATAAAGGTGATAGGGATACCGAGGAAATACTCCGGCTGGGCACCCGGAAGCTGAGCCGCCTCAAAAGCCCCCATCATCAACGGATGCGTCAACGCCCCACCAATAGCCATGGTGACAAAAACGTTACCGCCAAATTTCTTACCAGCGGTGTAACCCAGCATGATCGGTAAGAAATAGAACAGCGCGTCACTCGACGCAAACAGCAACTTGTAGGTGCCGCTATTCTCCAACAGCCAACCACAGGCCAAGCTCAATGCCAGAAAACCCTTCAGGATCCCCGAAGCCGCCATCACACCGAGCAACGGGGTAAAAATGCCGGAAACCACGTCGATAAAGCGGCTGAGCAGATTCTCCTTTTTTTCTTCTTGTGCGTTGGCAGACGTTTCCTCATCTGCGCCAAGCTGCACATTCAAGGCGTTATAAACCTCCCCGACGTGGTTACCTACCACCACCTGAAACTGGCCACCGCTTTCCACGACCATAATGACGCCCGGGTTTTTCTTCAGCGCCTCCGCATCCGCCTTGCCGTGTTCTTGCAGTTTAAAACGCAGACGGGTGGCGCAATGCACCAGGCTTTTCACATTGTCGCGGCCACCGACGCCGGCCAAGATCTCACTGGCTAATTCCTGATATTTCATGGTTGCATCCTTAACGCTTAACCTTGCTGCTCCCCAGCCACGGTGATGGCCAATCGTCGTGGAGGAATTCAGCGCAAAAAAAAACCTAAACCTCGCGGCCTCTGATCCCAACGTGGGGAAACAGAAACTCGAGGTTTAGGTTTTGCCTGCCAAAGCAGTGACAACCCTAAATCGGTTGAGCTATGACGGTAACATTCTGTTTTTCAGTGCGGCAAGGCTTTCCGCCACAAAGTTGCCGAAGTGTGATCCAGTAGACAAAATCCCCTGCCATCCCCCCAACGTTTTTGTACCGCTAGCTAGCCACAAAAAACATTACGTACTTTAACCTATTGCCAGGGTGTAATTTACAGTAAAGATATGTCATAGAACGCAACAAAACATAATCAATTAAGGCTAAAGCCATTAAATAACATTGAATTACGATTTAATTTCGAGCTATTTGTTTCATTGAATTTATCATTATACTCATTTTTGATTAGCCACAAAACCCTCTCAAAACCCGATTAAATACTAAGGAAAATCTTAATCAATCCAGAAAACACATCAGAATCACTAACTAAAAGATGGACAAACATAGCTCGGAGTATTATTACTAGTCTCCAGAAAATTTGTTTTAGGGAAAGCAGTAGCCATGGCATTACGTACAGAACTTGGGCGGGTGTTAATTACTGGTGCCGGTGGCCGAGTGGCGACAGCGTTCAGGCAGTTTGCTGGCCACCGTTACGACTTTCGCCTGGCAGAAAAAGAAGCTGGCCTGATCTCTCATTTACGGTCCAATGACGAGGTACTGACGTTCGATATCACCGATATCGAGGCTTGCCGGGCAGCCTGCGCCAACATCGATACCGTGCTACATTTGGCCGCCGATCCCTCCGCGGATGCCGATTTCTGTTCTTCACTGATGAACAACAACATCCTTGGCACGTTCAACATCTTCCGCGCGGCGAAAGACGCAGGCTGCCAACGCGTGGTGTTTGCCAGCAGTGCACAAGCGGTAGAAGGTTATCCGTTGGATTATCAGGTGCGCCCGGACGATGCGCCGAAGCCAAAGAATATGTACGGGGCCAGCAAGGCGTTTGGCGAAGGGATCGCCGCCTATTTTGCCCATCAGGAGGGGCTTTCTGCACTGTCGGTGCGGATTGCCAACTTCACGACGTTGGAAGCGGGCCAGCAGATCAGCGCGCGGGATATGAGCGCCTTCCTGAGCCACCGGGATGCCGCCGACCTGCTCGATCGCTGCATCCGCGTTACCCATGTGCAGCATGCGGTGGTGCATGGCATCTCTAACAATCGCTATAAGCGACTGTCGTTAGAGGAGACCACGCGACTGCTGGATTACTACCCCGAGGACGATGCGTTTACCCTGCTTGGGTTTAGCTGAGCGGGCACAGTACGCTGCGCCCCTACGCTACGAGCCCGGTGAGGGAAGGTCTGCCGTTCACCACATTACGGCTTTTCAGCAATCTTGCGTAGGTACTCGTTATTTTTGAAGGCGATGATCACCATTTCAAAACAGACACGGGTAAAGACACCGCCAATGATCATGCCCAGCAGACCACGGAAAAACTCACCATAGAACATCGACCCGATGCCACCGACCAGGATGCCCAACAGGCAAAGCCAATAAACACCGGTAATGATTTTCGGTGTCAGCATCGCATCAAAAAAGAAAATGTTTTTCATTGTGTATCCCTTCATTCGTTAAGGTTGACCGTTCCTGAGCGGCAAAGCGCCCTCAAGCTGGAATTAAGTATACTGGCCAAAGATGACAAAAGGTAAGAATACATGATGGATTGTTTTCCCTACGTTTAAAGACGTAGCGATGCTCAAGCCGGCTCTAACCCGGAAAAAACTCCCAAGTTAGAACAGATAACTCTACCCCTTCTGAATACTAATCTGCCAGCGGGCATCACCGGTTTGCTGGAAATCCGTCACGCTGTGCCCTGCTTCAACCGCCCAGCGCGGCAGGTTTTCCGTGGCCTGAGCGCAGTCATATTCAATCACCAGCAGGTCGCCAGAACCCAATTGTTCAATGTGCTTTTTGGCTTCCATCAGCGGGAACGGGCAAAGTTTACCGGTGGTATCCAGAGTGATCGTTTTCATAGTCCTCAAGCCTCTTTTGTTTTAATCGATTGGTTCGGAAGAATAATGGTGAAATAGCTGACCAGCCAGCTGCCCAACAGGATGCAGGGGATAAACAGCCAGCCCTGCCAGGAGAACCAGGCCGTGTTGACGATGGTATTGCCCAGCATACAGCCGCCAGCCAACCCGCTGCCGATCCCCATCAGCCCTCCCCCAAACAGACTTTTGACCATTGTCGGGAGGCCGGGCGAACGCAGCCGCAACTCCTGACTTCCCCAGGCAGCCACCAGCGCACCTGCGAAAATCCCGATCAGCAAGTAGCCCGCCCAACCGAAGAAGCCGGTTTTACCCTCGGTGATTAACGAGAACAGCTGCGCACTGGGGCCGCTGATGCCTAAACCGCCAACCCGACCCGATTCCAAGCTGGAAGGCCATGCCAGCAGCGCGATCACGCCGATCAATACCGCGCTGACGAAGGGGTGCCAGCGTGCTTCGAACAGCCAGTGGGCAATGCCCTGTTTGCGCGGTTTGGGTTGCGGAACGGGAAAGGATTTACGTTTCAGGTGGCGCCAGACCAGCACGACCGTCAGCACGGTTAACAGCGCTACCGCAGGCCAGGGAGACATGCCGAATGTCTGCATCAGCGAAGCTGATGGTAAGGCAGGGGCGCTGATGGGAGCAAACAGCTGTTTGCCGCCCGGCTGGCGAATATACCAACTGGCAACAACAAAACCGACAACAGCAATCATGCTGCCAGCCAGCCCCTCGGCAGCGCGGTAGTAAGCACCTGTGGAGCAGGAACCTGCCAGCCCCATGCCGATACCGAAGGTAACGCCACCGACCAGCGTCGCCAGCCAGCGGAAATCCCCGCCGGGGAGCTTGGCCCAGCCGAGGGCAACGAAGGCGAACAAACCGATGCTTTGCAGGGTGATGATAATGAGGATAGCGAGGGTCATGCGCCCATCGCGGAACAGATAGAGGTCTCTCAGACCGCCGGCCATACAAAAGCGCCCGCGTTGCATGATAAATCCAAGAAGGAACCCCAGAAACAGACCTGTCATTTGGGAAGACTCCTTTTTATGGCTATGCCATATCCAGATTGTAAACAACTTGCCCTGGGTAGGGCGCAGGCATTTTACTCGCTAGAAACGGAGAAGTCATACAAATAGGAGGGATATTGCGGGCGTGATCGGTTTTTTAAGCGGTATACCCATTCGGCACCCAGCACGTTACTGAAATTCAATCCGTGAAGGCATTATCCGCCAGTACAATATCGCGACGTAACCGTAGAAAAAGATCGGCGTCATTATCCACCCCTAGCTTACGCATGCTGTTGCATTTATGCGCGCTGATGGTTTTGATACTGCGGTGATACAACGCCGCAATATCGGCCATGCTTAACCCAGCGAACAGATGGGACATCACCTTGCGCTCGGTATTGGTCAACACTTTGGCCCCCGACTGTTCCTGCAGGTTCGTCCGCTCAAAATAGTGCCTGATACTGGGGCTGCACACTCTGCCACCGGCCAACGCCACCATCATATTCCGGCGTATTTGTGCCGAATTCTCCTGCTGCGCTACTAGGCTAAACTGTTTTTGCGACTGCAAGGGAGCCAGGATGGCAACGTCGCGGCATCCGCTGTAGACCACGATTTTTAGCCTTGGAACTTGCTCCGCCAGTACCTGCAAATAGCGGATCATTTGGGCAATTTCTGCTGGCGAGCCACTGAGTTCCACCACCAACATCTTGATGGCAGCTATGTCCGCTTTCTCATACAGAGATAACAAGGACGAGGCAATCAGATCGCTGCGATAACCGAGCTGCAAATCCTGAATAAACTGTACGATCCCCAGGCGGATCAATGGGCTGCGGGCGACAATCGCCAGGTTTATCGTTGCTGTGTGATCTTTCATGATGAATAGTGCCTCTTTATTACGCCGACAATCCTTTCTGGGACAACCAGGTTCCCCAGCTATACAGCTCGCTGTCGTTATCAAATCCTAATTTGCTCATGGCATTACGTTTATGGGAGCTGACGGTGCGGATGTCACGATGGAGTGCCAACGCCGTTGCCGTTACGCTTTTGCCGGTAAACAGACACCTTAATACTTCCATTTCGCGATAGGTCAGCATAGGCGGCGGCGAGCGGCTGAAACCACGATCGACCAGCGCCGTGGCTTGAGGGCTATGGCTGTATTTATCATCCATCACCTGACGTACACACTCGATCAAGGCCGACAACGGGTCCTGCTTGAGATAAATACCGTTAACCCCCATCGCCGCCAACTGTTTTAACAGCCGGGCATCCGTTAATGCGGTGCAGACGATCAACGGGGCCAATGGCCAATCAGCCAGATACTGATTAATGATATTCAAGCCATCCAGTATTGACTCACCTTCACCGCTTAACTCCATGATCACCAGATCGGCCTCATGCCGCTTCATTATTAGCGGAATATCGACCGCCTTGGGTATCTCCAGACAGTGCGTAACCTGAAAATAAGGCTGAGCAAGTAAACGGCGGATCCCCGTTAAGGCCATCGGGCAGGTTTCCATGATTAATACCGTTTCAATATGCCACACCTTGGGTACGGCATTTGAAATCGGTTCTATCACCTCTAATGAGAGCATCATAATATCTCTTCCATTGCTTATGACGTCGGCCTGCCCGCAGTGTTTTCTATTGGAAAACCGCTCGCCAGTGATAATTGTACGGGTTGTGCATATTTGCCCGTAGGGGCGCAGCATGCTGCGCCCGCTTAGCTGCACCGTCTTACACAGCAAGCCATATTACTGATAGGTAAAGTTCATTTGCACTACGCTGTTGATGGTGCCTGGCCCAGTATTCCCCATCGGGCTATTCATCCGCCCAACCAAAGCATAAGTCGCGCTACGCAGTGCATCGACGTTAACCGTCATGCCAGCGCCACCGTTGGGCAACAGGTTACTGCGGTTGGCATCCTCAGCAATCTGCACGGCCACATTAGCAGCCGTGCCCGCGTTGGCAAACAGTGTCGCATCTCCGCTGACCACGTTCCCCGATAAGGTCACCGTCACCTTGCTGGTTGATAACGGACAACTCTTCAATTTTACCTCAAACGGTTGCCATTCGCTGCTGCTGCCTGCCGTTTTAAGATCGGTGGTACGCAGTTGGCCAAAGTCCACATCCTGGCTCACCGAACCGGTATCCACTAGGCAAGGGGTGGCAATAACTTTGCCGCCAAGAGTCATATCTACTGCGCCACACGAGCCAGAGACAAGGAGAAGAGACATACCCACCTTCAATAGAATATTCATCGCGCACCCCTCATTTCTATGGTTCCACTTAGTTATAAGTAAAGGTGGCAGACACCACTGAAGCGATAGTGCCTGTGGAGGCAGCTCCCGTTGCCCAAGCCCTGGCCTGCAACTTGAACTCCGCAGTATTATCCGCTGCTCTGGCTACCGTCAGCGTTTGGTTATTACCTAACGCCTTGTTAGGCGAGTCTTCTTGCTGTAGCTCAACCGCCAGGTTTGAGGCTCCGCCGGTATTTTTATACAAACGGGTGGCAGCCGCAGTGTCTGCGGTGCCGCTAAAGGTAGCAACCACACTAGTGGTTGAGGTGGGGCAGTTTTTTACTTTCAATGAGAACGGTACCCAGGCACTGTATTTACCATTGGCGTTCAAATCGGCGGCCTGCAAATTCTGCCCAAGATCCACGGAAATATTGCTCGCCGTATCCAGAACGCAAGGGGACGCAATCACTTTGCCACTGACATTGATGGTCACATCAGCAGCAGACGCCATGCCGGAAAATATCGCCAGCGCTACAATTCCATACTTTATTTTATTACTCATGATCATATCCATATTTATTGTTGAGAGTAAATCATCAGATGGGATAGCATCCCAAAAATATCGGGCAGTTAGTTATAAACAATATTGGCAGTCACGACTGAACTGACATCACCCACTTGAGCGTTATTCGTCAGTGCGTAATATCTTGCGGTAAACTGGGTAGTTATCTCATTAGAAACCGCCGCGCCAATATTAATATTGTTACCGGCCCCCACAGGGACTGGATTACTATCTTTCAGTATCTGTACGGCCACACTGCTACCGGTTGTTGCATTAGTATTGCGGAATACGGCCTGTGAGGCATCAACCACGTCACCGCTAAAATTGAGGCTAATATTGGCAGGCGCACCGCACGATAATTTAATCGCAAAATCCTTCCTGCCCGCTGTTGCCCCGACGCTAGGCAAATCCGTTGGTGATATCGGGTTTAGCTGTACGTCTATCGTTGGGGTGCTGGTATTACAGGCTGGCACAGTGGGTTTAATATTAATTGAGCCTTCCATGTACACGTTGAACCATGGCTTACCCGCTATTTGAGCAACCATAATCACTTGTGGGGCCAATGTCCCTGGTTGCAAAGGGCCGGTTTTCACAAACTCGACAATTACCGTCCCTCTGGAAACCGTATTATCGCCTACGATCCAATTGGGGACTGATACGGGCCAAAAATTCAGAAAAGCACTAGGCCAGCCAGTGATCTTCCCTCTATAGGCCAAACCAGGAACCGAGGTTGGGTACAGATTTCCATTAGGCGTACCCATACCATCCAACGTGAATGTTTGACTGGTACCTCCAGGAAGTACACACCCAGGTCTGACTATGGTGCCCCAGGTAAAGGACGTCGTTGCCAAAATCGTGCCAACCGGGAGCGTTGGATCGACACTTATTGAAGTGGGTACCTGGACTCCGGCAAGCCATGGACACTCTGCATTGGCCTCACCAACGGTCAGGGTGCCAGTCAACAGCAGCCCTGAAAGTATCACGAATTTTCTGTTCATTTTAAGATTCATCATGGTCTTCTCACTGACATTGCCCGTTCAAAATCTGAACGCCGGCATTATCTGTTGTCTGTTTTGTCAGGGTATAACGCACCTGACACTGTTGATCTGCCGCCGTGCCCCACTTCACATTGAGGCTGCCGCTGTCTGCCAGCCCGGTCAGATAGACCTGGCCGCCATCGCCGACAATAAAGCCTTGTGCCGTCTGCTGGGCCGGATCGCTCACCGTGGCACCGAACGGCACAGGTGCCCCACCTTGGCGTAACAGGGTCATCAACACGCGTTGGCCCACATTGGTCTGGTAGCTAGCTCTGACCACGGCACCGCGAGTCGGTACGACTTTCTGGCTGGTCAACGTCAGATCGACATTGTCCGGCAAGGTTTCGGTATTCAGCTGTACCTGGTTTTTGCGGTATGGCGCGGTGTACGGCACGATGGCATAACCACGCCAGTCGGTCTTGACGCCCGTCTGGCCGCCAATCCCAACCCCGTTAGCACCCGGCGCCTGCACCAGCGCGATGGTTTCACCCAGTGACTGGCCGAAAGTCACCCCATTTTCATGGGCCACAATCCCGCCTTGCAGGCCGTAGTTCAGGCGTTGGCTATTGCGGTCATACGCATATCCCGCATTCACTTCCGCATAGGTGCCACGATAGTTGGTGTTCAGGTTGCCGCTGTTGCCCACTCCCTGGCTGGTATAACCTTGTCTCACGCCCCAGTTCAGGTTGTTATCCGCCAACGCCGTCCCGTTCATACCCAGGCTGTTGCTGGTGCCGCCTTTCTGGCTGGTATTCAGGTTGTAAGTAGCGTAGGTGTTATTCATCCAACGGCTTAACGGTACGCTGACGTTAAAGGCGAACACCTGATCCCGGTCGTACACCCGTCCGCTGGCTCCGCCATTGACGCCGCTGGCCGTCGAGTTCTCGTTAAAGCTGTAGTTCAACCCATAGCTGATGCCGTTCCAGCTGTTGTTGTAACCGGCACCTATCGAACGCATGGTACGGTCGCTATTCCAGTAATCCTCACTGATCCAGCTCAGCGACACCGAACCGGCTCCTTCCCACAGGTTCTGGCTCATGGTCAGTTCGGAGCGATTACGCCGACGCTCGACCAGCGTCTGGCTGCCCTGGTCACGGTGGGTATCCAACACTTCCTGCAGGCTGTAGTAGCCATCGGTCGAGTAGCGATAACCGGCAATGGCAAAGTTGGTCCCGGTCTGCACGATGTTCTTGCTGTAGCGCAGACGCCATGATTGACCGTCCTCCTTGGCCCGATCTTGCATGGTGGACCATGCCTGGGTCACATCCACAGAAAGCGCACCAAAATCACCGAAGTTCTTGCCCACCCCTAACGCCAGAGACTGGTATGGGCTGGCAAACTGACCACCGCCATAAGCAGTGAAACCGGCTGGCAGGCCATAAATCGCCGTGCCTTGGCTAAACAGAGTTTTGTCTACGCTGCTGTCGTAAGAGCGGTATTGCCCACTGGTGACGGCATATTTCAAACGGCCTTCGCGCTGCAAGACTGGCAATGAAGCAAATGGCACCACCAGTTGCTGTTCACTACCGTCAGCTTCTTTAATGGTGACCAGCAAGTCACCGCTGCCCCCGGTCGGGAACATATCGTTGATTTCAAACGCACCTGGTGCCACAAAGCTCTGATAAATCACATAACCATTCTGGCGAATAGTCACCTGCGCATTGGTCCGCGCGATACCGCGTACTACCGGTGCATAGCCTTTCAGGCTATCCGGGATCATGTCGTCATCGGATGCCAACTGAGCACCACGGAACGGCACGCTATCGAAGACGTCGGAGGGTGAACTGCTGTCACCCATGATCAACTGGCTCTTGAGCGGAACAATGTCGCGCGCCAGATAGGTATAAATGGTATTCCACTTATCCTGGCCATTAGTGTCGCGGTTCCAGGTGGTGTAGTTGCGCAGCCGCCAAGGGCCCATGTTGATCCCAGGGCGCAGATTGGCAAATTGGCTGTTGCTATTGGTACTATCCCCGTTGCGCGCATAGTTATTGGCGCCACTCAGGCTGTAGTTAAGTAGCAGGGCAGGGATACCGTTATCCCACTGACTTTCCGGCACATAGCCACGAGCTTGCTGCGACATCGCCGCCTGCGGAATACTCAACAGCAGTTGTTGTGCACCGAAGCGGAATTCGGCACTGGCCTGCGGAATACCGCTCAGGTTGGCACATTGCGCCTTGTCATCACCCAATCCTGGGAACAGATCGGTCTTGACGCCCATCGCGTTAAGTTGTGCGACGCTTAGACAGGGTTGCAGACTATCGGCACCATTGGCGTCTTTCTGCATGCTAAACTCAATATCCTGTGTTTCTTGTTGCTCGTTGTTGAGGTAAATATCAACGCGATAAGTCCCCGGGGCCTGAGTGGCACCATCTTCAAACACCGTCAGGTCGGTCTTGCCCTGCTGTGGATTGTCCAGTTCCAACAATGCCGGGTTAAAATAATCACGAGCCTGTGCGCCGAAAGATATCCCGCCCAGCAGCGTGAGCTGTGCTGCAATGAAATACGCCAATCGACTGACGCGCGGCGAAGGCCTTTGCTTCGCCTGGACTTGCTGTTTCATCCGTATTGCTCCATGTACCTGCAGGGCGGCCGACAACCCTGGATCCCTATCCACACTGATGATGTGAATGACTCATGCTTTTTATGTATTGGTCTTGTCGCCAGTGAGAATTACAGTGATCCGGTGTGCTGCTGCCCTATCCCACCGTAATCACTAATAAGCTTCCAACTCACGTTGCCGCCACTGGCACCCGCTGGTAGCGTAAAGCTCGCCGTCCCCCCAGGTGCAACATAGGTCGCATCTTTCACTACCTGACCGCCGACCTTCACTTCCATAAAGTTCATGTAATAGGGTGTCGGGTTGGTCACTTGCAGGCTATTGCCACTGCGCCGCCAGGAGAGTTTCTCGGTGACCTCTTCCGGCATTCCTTTCAACCCCTGCGGGCGATAAATCAGTTTGATGCGTGTCTTAACGGCGATTTGCAGCGTGTTTTGATTGTCAGTCTTCTGTGCCGACGGGATGGACTTGATGTTCATCCAGTACAGCGATTCTTTGTCCTCAGGAAGGTTGCCGCCCGCACGAACCACGCGCAGTACGTTCTCCTGACCACCGTCCAGACGGAACAGCGGTGGCGTCACCATAAAGGGGGCTTTCTCAGCGCCACCACCGGTGGTCTCTACCCAGGTCTGGATGAGATAAGGCACTTTGTCCGGGTTATTGACGCTCAGTGAAGACTCCTTCTTCGCACCGTCGAAAATCAGGCGCGTACCACCAACAACAACGCCGGCTTGGGCTGCACCCGCGCTCACCAGCGTGGCTACCAGTAGTACAGTAGGAATAAATTTCATAACTTGACTCCATGATGGGAAAAATAGGCCAACAAAAGTTCTGCTGGCCTGTCACGCATCCTGCCAACCCAAGACTGTGGGGCTGGCAGAAATTGATTAGTTGTAGTTAATGCTGAAGCTGGCGGTAGCGTTGGCCGGGCCTGGGGTCACATCAGCAGCGGTAGAGATATAACGCGCTACGAAGTCCAGGTTGTTGGTCACGCTACCTGACTGCAGGGAATAGGCTTTAGATGCGGTGAACAAAGGCAGTACGGTATTGCTATCGTCAGACAGTTGGATACCTACGCCAGTCGCTACGCCAGCACCCTGAGTCAACGCCAGAATGCTGTTGTCACCGTTTACTGAAGTACCATCAAACTTCACGGAAGCCAAAGAAACGGTATCCGGGCAGTTGGTCAATTTCAGGGTAAACTTGGTTGCGGCAGCTTTGTCACCAGAGATAGTAAAGGCGCTCTTGGCTACTTTACCCAGCGTGACTTCCAGTGGGTTGGTAACGCTGTTTTCTACCGTACAAGCCGCATCGATGATTTCGCCGGTGAATTTAACTTGGCCATCAGCAGCAAAAGCAGAAACAGAGGTCAGAGCAGCAGTAGCCAGAGCAGCAGCGATAATAGTCTTTTTCATGTGAAACATTTCCTTGTGGATGCAGTGAGTCTGCATCATTATTTAATTTGATGCCGAAGCATCGTTCCATGTATTGCTATTGACGTTACCGAAAAATCGTTCTTCCAATAGCTTGACATCAACATGCAGGCGAATTTAATTCACCAACAGGATGTTCTTGCAATTAACCAGCTCAAAATTTTGACGTAGTAATACCTGCTCATTTCGTTAAGCGTCACTCTTAAAAAGAGATGAGGTATTTATCGCTATTTATTTAGCTAGCCAACAAAAATGGGTGCTACATTATGGCCATCCAAAAAGTATCCTACGCCATGAGCATTCGAGATAAAACTCTCTGAAATACCTATCGAGGCCAATTTATTTCGTAGCACTTTGATTAAATACCATAACCGTTGGTTCGATGGGAATGAATCGCTCTTTTCCCAAACGTTATCTAAGATGTCATTCTTTAACACAACGGCACCGGGCTCACTGCCCAACAACAGCAGTAACAGCCTTAATTGCACATCATTCAGCGTGACAACTTTAAAGAACATCGCGTCTTCGGAGGTCTCAGCCCGGTAACAAACCAGCCTTTTATTGGCAATATCGAGCTGAATATCATCATCGAGTAAAAAACCAAACAGTCTATTGTCCATATGTATCTCGGATTTTCGTTTCGCCGTAAGCAAAAAAAACGCCAAGTCTCCTTTATTTGCGCATTATAGAGTGATCCCTATACCTGTTGGCAATACATGCGAAATTGTTGTAACTCGATGAATATCCACATCAAGTCAGTCCTTTATCCTTACATATAACGCAAAGCCAGTGGATAAAACCAACTAACAGAGACCTGGCAGATATAGGAAGAATCTCAACGTGACATTTACACTGAAAGCCAAATCATAGTTAATAATATTGAAAACCAACAATAAGTAGACAATATAACTACATGTTTAAATTTATTGTTTCCCATCAGTAGCATAAATTACATCCCTCACCGGAAACTTATCCTTTATAACCTAGCGGAGACCCACTTCAACATTCATCACCCAGTCCTGCTGTAGTCATGCTGCCCGTCTCGCTGTTGATGAAAATAATAGAGCAGAGGCAGGAATACTCCGAGTGAATTTGCTTTATTCATTGATTTTATGATAGATACAGCGTTATCCCTGCTGTTATCAGGGGGGATTAAGCTATCTGGGTGAGTTGTGAGCCCGCTAGACACTACG
Source organism: Serratia sp. T13T92 (assembly GCF_047530105.1). Lineage (NCBI taxonomy): Bacteria > Pseudomonadati > Pseudomonadota > Gammaproteobacteria > Enterobacterales > Yersiniaceae > Serratia > Serratia sp. T13T92. Next base: position 2,298 of record NZ_JBLJAK010000063.1, on the reverse strand, counting down.
TAAACAGCGAGTTGATAAATTCACACAACACATTGATTTTAATGATTAACAATCAATTCATAGCCCAGGATTAAGATTTTTTTAGCTAGCAACGTCAGTTAAGAAATCCTTATATCTCTTTGATTAAAAACGAAAATTTATAAATCATGGCGATAGGTGAAATTTTGATGTTAACGACGTTTAGGGAACCGCGAGATGGAGCTTGATGAGCGCAGAAAGGTAACTGAGAGTGAAAGAAAAATTTATCATCAATGACTTGGTGGTGTTCCATCCCGAGCAGCATCGGCTAATCCCGATGGGGAACAGAGGAAAAGAAACGGCGTTAAACGTTCCCGCCAGCCGTTGCCTGTTGTTGATGCTGCAACAACCCGGCATCAAAATTAATAAAACTAAATTTTTCAGTGAGGTATGGGAAAACAATGGCCAATACGTTACCGCCAACACCTTCCATCAGAACATTAGCCTGCTGAGAAAAGGCCTACGCAATGCGGGCATAAGAACCCCAGTGATCCAAACCATTCCTAAATATGGCGTAAGATTTACCGGGATCGTGCAGGCGATTGAGGAAGAAGAGCAGGATATTGTCCTTAAAGAGACCAGCACCAATGAGATCTCAACGGAGGTAGTGACCCAGTGCGAACCTCCCTCGAGGGCAACACCGAGCAGTCTCTTTCTCAATAAACTGAAAAAAATCAAATTCCTCATGTTCGTTATCACCTGCGTGTTATTGCTATTTACTATCCGCTCGCAAAATAGCCAATACGTTTCGACACGTAATAAAATTGCTGACATAAACCAGTGCTCGGTTTATGTCAGCAAGAATGACTCCACGGAAAACTACAGCCAATATATTAATTATTTGACCGCGCAAGATGTGGCCTGCAGCCCGGGTGAATTCATCTATGTGGTAAACCAACTGCTATCCGATGAAGCGCTGTTTAATTTGTGTGAAAGCGATAGGTCAGGAGATCTCAACTGTTCCGTACGGTTTAAACTTTCCACCGTCAGGGCAAGGCTTAATCACCAATAATGGATAGGGGATTGGCATGCCAGGTTGGCAAAAATTCAACCTGCGGGGGAGTTCTGCTATCATCCTCCAGATTGGGAAAACGCCCGGTATTGCACAGTAGAGGTATGATTTAAAGATGGATACAGAGGCAAGTCGTACAACGCAAGTTTTGTCGGTTTTTGATTTTGACGGAACGCTGACTCACCACGACAGTTTTATCCCATTTCTGCGTTTCGCTTTTGGGCGGCGTGTCTTTGCGCGGCGCTTGTTGCAGCTGGCACAGCCTGCGTTTAAGCATATGCGCAAAAAACTCACCCGCGACGAGCTAAAAGAAACCCTGATTAAGGTTTTCCTGACCGGGGTAGATGAGCACTGGTTCCGTCAGCAGGCGGAAGCTTTTTGTTCGGCCTATTGGACCAAGCTGATGCGCCCTTCCGGGCTGATTGCGGTTGCCATGGAGGTCAGCTCCGGCGCTGAAGTGACGATTTGTTCCGCTTCACCGGCCCTGGTGCTACAGCCGTTTGCCGATCGTTTGGGCATCAAGCTGATTGGTACTCAGTTGGAAGTGGTCGACGGGAAGCTCACCGGGCGCATCACCGGCCATAACTGCCGCTGTGGGCAGAAGGTTGAACGCCTGGAAAGTATCTATGGTCCGATGGGGAACTATCATCTCAGAGCCTGGGGCGATACCCGCGGGGACTACGAACTGTTGGCTGCGGCTCAGGATGCTCACTGGCGGCATTTCCATCCGGCCTGGTCAAAGCGCCGCTCTGCGGTCAAAAGGCTGCGCGTGGCGGAGCCAAACGTTATCAGCAAGACCGATCAGTAAGCGTAATAATTCCCAGCTCCAGCGATCCCTATTTGCCCCTCACCCCAACCCTCTCCCACGGGGAGAGGGAGCTGTCCTGCATCGTTGGTAGGCTTGTGCTACTTCGTAAAATTGGGTGTAGGAAAGGAAAGACAAGGAATGACACAGAGAAATCAGCGAACTCGATCGGTCCCCTTGGGAGAGGGAGCTGGTTATGAGCAACAGTCAGGTACCGTTATCGACCTACTCTCTACGCAAAAAAATAGCTGGTACGGTGACGTGATCGATAAAAGAGAGCTGATTCAGTGCGGTGGTCAGGTAGGTTTCTGCAACCAAAATCGAACTCGATCGGTTCCCTCTCCCTGTGGGCTGAGGAATCCCCACAAAAAAATGAAAGGCACGATGAAGTGTGATCTACTGGTTGCGCTAACAAAACAGAAGAGACCTCATCGTGCCTTTACAAACAGTTTGCCAGAAATTT
>NZ_JBLJAK010000062.1:0-19829 GCF_047530105.1 Serratia sp. T13T92 | reverse complement strand
GCGGACACACTGCGCAATAATGTCGACGGGGTAATGCAGGCGTTTGAAGGCGTTTCGGATCAGAGACATGAGTAGGTAACATCAAAAAACAGCATTTTATAGAACAACGCCTTAATGCGACAGAACCGTTTCGCTGTGCCACCCGCGCCATGCTCGCTGGCCCCGTCGGCAGGGTAACCTCATGAGTACCGGCGTCCACCGCCAGGTGAAGTTTCCGCCAGACGCGGCGCTTTTCCTGACCGTGTTTTTTCACCTTCCACTCCCCTACACCGAATACTTTTAATCCGGTGGAGTCGATAACTAGATGGGCAATCTCGCCGCGCGTGGGGTTCTTGAAAGGTATACTCACGGACTTGGCTCGCCTGCTGACGCAGGAATAATCCGGGCACCTGAGCGGGAGTTTCATCAGGGTAAAAATGGAGTCAATAAATCCCTGTGCGGCGCGCAGCGTGAGGCGAAAAACGCGTTTGAGCATCAGTACGGTAGAAATAGCGAGCTCAGAATAACGTTGAGGACGACCACGTGAAGACGTGTTGGGCTTGTCATACCAGGCCTGAATGGCCGACTCATCAAGCCAGAAAGTCAGTGAGCCCGATGGATGAGTGCCTTGTTGTAGGTAGCCCAGTTGGTGATTTTGAACTTTTGTTTTGCCACGTGATATCGCTGCAGGATGAGGCGTGTGGTGATCTGATCCTGACTACGGCCAAAAGTTCGATTTATTCAACAAAGCCACAGAAACCATAAAACCGGCGTTGACATGCCGGGGAAGTCCTTATAGTACAATAATTTTCGATATCCAAACTGACCCCTTAGATAACATCAAAAAAAACAGTGTTTTACCTGGCGCCTCCTTAATGTGACAGAACCCTCATGCACCAACGCCATATCGAAGTAATTGCTTTTTTTGTATGTTATACAACATAAGGATCATTTGAATTTCATTAAATTTTCATTATTATTTTGTTTATGCAATAGATGAAGTTTGTTTATTTATTTAATCAATCGTGAATGATTGATATATAAAATCGATCAGTGTATGATGCCTTGTCAAGATAAGTGTGAGCGTATGTCAGCCCAATGGCTCCACCGAGCATCGCAGGCGCCTTGTTCGTTAAATCAAATTGGCCGGCATCCATAGTGCTGTATGCAATAGTGTTTTTGAGATGCTTGCATGTCGTAGCGTGTTGTATTCGCACGTTTTCGTCCATTTTTAGGCTTCTACAGAAGTCAGTGTGATGACAGAGCTGCAGTTATGACAATTGCCATCCCCCTAACCTTAAGGCAACTAACAGACAACGTGGTGTTATGACAATAAAGAGCATCAACAATATTACCCTGCGCCTTCTGGTGGAAAACGGCGGGATCCGTGCCTTAAGTGTGGTTGGCACCGATGGTGGCTGGATATTGAAAGTTAAGTACGGTCTCGATGAGTACTTCTTGGCGTCAAATGCTCGTCCTGTAAGGTTATTCAAAAAACTGGACACACTGGTGATGTACCTGAAAAAAATTGGGATTAACCAATTTAATATCGATTCCTCTGGTTATTTCCCTCCTCAGGAGGGGGCATCCCGACCTGACCGCTCAACAGCGCTCAAGCAAATACATGAGGCTGCAGCAGAACATGTCAAGTACTCCCCAAAAAGCTTGGGTAAGGGGTAGGTGGCGCATGCTATATGCAAGACAGGGTTATACATTAAGATGGCGCAGAACGTATTACATATCTCGTTTTTTATAGAAATCAATAACTGCGTTATTGCGAAATCATTTTAAAGTTAAATGCCAACTTTAGCGTTTTTCTAACCCCCATTTTTGTTTATTCTAAAAAGAACAAGCAAAAACAACACATTACCCCGAAGGTGATGCATTTACACCGATTAATAGACTCGGTGATATCTACCCCCATGCGCAAAATGATATTTTCGTAACGGGACGTTTTTACAATGAGTAATTTAACACTGCTAAATATTAGGAAAAAAATGAAACTGAATAAAATTATGATGGCCGTTGTGCTGTCGCTTTCTACCGTATCTGCTGCCCAGGCTGCTGACGGCAAGATAACATTCACTGGTTCCATTATTGATGCTCCCTGCTCTATCTCTGCGAACACTATAGATCAGACCATTGAACTGGGTGCCATTTCGAATGCTGCCCTGAGTGCCAACGGCAATACTGGTGAATCGACCCCGCGACCAGTGAAAATCTCACTGGAGAACTGTGTCGTTACTACCACCGGTGCGGTAACAACCGCCGACAAAGTCCAAGTCAAATTCATGGGGACGCCATCTACTTATGATAATGATAGCCTGGCTCTGAGTGGCGGTCTTGCCTCTGGGGCTTATATCGTGTTGACAGGGAATGATGGTAATAAAGTGCTACTCAATACACCTACGTCTCCACAGCAGTTTGTTAATGGAGCGTCACCTGATTTGACATTTACTGCCCGACTCAAAGGCGGGGGGGCTGGGATAGTCATCAAACCTGGCTCCTTTGCTGTTCCTGTTGAGTTCCAACTGTCCTACCTGTAAATCTCAAGCTGTTTTGACCAGAGCAGTGGCTTTAAGCCACTGGCTCTTCGACCTCTTGGAGTCAGTCGATGAAGTGGAGTCAGAGTGGTGATCATAAGGTGTTCCCTTTCCTGTTGATAGGTTTAACCGGCTTTCTCGCAGGTGAGGCGTTGGCCAATGATGCAGGGCAGGGGCGAGTCAGCATGAAAGGGGCTATTGTCGAGCGCCCCTGCGCCATTGATGTAGGAGACCGTGATCAGACGCTGGTGATGGATACTGTGCCCGTGAGTCAGATTGTGCGAGACGGACGCGGTCCTCAAAAGAGCTTCTCCATTCGTCTGGTAGATTGCGTGTTATCACGGCTCTCCCCCGAAAAGCCGGACTGGAAAGCCTTTACCGTGAGCTTTAACGGTGACGATGACCAGGGGTATTTTGCGGTGTCCGGTGAGGCGCGCGGTATTGCGCTTGCGATAAACGATGAAGCGGGTAACCGGGCCCAGCCCGGATATGCAATGCCTCCGGCGGTGATTATCCCCCGCGAGATGCTCCTGCGTTATACCGTTAATCTGGTTGGTAATCGGGAAACATTACGTGCCGGGGATTATCAGTCAGCAATACGTTTCACAATGAATTACTACTAAGAGCTTCTCTATGTTGCATTTTTTTCCCCGCTCTCTTTCATCCATGCTTTGCCAGGTGGGGCTTGGCTCGACCCTGTTACTGGGGGTGGTGGTCTGTGTTCATGCTGATGATATCCAGTTCAACAGCGACGTCCTTGACGTGAAGGACCGCAGCAATATTGACCTGAGTCAGTTCTCACAAAAGGGCTTCATCCTGCCCGGGACGTACAGTCTGGCGGTGAGTCTGAATACACAGCTCTGGCCAGAGACCGCTGTGGATTTCATTGCACCTGAGAATAATCCCAAAGGGAGCCAGGTCTGCCTGACGCCCGAACTGGTTGCACAGATGGGCCTGACCGACAAAGTACAGTCTGAACTGACCTGGTGGCGGGATGGGCAATGTCTGAATGTGGATAGTCTCACTGGCATGGAGGTTCGCCCTGATCTGGGGACCTCCACCCTATACTTGAGCGTGCCACATGCCTATCTTGAATACAGCAGTCCAGACTGGGACCCGCCCGCCCGCTGGGAAAGCGGGATACCGGGAATACTGCTCGACTACAACGTGAGTGCTCAAAATCAGAACCAGACTCGCGCAGGTGGGGGGAGTGGTACCCGTGCGAGTGGTAATGGGACAACGGGGGCCAATCTGGGGACGTGGCGTTTGCGGGCAGACTGGCAGGCTCGCTACGACCGGCGTTCAGGAAGTCGTGAGGAGAATGGCGTCAATTGGGACTGGACTCGTTATTATGCCTATCGCGCCTTACCTGCGTGGGGGGCAAAACTGACCCTGGGTGAGGATTATCTCAACTCGTCCATCTTTGACAGCTTCCGCTTTACCGGGGCTAGTCTGGTGTCCGATGACAACATGCTGCCGCCGAATCTGAGGGGGTATGCCCCACAAGTGAGCGGCGTGGCACGTCACAATGCCAAGGTGGTCATCAGTCAGCAGGGGCGCATCATCAAGGAGGTTCAGGTTGCCGCTGGCCCGTTCCGTATTCAGGACCTGGACAGTTCCGTATCAGGAAGACTTGATGTCCGGGTTGAGGAGCAGGACGGTAGCGTACAGCGCTTCCAGGTTGATACCGCTACCATTCCATACCTGACCCGCCCAGGGCAAGTGCGTTTTAAGACGGCGACGGGCCGAGCTTCCGACGGGATGCACCGTGTTAATGGGCCTATGTTTGCCAGTGGTGAGTTCTCCTGGGGGGTCAGTAACGGTTGGTCGTTGTACGGTGGTGGGCTCGCCGGGGGGGATTATGCAGCGGTCTCTCTGGGGGTTGGTCGAGACCTGCTCTCGCTGGGGGCGCTGTCTGCTGATGTGACGCAATCCAGAGCACGCCTGCCTGGTGAGGACAGTCTGACGGGGGGGTCTTATCGCTTGAGTTATTCCAAGCGTTTTGATGAGACCAATAGCCAGGTGACCTTTGCCGGTTATCGTTTCTCTGACAGTACGTTCATGTCGATGAGTGATTACCTTCAGTCACGTCAATCCGGTATTAGAAATGGCCGTAACAAGGAGATGTATACCGTTTCCTTCAATCAGTCTTTTGAATCACTGAAGATGAGTGCTTACGTGAACTACAGCCATCAATCCTATTGGGATAAATCGACGACGGAGCGTTATGACCTCACCGCGTCGAGGAGTTTCGATGTGGGGCGGTTCAGCGGCCTCAGTCTCTCACTGACGGCCTACCGCAATCGGTTTAACAAATACGATGATGACGGCATGTATATGTCGCTGTCCATGCCATTGGGGGGAGCTGGCCGCATCAGTTACAACGGCTCGTATTCCTCTGGGGATACCCGTAATTCAGTCGGTTATTACGACCGCCTGAAGAATGGGGATACTTATCAGGTGAGCGCCGGAAGCGCGAGAGACGGGGCTGATGTCAGTGGTTATTACGCGCGTCGCGGCTCACGGGCTGATTTCAACGCCTCTGCCAGCTATCGCGACGGACAATACAGTGCAGTTGGCCTCTCCGTGAATGGCGGTGCCACTCTGACGTCAGAGGGGGGAGCATTGCATCGTACCAGCTTGATGGGGGGAACCCGGATGCTGATTGACACCGATGGGGTTGCAGGGGTACCGGTGGGCGCCTATGGCAACCCGGTCTACAGTAACCGGTTCGGCAAAGCCGTGGTCGCTGATGTGAGCAGCTATTATCGCAACAGCGTGCGAATTGACATTGACCAACTGGCAGACAATGCCGAGGTGACGCGCTCAGTAGTACAGAGCACGCTGACGGAAGGCGCCATTGGCTACCGCAAGTTTGATGTGATTTACGGTGAGAAGGCCATGGCAGTGATACTCCTGGCTGATGGTACGGTACCGCCGTTCGGGGCATCGGTACTTAACCAGAAGAAACAGGAGTCAGGCATTGTGAACGACAATGGTAACGTGTACCTCAGCGGGATACGACCAAACGAGAAGATGGCTGTGAACTGGAATGGGCGTGTCCAGTGCCATGTGACACTGCCTGCCACGATACCGACAGGTATGACGACGAACTTGATGTTGCCTTGCGTGAAAGCAGCGTCTTTGGCCGATGAATAAGCCCATGCTCCACCCATTGTGGGGCGAAAAACCGATATGAATTTGATGAGTAACAAGAGAATGAAACACAACCTATTGAAAACGATGTTGTCTGGTGCAGTGACTCTGCTGTTGATACCCGCCGCGCACTCTGCCATTTCCCTGGACAGGACCCGGGTGGTTTTTCCTGGTGATGAAAAGTCCGTGAGTCTGAATGTGAGTAACCAGAATGGGTCACTGCCTTATCTGGCCCAAGGCTGGATTGAGGATGCGAACGGAAACAAGTTGGAGGGGGGGGTATTGACACTTTTGCCACCGGTGCAGCGCATTGAGCCCAAGGGTAAGAGTCAGGTGAAGATTCAGGCCATGCATGGGTTGAGCCTGTTGCCCCAGGATAAGGAAACGCTGTTTTATTTGAATCTGCGTGAAATTCCGCCCAAGAGCAACAAGCCTAATACGCTGCAGATTGCGCTGCAAACACGTATCAAACTGTTCTACCGCCCTGCGGCATTGGCACGTGCGGCGGTAGAACAGAATGCCGCGCCTTTCCAGGAGAAATTGACCCTGAGCAAGAGCGGGGATACGTATATGGTCAACAATCCGACGCCCTACTATATCACTCTGATTGGTGCCAGTGCCAAGGCTGGCGGTGGCTTGGTCAAGGGCTTTGAGGGCATGATGGTGCCGCCAAAAGGCTCGGCCCCTTTGGGGGGGAAGGCTTCAGACCTGGGAGGAAGCCCGGCACTCACATACGTGAATGATTATGGTGGTCAGCCTACCCTCACGTTCCGCTGTGACGGTATGCAGTGCAAGGTGGATGAACGCAAGCGGGACAACAAGTAGCCGTCAGACGGCCTGTCCCAGGGAAAGAGAAGGAGCGAAAGATGAACAGTGAGAAGGGCTCGACTTTGTCGCGCCTAAGCCGAAACGTGATGTGTGGCCTGCCGGGACTGGCACTTATTGCCCTGCTGGCTCCGGAGGTGCAGGCCGGTATGACGGATGGCTTGGTTGAGGGGGATAACGGGGTGCTGCATGTGTTCGGTGTCCTCACCGAAAGCGCTTGTCGGCTGGAGATGCCGTCAGCAGACCAGACGGTTGATATGGGGAGTGTAGCGACGGGTGATTTGCAGGACGCAGGTCAACGTGGAACCCCTGTGGCAGTGCAGTTGCGCTTGCGTGACTGCATTCGCGGTGCTGCGAACAACCTCGATACGCTGGGCAATGTCAGTTGGAGTACCAGCCAGCCCGCCATGTCCCTGACCTTTGTCAGCGAGCTGGATGAGGTCAACCCGCAACTGGTGCGTGCGAACGGGGTCAACGGGATGGGGCTGCGCCTCACCGACAGTACGCAGCGCGACATGGTGCTGGGACAGCCGGCAAAACCGGTGTTTCTGACACCGGGCAGTGACGTGCTGACGTATTACATCACACCGGAACGCACCGCAGACACGTTGGAAGCGGGTGTCTATTTTGCCAATGTCAATTTCAGGTTGAGTTATGAGTAGAGTACGGCATGGACACGAACAGGGACAGGGGCGGTGGTTCCCACTCCTGTTGGGAGTACTGGCCATGGCTGTCGCGGCGCCGTCCGCGGTTGCCGCACCGCTCGACGTGAGTATCCGAGGGACGGTACTGAGTACGCCTTGTGTGATTAATAATAATACCAATATCGCAGTCAATCTGGGTAATAACCTGTTGACCAGCCGAATTCCGGCCAGCAACAGCAGCTCGACCGGGAATACTTATGAAACGGAAATTCCGTACACCCTGGATTGTACTACCGCCCAGGCAAGCGGCCTGCAGGTTAAGATGCAGATGGTGGGTACTGGCGCCAGTTTTGACAACAGAGTCCTAATGAGTGGACAGCACAATACGTTGAACTCTTATGCGCGATTAATTGCAATAGGGGCTACTGTGAGTGCTGGTACCGTGATAGCTACCACTGATTTTACCCTTGAATTTCCAGTAAATGGAGCCTTGACATGAAATATAAAAATGCCGGGTTCTTGCTTGGTCTTTCTCTGATCTTGCCGTGCCTGGTACAGGCTGCTGATGTCACCATCACGGTTGACGGCAGTGTTATCGCAAGGCCTTGTCAAAGTCTTCCAGGCGATAAAACGGTGAATTTTGGGGATGTGTATAACACGTCGCTGAATACCGCTGGGAGCTCTACTGCGTGGATTGATATCCCGTTGGAGTTGAGGCAATGTCCTGTAGGGACCTCAACAGTGAAGGTAACCTTCAATGGGCCTGTAGCAACTAATCCAGCCTATTATGCGAACAGCAGTAACCCAGGCAGCGCAGGTGGGATTGAGCTGGAATTACAGGATGACCTAGGCAGCATATTGAAGGACGGTGTTTCTAGGGATATCCCGGTGAATTTTACCAACGGTACAGCGAGCCTCACTGTCAAGGCGCGGGTGCGCTCAGAGAGTGGAATGACCACCGAAGGCAGTATTAATGCAGTGATTAACGTGACCTACACGTATTTGTGAATGATAGGAAAAATTAATAATGAAAAATGATAAGCAAATCGGCTGTTATTTTTGTGAGGAACCGTGTTCGATGTGCAATATGATGGATAAAAGGCTGTTAATTGCTATGGGTAGGATTATAGTTCTTGTCGTTATTATCGCATACTCTGCAGGTGCTATGGCTTTTGTGTGTTCAACTGATAATGGTCCGTTCGTGATACAGGGTAATAGGGATATTCATGTCTCAATGACTCCTGAGATACAGCAGAATTATAATTTGATTGTTGACTTGAGTCGGAAAATAAAATGCTACAATGAGGATGTTGCTAGCTCTGGAAATTATGATTGGGTTGTTTTTACCCCTGGATCGGAAATTAATTCCTTACCTGGCTCAACTAAGTCTATAATTTTAGATAGTAATATATATCCATCACCATTAGATAGAAACACTCAACCTTATGGGTTCCCTCCTGGCAGGGAAGAAATACCTTTGCCTCTCAGTTTTGTTATATCACCAATAAATAGCGCAGGAGAGGAGGTAATTAGTGCTGGGGAACTAGTGGCAAAGCTAACGATGTATAAAACATACCCTAATTCAGGCGGACCCCCACAACAGCGTTTTACATGGAACATTTATTCTAACTCAAATGTATATATACCCATAGGCGGTTGTGACGTCTCCGCACGTGATGTTAGTGTTCTTCTTCCTCCGTATGATGCAGACTCAAATCAACCGTTCCCAGTGCAACTCACGGTCAATTGCCCGAGTGGAAATAAGCAACTGTATTATACACTAAGCGGAACGACGGACAGATCACAGACAATTTTCACTAATATGGCCCCTGCTGCGCCTACTCCTGCCAAGGGTGTCGGGATACAGATGTTGGATAGTAACGATAATGTGATTACTGCTGGTCGTCCTGTTTCATTAGGTACAGTAGGCCCATCATCGGTTGACCTGAAACTCAAGGCCAGATACGCGCAAACTGGAGGTCAGGTTACAGCGGGCCCCGTCAAGTCAATTATTGCGGTGGTATTTACCTATCCGTAAATATGACTATCGAGCCTCTCAGTTCAATGACACAAAGAAAATGAACAAGACAGGCAGCAAAGCTGCTTGATGCTGCCTTTGATGATGACGGGAAGCAAACTGTGTTCATGGTTAGGAGATTGGATCGTTTCTTTTTGAGGGCGACTGACCATGAACAGTAGCGAGACGTCCCACCTGATGGTGCTGGATCGCGATGGGTTGTGCGTAAAAATGCCGGTTTTGCTTTCTTTTTTATCCCAAATTTAGCGGTACCCGCTATACGCCGGTGTATAACTTCAAGAACTGTCATGAAAAGTTTGCATTTTTTTATCGCGTGAAGGTGATGAAAAGGTGCTAACTCGATTTACCGGGTAGTCTGCTAAGGCAGGGATAACCCTGCTTTTACAGCCCAAATAATACCTTATATGCATTTAGATTTGAGTTTTTTTAAATACATTAGCGCTCCGCGTTGGAGTCTATCAGTGAAGAGGGTTGTGTGATGTACAAGAAAAGGGTGAGCTTGAAATTGAAAAATGGTAACCATAAGGTAGAAGGTTTTTATTTTAAACGTAACACATTAAGCATTGCCTTGTCATTGGTGTTTCTTTCTTCGGTGAATGCTTATGCTAAAGAAAAAATCTCCATTAATGATATCGTTATATCGGATGGGCAACATTTTTCAAATATTGTTCGTGTTAATGATGGTGAGGTTTTAAGTTACTTTGAAAATAATGGCACGGTGCATCCAACCGGGCAAGAGACTACGTTTGGTGTTTTAAATGCTGGGCATATTGTAAATTTCATTAATAACACCACTGGAAAGATTATTGCTGGAACCACCATGGTAAATATCACGGAATCAGGTTCGGTAGAGAATTTCATCAACAAGGGAAGTATTGCAGGAAATAGCGATGTAGACCCGGGGATTGGGGTCAATATTAAAGGTAGTGTTTCACGCTTTCACAATCAGTCATCAGGCTACATTCGTGCGCCAAGAGCAATTGATAATGGTGGCATAATTGAAAGTTTCATTAATGATGGGGAGATTAGTAGCGGAATAGCAAACCCGGGATATGCGATTTTTAATCACGGGATAATAAAATCATTAATTAATAATGGTTCGATTAATGGTGAGAGCGCAGGTGTTTATAATAACTCTAAAGGTGATATTCAAGAGTTTATTAATAGGGGCACCATTAATGCCAAGATTGGGATTTATAATGATACTGGTAAGCTGCAAGATATTACTAATGACGGAGTCATTTCTGGTGAAATTTATGCAATCTATAATATCGGTAAAGCGCGAACGCAAATAATCACTATTCAGAATAATGGCGAAATCATCGGAGGTATAGAAAGTACAGGGTCGGGACCAATCATTATTAAAGGAGGAAGTAAAGATAATCCGGGGGTTTTGACTGGCTTGGGGGGGCAGCTTGGGCAGATCACTGCGGAAAATTCAGATGTCGTTTTTGAACCAGGCAAAAGAGGCGATTACAGTTACCAACAACTAAACACCAACGTTAGTGTTGGTGAAGGCAAAGCTATGCTTAACCGTGATGGTAGCACGTTGCTGCTTGACCAAGCAATTAAAGTTGACGGCAATTATGTACAAGAGAACGGTGCAAGCTTGGTTATTGGTTTGCAAGGTAATGATTCCTATGGGAAATTACAGGTAACTGGAGGTGCTGATATTAATAACGGCGCCAAGGTGTCACTGAAACCACGCAACTATGTTTTTGTCGGCGGTCAGCGTTTTCTGGTATTGCAAGCACAGACATTAAATCTTGGTAATATCGAGACCGATGCAACCGGATGGATGGGAAAGGTGACTGCTGAAAAAATTCAGTCGGGAGGTAAAGATACCTTACTCATCAAACTTGATGAGTTAGATACCAATACCACGATTTCATTGGGTAGTGGGGTGTTGGACAAGGATGTCGACGGTAACGGGAGCATGGTGGTCAGTGCCGCTAATAGCACGGCTGAAATCAATAAGACCATCAATGTCTACGGTGATTATGAGCTGAATAGGGATGCGTTGTTGAAGTTTGGTGTTGCGTCGGATGGTTCTCATGGCCTGCTCAATGTAAACGGAAAGGCAGTATTAAAAGAAGGGGCCAACGTTCAGCTTGCAGCAAAGGACTACACGTTTACTGCGGGACAGCGCTTTTTGGTATTGCGTGCGGACAGTCTGGATTTTACAACGTTAAACAGCAGTGCGGAAGGGTATGCGGGTAGCGTACAAGCCAATGGCATCAATACCCAGAAGTCGGGTAACATGAATACATTGGTTCTGACATTGGTGGAAGATGTAGCACCGGTCGTACCCGATATTATCACTGACCCCGTAATCGAAAAGCCTGAGGTTATCACTGAGCCTGTAATCGAAAAGCCTGAGGTTATCACTGAGCCTGTAATCGAAAAGCCTGAGGTTATCACCGAGCCTGTAATCGAAAAGCCTGTGCAGCGTATTGTTGCGACCCAGCAGAACGCTATTTCCATGTTCAAAGGGCTTCTGTCATACCAAAATGGTGTCGATTATGCCTTAACCGAGCTTTACAATGCAGCACTAGCGACGTCCACTCAAGGAACTGTTGACTCAGCCAACAATGCAGGGGCTCAACTGTCCCCTGCTGCCAATGCAGCTGCGGCTGCCAGTGCTGCAAACCTTATTGGCAATGCGATGCACAATGCGATTGAGCGTCGAACCAACAATATTGCCGACAGTTCACAGTACGGGTTATGGATCCAACCTTTTGGTGGTTTTAGTAGACAAAGTCAACGTGATGCAGTGTCAGGTTACCGCGCTACGTATGGTGGTTTGCATTTAGGTGCTGATACCCAGCTCTATGATAACTGGCATCTGGGGGCATTATACACTTATGGTAGTACGAACAGTCGCTTGCAGGACAATAATGAAGGCAGTGTTGTCAAGTTAGGCTCTCATGGAGTGATGGGATATGGTGGATACCACAGCGACGACTGGTTGTTTGATGTGTCGGCGGGGGCATTGAGGCACAAATATGACTCACGTCGCGTCATTGACTTTAGGGGCTTTAATGGAAATACTCGTGCTGACTTTTACGGTATGGAGTATTTAGCGGCAGTGAATGCCGGATATATGTTAAATGTGGGAGAGAGTACGGTATTAACTCCGATGCTAGGTCTGCGTTACAGCTCGTTAAGGCAAGATGGCTATAGCGAATCTCAGGGTAACGGAGCGGGGTTACAGGTTAATTCCTTGAGTACACAATCGCTTAGAGGTTCTGTGGGGATAAAACTGGAGAAAAAGCTGAGTACAGATTATGGCAACCTGTCCCCTTATGTGCAACTTAACTGGCTACATGAGTACCATGATAATCAAAAGAATATCAGTGGTCGATTTATTGCTGATGAAGTGGGTGAAACAGGGTTTACCACAAAGTTGCCATCACAAGTAAAGGATGCCGGTAGTCTATCTTTGGGGGCAAGTCTGGTACGTAAAAAAAACCTCTCAGTCAATGTAGGCTATAACCTCGACTGGGCTTCTGGGTATGATAATCAGGCCATAGGAGCTAATCTGAGTTATTCGTTCTAAACCACATACTTTCGCCCCATAGTTTGTAAAATTGGGGCGAAGGTTACTAGAGAAAATTTCGAATGGATGAAACCTACATCAAAATCAACGGTCAGTGGCCCCATTCCCAGTTGAAATGCAACAAAGTGACCCACTGGCTAGCCCCGGATAAAATCACCGTACTGGCCCTATTGGAGATCCCTTTGCATGCAGGGAAAACATCTGACTCAGAAAGAGCGGTTCTACATCGAAAAAAGTCGTGATGATGGGGGTAATCAGGCCACCATTGCCAGGGAGCTCCAGCTTCCGCGCTCTACCATCAGCCGGGAACTCAGACGCAATACCGACGCCGCTTTCAACGGCGTTTATTCCTGCAGAAGGGCAGAAAAACTGGCCAGAGGACGGCGTCAGAAAGCACGTCCGGATAACGTGGTTAACCAGCTTGAACCGCACATTCAAGAATTTATCAGGCAGGCGCTATCTACCCACACTTCACCTGAAGTCATCAGTGGCCGCCTGTTCCTGGAATTGGGTTTATCGGTCAGCAAGAACTCGCTCTATCGCTATATCCAGCAGGAGCGCCAGGCCGGCGGAGACCTGTATCAACAGCTCCCCCATCGGGGTAAGCGGTATAACTATCAGACCGACCAGGCCAACCGTGGTCCTATTCCCAACCGCGTTGGCATTGAGCACCGGCCTGCCGAAGCGGACCTCAAACAACAGCCCGGACACTTTGAAATTGATACCATTTTTGGCAAAGACCAGAAGTCATTACTACTGACCGTGGTCGATAAAGCCGTCAAGCTGGTCATCATTCGCAAACTGCCCAACAAGCGTGCAGAGACGGTGGTCGCCGCGTTCAGGGACATCGTCGCCAATACTTTCTGCGAGTTTAAAACCCTGACCGCCGATAACGGCCCTGAGTTTTCGCAGCACGAGGAAATAACGAAAATAACGGGAGCCCCGGTCTACTTTGCCCGGCCTTATCATTCCTGGGAGCGTGGATTGAATGAGCACACTAACGGGCTGATACGTCGGTTTTACCCCAAAGGAACAGACTTCAATCAGGTCACCCATCGCAAGGTCGCAGCACTCGAACACCTGCTCAATACGCGAGGGAGAAAATTGATCCTACCCGCGTAATGTGGACACGGCCCTAAGCGAGGTTCTGGTTTTCAAATTGTTCCGGACTGAGACCGCCACAGGCACTGTGACGACGCCACCGATTGTAATCGCACTCGATATAATTAAACACTGCTGTCCGCATTATTTCCCGGCTGGCAAAGTCCTCTCCGTGGATACATTCCACCTTCAACGTGTGGAAGAAGCTTTCCGCACAGGCATTGTCGTAACAACAGCCTTTGGCACTCATACTGCCCTGCAGATTATGGCGTTTCAGTAAACTCTGTTAATCCGTTGTATAGCTGATCTCACGTGCTACCTCCCACCCTAAAATAATCCCTATAGATTAAATGCCCGAGTGGACGCTCTTTTTCCTGATGGTGTTAATTGCCATATTCTTCATGTAATACGGTATGAAGGAAATGATGCTGCGCACGAAAGTAATTTATTAACGCAAGATGACGCGCGCATGATTTTAAGTTTCACTGAAAGTTTTCTAAAAAGTAATTCCTTACGCCATGACACTTAATAAAAATGACAAACACCTCCTGGTGAACGTGTTCTCGGTGCTGGCAGTAGTTTCGCTGGCACATAAAGTCTGGCTCGACGCGTGAGGGGCACCGGTATGAGTCGCTTTTCCCGGCAGCGGGATCGGTGTTTCCGATGTCTGTAGTTTTCGGCAATCCGGCATCCCACCCCGCCAAACACCACATGTAGGGGTTAATTCCCCTGCTAGAGCCACTACATGTGGTGGTTTACCTCGCCAGGTCCGGTTCAGAAATCACGTAGTTCATGATTAATTTGATTCCGATTTAGGGTATAATCCCAGAAAGCGGAAACCCAAAAAGGATCCATAAGGATCCTCACGACGAATTACTTTTGGTGCAGTGGGATGCCCGTTGAGCGATAATTTTAAGCAGCAGCGCGCATGAACATTGCCAGAGGCTAAAAAGTACGCGTTTTAGGACAAGATTGCGCTACGTGAAATCTGAACGTCGACGTGGGGCGTAGGCGCCAAGATTTTACGTAGCGCTACCAATCAACATCAGCGAGATGACGCGAGGAGAAAGACACCATGGGACAGGATCTCACCCCTGAGCAGGCACGGTTTGCCGTGCTGTTGACCGACTATCCGCAGATCGCCGGGTACTGGGACTTTGCTACACGACGATGTGATGAAAACGCGTTGCGGTCGGCACTGGCGTTCATGAGCCGCGGCGAACGGCAGGTGGCCCTGTTCTTCCTGTCGTTGTGGACCGGCAATGATGAGGGGTTTGACCTGCTGGAGGCGGCACGTGTCGTGGACAGCCAACACCGTCAGATGGTGATCCATTGGCTGCGCGATCCGTTCTGGCCATGATGCAGCGCGCCGGTTACCGGGGAGGACTGGCCACCACCGGCACACCGACTGGCCAAGAAACCCCGTTGCTGGACACGCGGGATTATCAGCATGCGCTGGCGCTGCGCAAAATGGCGCTGGTTTACGATGAACTGCCGCGCTATCTGCTAGCCCCGGAAGTGGCAGCCCTGCTTCACTATCTGCCTGACTGGCCACAGCATGCGCTCATTAATTTGCTGTGGAACACCGGTGCCCGGATCAATGAAGCCCTTTCGCTCAAGCGGCGAGACATACGGCTCACCGTTGAGATGCCCCATATCATTCTGCGTACCGCCAAACAACGACGCAGTGGCCCCGGCCGTCCTGCCAAAGGGAAATCGGCCAATCGGCTGATCCCCCTGACCGATCCGCAGTTTGTCGACGAGCTGCGTCGGCTGTTTGCCAGTACCAAGGAACAGTTTGAGATCGACGCACAAACGGGTGAACGAACCCCCTTGCCGATTTGGCAAACCACCGATCGCACGGTACGCAACTGGCTCACGAAAGCCGAGCGCCAGGCCAACAGCGAGGGCATTCATTTTAGCGTGCCGGTGACGCCGCATGTTTTTCGGCACAGCTACGCGATGCATATGCTCTATCAGGGTACGCCGTTGAAGGTGCTGCAGGGGCTGATGGGCCACGAAAAAGGGGAAAGTACGGAGGTGTATACGAGAGTGTTTGCGCTCGATATCGTGGCCAACCGCCAGGTGCAGTTCACGCTGTCGACGCAGGATGCGCTCACGATGATACGGGAGGCGGACGCGTCTGTTTTGCGTCGTTGACGCAGCAACGGTTCTAAAATCCGGGGGCTTCGGCTCGCGTCTGCGTACGTTGATCACCCTCGAGCATCATTTCAGTATGTTATAGCGATAAAGTAGCGTGCCAAAATCTTGCTTCATGCTGACAAAAAGCAAGATCTCGATAGTCTTGCCGTCAAAATCGTAGAGCACGCGATACTCGCCGTCGACATCAAGCCTTTCACGCAGCATCAACCCCTTGTCTGAAAGGTAGACGTTAAAGCGGTATCTTTCAGGATCCTGGATAATGTTAGCGACTGACTCCATCAGCAGGTTATCAACGAAGTTGGCGGCCTGTTGCGCCCCGACCGTTCCGCTTTTGTAGGATTCAATATCGGCCAGGCACTGGTAAGCCACAGGCGCGACGGTGATGGAAAACGAGTTAGTTTCTGGCGGCACGCAACCTCCCCAAGACGTCTTCAGGGGTCATGCCTTTGCCCTCTGCGATCTCTTTTTTCGCTTGCATTGCCAGCTTAAAAAGGGCGTTGATATTTCGGTCTTGCTGCATTTCTTTGACTTCGGCTTCACGTTCTGCGGCGGTCTGGATAAACAGTTCTGCCACGCCGTTTTTTGTCACGTAAACCCCCCCTTCAAAGGTTTCTGCATTGCCAAGACTGTCTCTGGCGAGTTTTTGGGACATGGTTTGAGTCATCGTTTTCTCCACGTAAAAGGCGATCCCGTGGCGGGAACGGTCATCTCGCCTCAGGTCAGGTTGTACGGAAACACACCGCGGCGTACTTGCTTGCGCCTGCGCGTCCGCATATTAAAAGGATAACACGGGCGGGGTTTAATCGTGTACATATTTGCACACCATTGAACCTTGTCACATGACCACTGGGGGACCGCTAAACGGGGGGTTTAGGGTTTTTGGCGGCTACAAAGTCAATTGTGGCTCTGTTGGCGATAAACACTCTCTGACGGGATGCGGACGCTGTCCTTTGCCTATCATGAAATAGATCCACGGGAACGAGGAAAAGTTTCCACATATAAAAACGTTATTTTTTTGATAAAATACAATTAGTTAAAAAGTAAATGGAGGGTTAAAAAGAATAAAAAATATCCTTCGGATATCGGCTTATGATCTTCGAAAATTCAATCCCTTCTTATATGTCCTTATGATCACGTCGGATTTGTCTTTTGCTGACATACGTCACGCTTATGCCTTATTTGTCTCATTATGCGCTTTAATGGTTGTTTTGCGCTTTTATTGGTGTTTTACTATAAAGCTGCAAAAATACGAATAAGGTATAATATGGACCTCAAGTCAACGCTGGATCGTTGTATAGAACGCGGTCAATTTATGACGCAGGAAATCGCTAAAGCACAATTTGGTAACGACAGCCCAGAAGCTCGAGCGATTACCAGGCGTTGGCGGATCACTGAAGCTTCAGATCTTGTGGGTGTCACGGCGCAAACGATCCGAAACTATGAAGAGTCAGGGAAGTTACCCTCCCCAGAGACTGCGATGATCGGACGTGTTGAGCAACGCACCGGATACTCAATACAGCAAATTAATGCAATGAGAGATGTGTTTGGTACCCGCCCAGCAAGACCGGCTGGACAGGATCCTGTTGTCCTTGCGGTAGCCGCTCATAAAGGGGGGGCTTATAAGACATCCACATCGGTACATATTGCTCAATGGATGGCATTACAGGGGTTACGTGTCTTATTAATCGACGCCACGGATCCTCAGGCTACCGCGTCACTTTATCATGGTTATGTTCCAGATTTGCACATTCATCCGGAAGATACCCTTCTCCCTTATTATATGGGGCAGCGTGACGATGCAGCTTATGCCATCAAACCAACATGCTGGCCTAACTTGGACATCATTCCATCCTGCCTAGCTGTACACCGCATCGAATCTGAAATTTATCCGTTGCATGATTCCGGGAAACTCCCTGTTGCACCGCACCTTCTTCTTCGGGCTGCCATTGAATCTGTTTGGGACAGTTATGATGTGATTGTGTTGGACAGTGCTCCAAACCTTGGGATAGGGACAATTAATGTCGCCTGTGCCGCCGATGTCATTGTCGTTCCTACACCGGCGGAACTGTATGACTATGTCTCTACTCTGCAGTTCTTTACCATGTTGCGAGATCTGATGCTCAATATTGACTTGAACGGTTTTGAACCAGATGTTCGCGTCCTGATTACGAAATTCAGCAATGCAGTCGGTAGCCAATCTCAATGGATGGATGACCAAATCCGTAACGCGTGGGGCGGGATGGTTCTGAAGGAAGTTGTACGTGTGACTGATGAAGTCGGCAAAGGTCAAGTGAGGATGCGTACCGTTTTCGAGCAAGCGGCGAATCAACGTTCAACGCCGGCTGCTTGGCGTAACGCTGTGGCTATTTGGGAACCAGTTTGTGCTGAGATCTATAATCGGTTAATCAAAACGCGTTGGGAGAATGCATAATGAAAAGAGCCCCTGTATTACGTCATGCACCGACAATAAATTTTGATGAAGCTAATTCGGTCTCGGTCAGGGAGAGCGAGCTCTCACCTTCTGCACCTGCAGTCAGCCAACTTTCTTCACGTGTTAGCGCGATGAAAGGAAGCAGTATCACCCTGCCGGTATGTGGGGAGGACGTTATCTTTGTTCTGAAAACCATCGCTGCGGACCAGATAGAAGTCAGAACTGCCGTCTATGCCGGCAACGAGCGTCTTCAGGACTTATTGACAGAATCTTCCCTCGATGATTTGTTGCCCTCGTTTCGGTCGTCAGGTCAGCAGTCCCCAGCTTTTGGGCGAAGTCAGAATGGTCTTATCGAAATTGCAGATGGTAGTCGACGTCGTAAGGCCGCAATGTTGACTGGCAGTGAGTACAAAGTTCTCGTCGGTGAGTTGAGCGATGCGCAAATGCGCTGGCTATCCCAAATTGGAAATGATTATCGTCCGACCAGTGCATATGAGCGTGGGTTACGCTATGCCCGTCGGCTCTTCTCTGAATTTAGTGGGAACGTCAGCCATCTCGCTGAGGTAGAGAACATATCCCGCAAGATTATTCAGCGCTGTATAAAAACCGCTGAACTGCCAATTGAAACCTTACAGTTGTTTGCGAATCCCAATGAACTGAGCGCCCGTAGTGGTGAAATGCTCTATAGGTTCCATAAATCTGATTTTACTGAGCTTAAGAAGCTGATCCAGGCGCTGCGCGCACAGCAATCTGAAGGTGTTACATTCAGTAGCGAAGAACTGCTAAAACGTCTGATGCCTGTTACCAGGACAAAATCACAAGTCACGGTGCGTAAGTTTGCCGTCGGTATTGAGGCGAAATATTCTGACAACTCAGTTTCCTTTAATCTGACGGATGCGCCTGCTTCTCTTATTGAACGTATTGAAATGCTACTCGCCGATCATTCAAAATTACAGAAGCACTGATCCTTGAAGTGGGACCACGGTCCCACTTGTCAGTTATCCCTCTCCTATCTTAGTATCTATTGAGATATATCGTTAGGTGGGACCGTGGTCCCACTTGATGGCTAGACGTTATGGTCACCCCCCGTTTTTACAGTACTGATACTAAAAATATTGTTGTCCTGTGTGAATCTATCCTGCGTCTGAATGAGCCATATGCTTGTGCCTTGATGAGTTCTACGCCTGATGAAAAGGGGGGCACTGATGATCTTGGAGTAGGGGACGACGATGCTGGCGCCAGCCATGGCCAGACGGTAGTACTGAACGTAGCGCCCCTTCGGGGCGAGCACGGCAGCGTTGCTGCCTCAACCGTCTTTAAGCCCCCTACCTCACATCAACGTCGGTGCCGCCTGATCGCCCCCGCGCTGATATCCGCATAAATTAGCACG
>NZ_JBLJAK010000061.1:0-20179 GCF_047530105.1 Serratia sp. T13T92 | reverse complement strand
GGGGCATGGTAAACGTGATGTGTTGCCAGTCGCAGTCGGGCAGGATGTGCTGCTGCTCGGCAATCCACTGCTCGGTGGCCTTGAAGCCGCAACTGCTGCAGGCCTTGGACTTGCAGCTCTGGCAGAAAAAGCGTGAGTGTGTGCAGTTCGGCGAGGCACAGCAATAACGGCGAACGCCCATGAGGCAAGTACCGCAGGCGAGCATGCGCTCGACGGCGAGTTTGGTCCAGTCGCTGAGGGTGTCGCCATGTTTATCCAGATACTGGCTCCAGCCGTCGTTATGCTGGAACAACAGCTTTGTGGGTCGCGGAATGTACATTGTGCAGAGTATAGAGGGTGGCAGGTAATGGGAAAAGGGCCTCGGCGTCAGCGTGCTCACGTCGCAGGCGTGCTAATTTATGCGGATATCAGCGCGGGGGCGATCAGGCGGCACCGACGTTGATGTGAGGTAGGGGGCTTAAAGACGGTTGAGGCAGCAACGCTGCCGTGCTCGCCCCGAAGGGGCGCTACGTTCTGCCACTTTCGACACATTTTTCGCCCGGACAAGCAGCAGAAAGATGCGCATGTGCATGATATATATTAATTTAATTTTTAATTGTATCTAATGCAATAGATGTAGTATATAAATTGTATCAATCCTCGATTATTATTTCACTCGTCGAATATGAATCTCCTTAATTGAGGTGTGAAATGAAAAAAGTTATTTTGATTGGTGCTCAGGGAAAGATGGGACAGGCAGCTCTGACCGGTCTGCAAAAGCACCATGTAATTACCGCCAGTCGCTCTGGGAATGGCACTGACTATCAGGTAGACATTACTGACAAAAAATCACTGAAGGCTTTATTTGAAAAAGTCGGTCCGTTTGATGCAGTGGTAAATACGGTGGGTTACTGTGAGTATGCTGACTTTACTGACATGACGGACGAACAATGGGATGCTACTGTCCAGAGTAAGATGATTGGGCAAATCAATCTAGTCAAAGTGGGGCTGGAATTTATTAATGATGGTGGCTCATTTACCCTGATTTCAGGTATTCTGAACGTCAAACCCATTCCAATGGCTATTGCGGATGCAACTACCAGCGGAGCAATTGACACCTTCGTCCGATGCGTTGCACACGAACTGCCGCGCAGTATTCGGATCAATGTTATTAACCCTACAGTACTTGAAGAGGCATGGGACGTGTATGGGGATATGATGCCGGGCTTCCAGCCTGTGCCAGGCACTCTGGTTGGCAAGGCGTTTGAACGTTCCGTTGATGGTTTTATTACCGGGCAGGTTATTTTTGTTGATGCCTGATCTGACTGGAAACGCTCTAATTAATCAGATCGTTATCTAATAGCAGGCTACCTGATCCCTGCTTTGAAGTTATAGCCTCATAAGTCTATTAACAGTAGCTATATTACTTATTGTTCATCTTGGAATACATATGAATTTTTATAAAAAATTGACCTTATTAACTACGTTTTTTATGCCGCTAGCAAATGTGCATGCTGAAAGCATTACCGCCTCTGCACTAACACTTAATGAAGCTGAAAATATTATTGCTATGCAAGCACATGCAAAAAACTCTGAATACAAAATTACTGGTGCTCATTATGGGAATCATGTCCATATGTCAGCCACTCTGACGACTAATTTGTCAACTAATGAACCGGAAACGACGAAAACTCCCCCATCAGATACAAAACATTAATACCACCATACATATTTAATTTTGTATGTAAACTTTATTGCTTGCTCAGACAGGCTGCTTACGCAGCCCATCTGAACCGTACCGGTTTTGTGGGAGAGAGTTAAGTCCGGGAACTCAGGCTGCCAGATCCTTTTTCCCGATGGAAGCGTAATATGCTTTTTCTGCTTCAGCTAGGGGGATATGGCAGTGCTCTGTGGAATACGAAATTGATATTATACTGCCGACCAATCAGTGCGAGTTGAGGTTGAATAATGCTCAGTTTTAAAGGCCACCACTTCCCCAAAGACCTCATTTTGATGGCCGTCAGGTGGTAGTTTGCCTACCCGCTCAGTTATCGTCATATTGAAGAGCTACTGGAAGAGCGTGGGGCTGAGGTAGACCATCCAACCGTGCATGCGCCTAAACTTGAGCACTCTTTCAGAAAAGGAAGACCCCCGTGGGGCGCAGCTGGAAGATGGACGAGACCTATATCAAAGTGGGTAGTGCATCCAATTAGTAGAACATGTGTTTTTCGATAAACGCTCCGATCACTTTTTCGTGGATCTCAACTGAGCGTGAGAAGCAGATTGTTTTACGAGCCAATCGCTTAATGCGGGTGCGGAGCTTCAGGTTATTACGCTCAATGCGTTGGGTGAATATTTTGCCGGTCAGATGCTTATCCTTCGGCACCTCCCGGCCATAGCTGCCTCAGTCGTCGCTGGTGATCATGCCGATGTTGAATGGTGTAAGCAGTGCCAGTAGCACCCGGCAGGTTTCATCGGTTCGGGGACCGAAAGTGTAGGCCAGTACACTGCCTGTTTTGGTGTTGTACGCGTACCAGAGCCAGTGCTGCTGGGCTTTACTGCCAACTCACGTCGCAGACGTGCTCATTTTATGCGGGTATTAGTGCTGGGGCGATCAGCCTGCACCGACGTTGATGTGAGGCTGGGTCTTAAAGACGTTTTAGGCAGCAACGCTGCAGTGCTCGCACCGAAGGGGCGCTACGTTCTAATTGCATGCATTACCATTTTTTCTTTTATCTTATACAGTTCATATAAACTTAAATTAAAAAAAATAATCATTAGTATTTACATGATATTTATCAAATATTTTTATTTGATATATTAAATGTTATTGTGACTTGTAATTAATTTAATTTAATATAACTGTATTGTTCGCTGAGGTGAGCTTTATTACTGATTGTCACTTACCCATTAGGATAATTGAAACTCTAAAATTGGATTGCGATAAATAGTTAAACTTTAAAATGACGCTTTGGTGTTTTATTTAAAATGAGATTAAAAATTTATAATTCACTTATGGTGTTTTATCCAAGGTACACAAGGGGTGACTTTGTAAAAACAACCACCAACTTATGTTTTTTGAGTGGTGTTTATTTTGTAAAAAAATTTTTATTCAACGGGGTGATTTAAATCATCATTAAATATGCAAGAAAAAGTAATAAACATTCTTGAGTGATGTGTATTTCATATTTAATGCTGAGAAGTGTTTTTCATATGAATTTAATTTAAATTTAAAAATGGAGATAACTACTATGCGTCGAATTGCTATTGTAGGTGGAGGGCAGGCGGGACTTCCACTCGCCTTTGGACTGTTGGATAAAGGATATGACGTAACTATTGTTTCTAACCGAACACCTGATGATATTCGTAACGGCAAGGTTATGTCTAGTCAGTGTATGTTTGAACCGTCACTGCAGATCGAAAGAGAATTAAAAATTAATGACTGGAGTAGCGTCTGTCCAGACATAGAAGGTATAAGTTTTAGTGTGGTTGATCCAAAAAAAAATAGTGTAAAGCTAATTGACTGGAGTTCTCCACTGTCAAATCCAGCTCAGGCTGTTGACCAACGCATAAAGATGCCTGCTTGGCTAGAAAAATTTTCTGCACGTGGCGGTCAAGTTATTATTCAAGATGTTGGAATTGAAGAGTTGGAGATACTTACAAAAGAGAATGATCTCGTGATCCTGGCTGCAGGTAAAGGAGATATAGTTAACTTGTTCGAACTCGACAGAGCACGTTCATACTTTGAAAAGCCGCAACGTTCGCTGGCTCTTACTTATGTTCATGGTTTGGAACCTTCTAGTTTTCCATCCATTTCATTCAATCTGCTTCCAGGTGTTGGCGAATACTTCGTTTTCCCCGCTCTAACATTGAGCGGTCCCTGTGATATTATGGTATTTGAAGGTATTCCTGGCGGGCCATTGGATGTCTGGAAAGACATTCGAACTCCTCAAGAACATCTGGCAGCTAGCAAGGCTTTCCTTGATAATTATTTACCATTGGAAGCAGAGCGTGCCTACAATATTGAGTTAACAGACAGTAAAGGTTTCCTTTCAGGTTCTTTCACTCCGAGCGTACGTAAGCCAGTACTTACACTACCTTCTGGCCGTATGGTCTTTGGTCTAGGTGATGCTCTTGTGACTAATGACCCTATTACAGGACAAGGCTCTAACAATGCAATTAAGGCTAGTAAGATTTATTTGGATTCTATTTTCGATCGCGGTGATCAAGTATACTCACGTGAATGGATGGAACAGACCTTTGAGCTGTTCTGGAAGTATGCATATTGGGTAGTTAAATGGACTAACTCACTACTGACACCGCCTCCACCACATGTACTAAATCTATTGACTGCTGCCGCAGAATTACCATCTTTAGCTAGCATAATAACTAATGGTTTTAATAACCCACCTAATTTCTACCCTTGGTGGGATGATGCAGAAGAATGTGATAGATTAATTTTGGAACATAAAAATATTGTTTATTAATTATAAAGGAACTGATGTGCTAAAATTTACTACAAAAATAAATAAAAAATCCGTGGATACCTCAGATTATGGAAGGGAAGAGCTTCTTACTAAAAATCTTCGTAATTTGTTGGGTACTTATCCAACAGGTGTTGCTATAGTGACTATGCGTAAAGAAGATGGTACTCATGTAGGCCTTACAATCAATTCTTTTGCATCTCTTTCACTGGAACCACCACTAATTTTATGGAGTCTAGTTAATTACTCAAGTAATCTTGAGGCTTTTAGAAATTGTTCACATTTCGCTATCAATATTCTGTCAATTGAACAGCAGGAGTTGGCTATTAGATTCGCTACGCAGAGTATTATTGATAAATTTTCTGGGGTGCAAATTGAATATGTAACTGAGGGTTTACCTGTAATAAAAGGGGCTCTGACCACACTAATCTGTGAAAACTATGCCTGTAGTGATATTGGTGATCATATGCTAGTGATTGGTAGGATAGTAGGCACAAACCATCAACCTTCGACACCACTTATTTTTCACGCAGGTAGCTTCACCTCGTTGCAGAACAAGCATAGCTGAATCAGTATGGTTATGTAGTATTAGTAAGCCGTCCGAAAGCATGCTTTCTCGGTTTTGCAAAATTTTCTTTGCAAATATGATTATTTTTGATTATATCATATGATGACGAATCACTTTCAATTTGGTTTTCTGTTGCATTAGCGTAGTTCGATTATAAAAATTTGCGCTGCCTTTTTTAAGGCAGCCAACCGGTAATATTGTTCACGTCTAGGAATTTCAAACTTCCCGATACCGCTCTGGAAGGGTTTTGTTGGGTAATGTCTCCAATTAGTAGAGCATGTATTTCTCAATAAAGGCCCAGTGGGAGCGAAGCTGCGATTTGACGACATTTGGTCTCCATCACTGAAATTTCTCAGATGTGATTATAAAATCGCCAACTAAGGTGCCTCATGATGAGACCTGCAACGGAGTGATTTTATGGAAAATTGGCAAGATGAGGTCGAACAGAGAGATCTTTGGTTATTAAATGCTGAACAATTAGCTCTGTTGCCAGGAATGACTGATACAGGTCGTATGTATTTTCCTATCCAACTGAAATTCATAGAGTTATATGACCGATTCCCTGAAGATAACAGACAAATTAATACTGATGTTGCTCAGGCATTAGCCAAACAATTATCTGTTCCCATCGACGCTATTGCTTCATACGATCCCTGTTCCCGCCAGGTGCAAAGGCATCGACGGGCAATTCGGGATTTTTTAGGATATCGACCGTCTACTGGCGCAGATCTGAAACAACTTTTCCATTGGTTATGCCATGAGGCGTTACCGTTAGATCCTCTGGCCCGTCACGGTCGGGATGTTGCTTTCGACTGGTATCGTACCCAGCGAATAGGGTTCTGTCGCATTAACGGGCACAGGCCAGCCAAAGTTGGTGTTGCCGATTATTTAGGCAGCCAACAGATAAAATTGTTCCGCAGGTGACAATACCTCACTTTCCGGATGCTGATATTGTCCTTTGCGTATCATGTGGATCAATTCGATGCCCGCCAAAAGCCCCTGTGCCCGTCGAAACGATTTGAATCCCAGCATCGCTCTTATCCGGCGTTTGATATTGCGGTGATCTTGCTCAACCAGATTGTTTAGGTACTTACTTTTCCTGACTGTAATCGTTTCCTCATCGGGTTTGTCGGCGTTGAGCGTGGCCAAAGCCGCTGTGTTGGCCCCACTTTTATCGATAGTGACCCCCTCAGGTTCGCCATGATGACGTATGGCCTTGCGGAAGAAGCGCAATGCGGCGGCGGCATCCCGTTTGGCAGTGAGCAGAAAGTCGATTGTCTGGCCTGATGTGTCAACAGCCCGGTACAGAGACTTCCACTGACCGTTGATTTTGATGTAGGTTTCATCCATTCGCCATCGACGCCCCACCAAACGTTTATGCCGGCGGAAGGCTTTGTCCAACAGCGGCACCAGACGGATAACCCAGCGATGAAGTGTGGAATGGTCAACAGCAATGCCGCGTTCAGCCATCATTTCCTCGAAATTGCGCAAGCTAAGGGCATAAGCCAGATACCAACGAACACATTGCGCGATGATATCGATGGGATAATGCAAGCGTTTAAAGGCATTTCTGATCAGAGACATTAATAGGCAACATTACAAAAAAAACAGCATATTACCTGACGCCGCCTTAACGCGACAGAGCCCTATATTCCGGAAGTTTACCTTAACCCGGAAAAAGAGGCGGCTTAATGTAATTTAATTACATTAAGCGACAGCTACCTTGAAAAACGGCGTTATTAGGCGATCTCTCTGAGTGGTAATACGCAATCATCAAAGATGTTACATTCTTGTACATTGTAAACAATCAATAATTGACGTGCTTTTATATAATAATAACGCCAGGATAATTAATTTAAGCATTTTAATCGCCCTATGGATGTAATGCGGGCTTGGTAATAAATAACCAAGTTCATCATTTTAAGTATATATTCACCAAGGTTAATTTTTTATTTAGGTTAATCTGCGTTACCCTCAAAGCATAAATAAAAATTCATTGGTAACTTATAAATATAGTGACAGAATAATAAAATTAACAATCCAAAAAGTAGCGCAAAAAATGAGTGCAAATAGACATCCACTGTTAAAATTTTTGGTTATTGTACTTTTTTTATCAATTTTTCTCACACTAACCCCTCGGAAATTTATATAAATAAAGCCTGGCTGGCTTATATGATTATTAACGCTTGGTAATTTACTGCGTACTAACAACTCAATTAAATATAAGCAATTACCTGTAGGTATTGGTTTTATTTTCCTATGTAATCGCATCGCCAGTGCAGCTTTGATAATGAACGGAATTTAAAGATTAAAATATCTCCCTCCCTAGCTAGGGTAATTTTTTATGACGGAGCTCATAAATAGATTTTTTCGAAAAATCACATGATGAGTTTTTTATTTTATATTTCATTTTAAATGATAGCAACATTTATTTAATTAGTCAAGAATGATTAAATAAATGTTGCTTAACTTAGCGCATCACCGATGCGAGCACGGCGTAGTGCTGACTAAATCGTCTTTAAGGAAGTTGTTGATTCTACCGACATTATGTGGCTCTGTCGCGTTAGCGGCGTGAGGTAATATGCTGTTTTTTTGTAATGTTGCCTATTAATGTCTCTGTTCAGAAATGCCTTTAAACGCTTGCATTATCCCATCGATATCATCGCGCAATGTGTTCGTTGATATCTGGCTTATGCTCTTAGCTTGCGCAATCTCGAGGAAATGATGGCTGAACGCGGCATTGCTGTTGACCATTCCACACTGCATCGCTGGGTTATCCGTCTGGTGCCGCTGTTGGACAAGGCCTTCCGCCGGCATAAGCGTTCGGTGGGGCGTCGAGGGTGAATGGATGAAACCTACATCAAAATCAACGGTCAGTGGAAGTCTCTGTACCGGGCTGTTGACTCATCAGGCCAGACAATCGACTTTCTGCTCACTGCCAAACGGGATGCCGCCGCTGCATTGCGCTTCTTCCGCAAGGCTATTCGCCATCACGGCGAACCTGAGGGGGTCACTATCGATAAAAGTGTGGCCAACACAGCGGCTTTGGCCACGCTCAACGCCGACAAACCCGATGAGGAAACGATTACAGTCAGGCAAAGTAAGTACCTAAACAATCTGGTTGAGCAAGATCACCGCAATATCAAACGCCGGATAAGACCGATGCTGGGATTCATATCGTTTCGACGGGCACAGGCGCTTTTGGCGGGCATCGAATTGACCCACATGATACGCAAAGGACACTATCAGCATCCGGAACGTGAAGGACTGTCACCTGCGGAACAATTTTATCTGTTGGCTGCCTAAATAATCGGCAACACCAACTTTGGCTGGCCTGTGCCCGTTAATGCGACCGAACCTGTCACAGTAACTCCAGTTTAATCGCAGAAGATAAATGACGCATGATTTCTGACTTGGGAAAGCCTGCACTATCAAATGACAGTAAACCGTCCAATCCGCATACCAGTCCGATCAAACGCCAAGCGATATCATCAGCGTTGGCGCTAGAACGAAAGGTTTTCTCATCCCTGCCTTCGGCAATCACTTTTGCTGTCGCCTGGTGCCAATCGGATATTGCAGTAGAATAAGCCTCACTCATAATAGGGTCGCGCTCAGCTAGCAGCATCATTTCATTCCATAAATATGTCTCCCGCATGCCCTTATCATCCAATGGATATCCCAACACTCTCTGTAACCGCTCAACAGCTGAGTAGTTCTTGCTGACAACAGCAAACGAAGATAGCGATTGCTTAGCTAATTGCAAAAAAGCCTGTGCGCGTAGGTGTGTTGCCGAGGGAAAATGATGATTCACCTGACCGACTGCTATCCCCGCCTCTGCCGCTATACGTCTGACGGTAGTAGCAACAACTCCTTCCGCTAGAGTCACACGCATTGCTGCCTCCAAAATTGCAGCATGACGTTCTTCGCGTTTGAGGTAGCTCATTTCGTCTCGCTTTCTTTCATCAATGCTATTTACTATCTAGTATAGAATTAGTTGGACACATGTTCAATTAATTTGTATCTTAATCAAAATGAACGCGTATTGAACGGGTGTTCAAGAATTTTTTCGCTCTATTCGGTATAACAACATGTCACAAAAATGGTTAATACTTAACGTCATTATTTTAATGTATCTCCCCGTGTCTATCGACGCGACAGTTCTGCATGTGGCTGCACCACGGCTCGGTGTCGCCCTGTCAGCAACAGGGGAACAACTGCTATGGATCATTGATATCTATTCACTGGTGATGGCTGGTCTTTTACTTCCAATGGGGGCGCTTGGCGATCGGATCGGATTCAAACGCCTGGCACTGCTCGGCTCAAGCCTGTTTGCCCTGGCCTCTCTGGCTGCTGCACTAGCTCCTTCAGTCACGGCTCTGGTTGCTGCTCGTGCTTTTCTTGCTGTTGGGGCCGCCATGATCCTGCCTGCTACGCTCTCAGCATTGCGTCATACTTTTACTCAAGAGCGAGAGCGAAATTTTGCTTTGGGGATCTGGAGCGCGGTTGGAACCGCTGGCGCGGCTATGGGACCCCTAGTTGGTGGATGGTTGATGGAGTACTTCTACTGGGGTTCTGTATTTCTAATCAATCTGCCAATTGTGGCCATCGTGCTGGTTGCCACAGTTTTTGTGATGCCCAAGCAACCTTTACGGCCGGAAAAGACGTGGCAGATCAGGCAAGCATTGGTGCTCATTTCGGCTATTCTTTTGCTGATCTATGCAGCTAAAAGTGGCATACGTGGTGCATCCGCTGCGTATGTGACTCTGATGATTGCAATCATGGGCAGCAGCCTGCTCATTTTCTTCGTGCGTCACCAACTGCGTGCTGCGGCGCCTATGATTGATGTTCGGTTAATAACCCAACGCGTGATTGCTGTCGGTATTGCCATGGCATTGACCGCGATGATTGCTCTGGTCGGTTTTGAGTTGTTGTTGACACAGGAATTACAGTTTGTGCTCGGCAAAACACCGTTTGAAGCTGGTTTATTTCTTTTACCGCTTATGATAGCCAGTGGCGTTTGTGGTCCAATTGCTGGCAGGTTAGTTACCGCATTTGGTCTTCGAGTGGTCGCAACTCTGGGGATATTCCTCAGTGCCGTGAGTTTCTTCATTCTGGCATTTACCGATTTTACGCATCAAATTTATTTGGCGTGGACGGGCATGGTGCTCTTAGGATTCAGCGTTGAAGCTTCAATGCTTGCCTCAACAGCGGCTATAATGACCTCTGTACCGAAGGAAAAGGCTGGTGCCGCTGGTGCATTGGAAGGTATGGCCTATGAATTAGGCGCGGGACTCGGGGTGGCGGTCTTTGGTCTCATGCTGTCGGGTACCTATGCTGCCACCATCGTCTTGCCAGGTGAATTATCGATGGAACTGGTATCACAAGCCCGTGCGTCTATCAGTGAAACCGTTCAGGTTGCACAAAGCCTCGATAACAACATCGGTAATCAACTTATGAAGGCCGCGAAAGTCGCCTTCACTAGCTCACACAGTCTGGTTCTTGGTTCTGCTGGTGCTATGTTGCTTTTGTTGTCTGGCGTCATTTGGCGCATCATGCCCCGAAAAGTTTTCGTTGTTGAAAAGGTATAAGACTAAGAATCCGCACATACAGGTTCATGGGTTCTGCCGCATTAAGGTATCTTCAGGTAACATGCTGTTTTTTTTAAGATGTTGCCTGCCCATGTCTCTCATCCGAAATGCCTTCTGTCGCCTGCATTATCCCACTGATGTTATCGCTCAGTGTGTTAGCTGGTATCTCGCTTATGCCCTGAGCCTGCGTAACCTCGAAGAGATGATGGCAGAGCGCGGTATTTTCGTTGACCACTGAGTATTGCCACTCCACGCTGTATCGTTGGGTTATCCGCCTGGCACCGTTGTTAGATAAGGTTTTTCGCCGACACAAGCGCACAGTAGGTCGGTGGTGGCGTATGGATGAAACCTACATCAAATTCAACGGACAGTGGAAGTATTGCGTCTGAGTTCCCGGCTGATGGTAGAGCGCGGAAGCTGAAGCTCCCTGGCAATGGTGGCCTGATTACCCCCATCATCACGACGTTTTTCGATGTAGAACCGCTCTTTCTGAGTCAGATGTTTTCCCTGCATGCAAAGGGATCTCCAGTAGGGCCAGAACGGTGATTTTATCCGGGTCTAGCCAGTGGGTCACTTTGTTGCATTTCAACTGGGAATGGGGCAATAAATCCCTGTGCGGCGCGCAGCGTGAGGCGAAAAACGCGTTTGAGCATCAGTACGGTAGAAATAGCGAGCTCAGAATAACGTTGAGGACGACCCCGTGAAGACGTGTTGGACCAGGCCTGAATGGCCGACTCATCAAGCCAGAAAGTCAGTGAGCCCCGATGGATGAGTGCCTTGTTGTAGGTAGCCCAGTTGGTGATTTTGAACTTTTGTTTTGCCACGTGATATCGCTGCAGGATGAGGAGTGTGGTGATCTGATCCTGACTACGGCCAAAAGTTCGATTTATTCAACAAAGCCGAGCTCATACGTTGTAAGCAGGCATCGAGTTAATCCACATGATAGGTAATAGGTAAAGGCCTGTTTCAACATCCTGCTGGCAACGGATTGTCACCAGCGGAACAATTTTATCTGTTGAGTGCCTAAAAAAACGGCAGCGAAACTTTTGATAATCGGCCTACGCTAATGAAACAGTGCTACCGACTGAAATGATGTTGAATTAGCAAAATCCAAACAATCAGTCTTGACTGGTTGTTTGGATTTTGCTAATAATGAATGTATTGTGAAAATTAGAACGGGTATTTTGAAAGTATGTTATCTAAAAAATTACCAATAGTTTTTCAAAAAGATCTTGGTGGTGAGCAATATTTTAATACGGATAAAATACCCACGCACTATGTCCAAGGTGGAAAAAATAAAGTAATACTACTTTTAAGTGGTAGCGTATTTTTAAAGCGCATTACTGACGATATGATTGTTAGTAAGATAAAAGCTCCGTTTGTTTTTGGTGTTCATGAGTCTATTTCAAATAAGGGAAGATTATACATCAAGCCATTGAGTAGTAGCTTATTAAAATTGGTTGATTTTGATGTTTTTTATAAAAACGTTTCACCCGAAATTATTACTGAGATTTGCGCGAAATTAATTGAAATTTACCAAATTAGAGATGAAGGTGTTATCAGTACCTCAGTTTATGATTGTATAAAAAAATGCCTAGAGGATATAAGTTTACTTGACGATGCCGAAAAGAAAAATACATCAATATTCGGCTATGTGACCGAAAGGAACAAAGTGTCCAGAAGTTCCGTTTATAATATTTTGAGGGAGCTTGAGAAAGGTGGGTATATAAAAACGAAAAGAGGTAAGTTGCTAGAGATGAATAAAGTCCCTAAGAGTTTCTAATTCTTATGAAATGCTATTTAAAAGTTTCTTTTGTAATGACTCCAATTAGTAGAGTATGTAATTTTCGATGAGAGCCCCGATGACCTTCTCATGCAACTCTATCAACCGCGAGAAGCAGATTTCTTTTAGAGGGGTAGCCCTGCCCACGAACCATGGGAGGCTGTGTTGATAAAGCGAACTTCTGACTGCAATCAGGATCAGATCACCATACTCCTGATCCTGGAGCGTTTCCCCGTGGCAAAGCAAAATTTCAAGATCACTAACTGGGCTGCCTACAACAATGCTCTCGTCAATCGCGGTTCGCTGACATTCTGGCTTGATGAACAGGCCATCCAGGACTGGTATGACGAGCCAAAAACTTCTTCGCGTGGTCGTCCGCAACGTTATTCTGAACTGGCTATTTCCACCGTACTGATGCTTAAACGCGTCTTTCGCCTCACGCTGCGTGCCGCTCAGGGATTCATTGGTTCCATTTTTACGTTAATGAAGCTCCCGCTTCGTTGCCCGGATTATTCCTGCGTCAGCAGGCGAGCCAAGTCCGTGAGTATACCTTTCAAGAACCCCACGCGCGGCGAGATTGCCCATCTAGTTATCGACTCCACCGGCTTAAAAGTCTTCGGTGAAGGCGTGTAGAAGGTGAAAATGCACGGTAAGGAAAAGCGCCGCATCTGGCGAAAACTGCACCTTGCTGTGGACGCCGATACTCACGAGGTTATGACCTGTCACTGAACAACGTGACCGATGGAGAGGCATTACCGGGACTTATCCGCCAGACCCACCGGAAAAGCAAGGTCGCTTCAGCCGATGGAGCTTATGATACAAAACAGTGCCATGATGAACTGCGCCGCAAGAAAATCAAGCCCAGCCCCATTCCCACCGCGAACTCCCGCAGGTTACTGGCCAGTGGAATATGTCGAACGAAATCAGGCCGTCGTGAGGCATCGGCTTACGGGGAGCGGGTCATTCAAGTTAACTGCGGATATACTGATAGCGACGAGGTAATAATTTTTTTAGCAAGCAAATTATTGCATACGTTTACATTGGCACTTAAAATATCAAAACTTTGTATCTCATACAATATAAAAATTGTATGAATTGTATCGTTAAATGGTTAAGATGAAGTCAGTTGATGATGTTGTATAACTTAATGCCATGAAAAAGCTTGAGTAAGTTATACGTGATTTTCTGGTTGCAAGAGTGCTATAATATTGAATTGACCGTTTTTTTTCGTTAATTTATATTTATTGGTAAATCTGACATTTACCATATGTTAAATGTCATGCTTAAAAATACCTAGAGCGTTATTTTTAACTGAAGAGCTACTTTTTTAATTTTTTACATTCATCATTCAAGCTGGCAAAAATGAGTTTTTGAAATTAACAATACATTATGGAAACCTATGAAATCATTTAAAAAAATTGCCATTGTATCAGTCCTATCCTTATCCTGTTTTAGTGGTTTTGCTAAAACCATTTCTGCTAGCGCTTTGACGCTAGATGAAGCTGAAACAAAAATATCAAAAATTGCTAAAAAAAATAATGCTTCTTATAAAATCATTGGTACTTTCTACGGCAACTATGTGCATATCACTGCTAAGCTTATAAAATAACCCCGCATATGTTTGTATGGTTTAAAAGCAAGATGATACACTTGTTGATTTTAAATAAGATACAACATTAGTTATCTTATAGAGTAGATATGCTACTGCTTGAATATTCAGTATATGGTTTTTCTGTTAAGTTTAATGAAAGGTTTGGCGCCATATTTTATAATGGTTAAATAAAAGATATAATTATCAATCTTGACCGTGGGTGTCTATAAAAAAACCTTTAATATGGTTAGTCCGAAAAAATATTATTCAGACTTAATGCATCACATACATATTAATACTTGGCGGATTATAAACCATGATTGCACTTGGTAAAAAGAGAAAATACTTTAAATAAGATATAAGACTCATGCTAACATTAATGTCCAATCAAACCAGTATATAAAAATCACTATGATAAAGAATTTTTTAGTAGAAATGAAAAAAACACAAGTGGCGTCTGCAACAGGCCTATGTATTTTTAAACTTGCTTCCAGTCAAAGTTTTTACAGTTTTGGTTCACAAATGTTGCAGGGGGAGAAGGAAATTATGCACTCCCACAGTGAGGGGGAGAAGTGGTATATCATTCTATCTGGCGATGGCCAGGTTTTTATA
The DNA here is from genome assembly GCF_047530105.1 of Serratia sp. T13T92. Lineage (NCBI taxonomy): Bacteria > Pseudomonadati > Pseudomonadota > Gammaproteobacteria > Enterobacterales > Yersiniaceae > Serratia > Serratia sp. T13T92. Next base: position 5,574 of record NZ_JBLJAK010000061.1, on the reverse strand, counting down.
GTTGATGAAGATAAGGATAACATGAGCAACCAAAGTACTTACTATGTATCAACAGGTGATATATTTTACATACCAGCTCATACAACGCATCATTTGTTAGCTCATACAAAACTTGAATTTATTTTTTTACTTCCTCGTTCAAAAACATAAAATGAAAAAAAACTTTGAGGATATGTGTTGAGGCTAATCATTTTCAATAAATCACCAAACATATGAAGACATATATTGAATTTATTTTATTGGGAGGACTTTTTTTGTATCTTAAGCTAACGAGACCCGTTGGCGCCGATATTCCCTTGGGGAGTTGTATCCCAGCGCACTATGCGGATGGTTTTCAATGTAATGATTGAACGCTGCCGCAAGGTTCTGTTTCGCTGCTCGCATATCGGGTTTCGGCATGAACGCGATGTAATCTTCCTTCATCATCTTCACGAACTGTTCTGCCATGGCGTTACTCTGCGGAGTGCTCACCGCTGTTGTACAGGGTTCCAGATTCAGTTCTCTGGCGAACTTCCGTGTTTCATGCACTGTATACGCTGAACCATTATCCGTAAGCAATTGCAAGGGTTTATCCGGCAGCGCACTACAGAAGCGTTTTTCCACCCACTTCAGCATCACATACTGAACCGTACCGGGTTTTCGGGAGACTAAACTCTCAGTGAAAGGAGACCCGAAATGACATCCAAACGAGCAAACCGTTACCCACCAGAGCTGCGTGTGAACGTGCTGTCCGAATGCTGCTGGAACAGCGGAGTAAATATCGCTCTGAACAGGCTGCCATAAATTCTATCGTCCCAAAGATAGGTTTTAGCCCCGACACCCTCAGAGCCTGGATACGACAGCATGAGCGCAATAATGCCGTGGGTGATGGTGGCTGAACGGCAGCGGCTTAAAGAGCTGGATGCACTCGGCAGTAGCCACTGGGTCGGACCGGTATGCCATGAGCTGAATATTGCCCAGTCGACATATTGCCGGTACATCCAGAATCCGGAGAAACGTAGTCAGCGTGACCGCCGTGACGACCAACTGAAACGGGAAATACAGCAGGTGTATGACGAAAACTACGGTGTCTATGGCATTCATAAAGTCTGGCTCCAGTTGCAGCGTGAGAGCTTCAGCGTGGCCAGATGCACGGTGGCACGGTTGATGAAGACTATGGGTTTCGCCGGTGTGCTGCGGGGTAAAAGGTGCGTACCACCGTCAGCCGTAAGGCTGAAGCGTGTAAACCGCCAGTTCGTGGCGGAGCGCCCCAATCAGCTTTGGTGTGAAGATTTTACGTACGTCAGCACCTGGCAGGGCTTCGCCTATGTGGCGTTCATCATTGATTTGTTCGCCTGTGTTATTGTGTGCTGGCGGGTCTCGCCGTCAATGAAAACAACGTTCGTGCTGGATGCGCTGTAGCAGGCACTATGGGCCCGGCGCCCGTCCGGAACTATCCATCACTTGGATAGTAATAATGTCGTTGTACGCCCAAAGCGTGCTACGTTCATACACCGTGAAATAATAATCGATGAGTGATAATATTTACATGATTAATCAATTGCACGAGATGTAATAAAAAATGGATTCAATAGATATCAAACACATGCGTATCTTTCTGCTGCTTGTCCGGGAGAAAAATGTGTCTAAAGTGGCTCATACGGTAGGTATGTCCCAGCAGGCGATCAGTGCCTATCTGAAGAGATTGCGCAGTTTTTTTCCTTCAGAGCTTTTTCTTCGCAAGAATGCGGGTCTGGAAGCAACAGACTATGCTATTGAACTGGCTGAAAAATTCGAAAAAATCATTGATGACGTAGACGATCTGTTACTTCAAAGACCATTCTACCCTCATGACAGTAAAATACAACTTTCCATTATGGCTAATGAATATGCGCAGTTGACAATCATTCCGGAACTGCTCAGAGAAATTCATAAGGAAGCACCAAAAATCAGCATAAATGTGAAAGATTTTAACTTTAAAACCCATGTTGAAGCGCTTGCAAGTGGCGATGCTGATCTTGTTATTGGTTTTGCCGATCATATTGACGCAGGTCTGGTCAGAAAAAAGTTGATGCGGGAACATTATTGTTGTGTCGTGCGACATGATTCTGAGATACCTAATCTGATAGCGAACAGCAAACCGATATCTTCTTTTCCAGCAGTAGAGTTCTCCCTTAGTACAGGAAATATTGAAGAAATTGTCAGTAATTTCTTTAAGGAAAACGGTTCTAAAAATAGCGTTATCGCTACATTACCGTGTTACACCACCCTCAGTGCATTTATGTCATTTAACGATGTTATCGCTTTTATTCCATCGGCAATTGGTGCGCTTGGAGATTTTCGGGAGTTAAGACTGCGGGGGGATGTCATACAGTTTGATGTCTCAGCGGCATGGCACAGAAAGAGTGCAGGGAACCCACAGCGTAAATGGTTAACAGGCAAACTATTCAAACTGATTGGAAATAAATCCTTAACGTAACGTTGCACTGTGCGGTAATGCCTCCCATTAGTAGACTATATATTTATCTATAATGGAACCAGTGGCTGTTTCATGCTGTTCAACAGAGCGTGAGAACCAGATCGTTTTACGCGTGAGTCTTTTGATGCGTGTACTCAGTGTAATGCAGTTGTGCTCAATACGCTGAGTGAATATTTTTCCTGTGAGATGCTTATCCTTCGGCACTTCTCTGGCATAACTCCACCAGTCATCGCTGTTTATCATTCCGATTTTAAAGAGCCAGTAGTTCACGGACGGTTTCATGCATACTGGGACCAAATGTATAGGCCAGTACTCTGATCCTACCCACGTAATGTGGGTAAGCCTACAGCGTGAACCGTCTGGTCATAATCTGATGTATTCGACACTTTGGTGCCTACCAAATAATGGTGGACACCAAAGTGTCAGATATGCAGAAAAATGTGAATCCCGGCAGGCGAAAGGGCTGCCCTAATTACTCTCCCGAATTTAAGCAGCGGCTCGCTGTAGCTTCCTGTGAACCCGGCGTGTCGATATCAAAACTGGCGCATGAAAACGGCATCAACGAACTGGCCAAAGATGACACACTGGCTCAACGATTGATGCAGTTACGAGGTATAGGGCCAGCAACAGCCACTGCTATTGTCGCCAGCATCGGCAATGGGCATGATTTTAAAAACGGACGTCAGTTTAGTGCATGCTTGGGGTTAGTACCCAGGCAGAATAGCTCCGGTGGAAGGACGAAACTAGGGAGGATCACTAAGGAAGGTGACTCTTATTTGCGCAAACTGCTGGTTCTTGGAGCCAGAGCATTACTGGCAAGTGCGGTAGGGAAAAACGATCCTGTCAGTCGCTGGGCTTTGCAAATACGGGAACGTCGAGGTTATGGCCGTGCACTGGTCGCCATAGTGGCAAAAAATGCGCGTATGTGTTGGGCAATGTTGCACCTGCAGGATGAATTCAGAACTCCAGTATAGTACTGATTAAAATGAATAATACCACCGCGTGATAAGTAACTGTTGATGAGTTAAAGGTTAGGACCTACGCCAGAGGGTACTCGTGGAACCGCCAGGACAGATTATCCAAAAGATTGATGTCCGCATTTCGAATGGAGTCTCAGGCGTGCGTCTTTCATCAGGGTCCGTAGCCAGCCAGAATTGGCGTGCTGCATTTATGACCGTTCATAGACTCGCTGTCCGCAATCTTTTAACTATATTAACGGATATGTTACGCATAAGAATCGGTATTGACTATTGAGGGATGTCCTTATAGGCGGTTCCGGCTTAGACCCCCTTTTTCAGGTAATAGATAATGCGAACATGTTTAATTAATCGTGCGTGGTTGATTTTTAATGCCTCAGAGTGTATTATATGTTATCAAGACTCGATAAATGGGAGCGAATGTTAGTTACCATCACCGTGTATCATCGGTGTAATGGTCTAATTGCATATTCTGGTCTCGCGTGAACAGTGGAAGCGCCGATTCTGGCGATGTGAACGCAAATTCTGGATGCTGATACACCGTCAAATTTCCTTAAGAAGACGCGATTGGATCCCACTGTAACGTCATGAGTGTTCGGTGCTCACTACGCTGCGCTCCGCCTCATTCCTGACGTTACTGATGACTGTTGAGAAAGAGGTGGTGGCGCGAACTAAAAATAGTTTCCATGGCTATTAAAATTCTGTGGAACAATAATCTATGAGTGATGATTTTTACATGTTTAATCAATTGCACGAGATGTAATAAAAAATGGATTCAATAGATATCAAACACATGCGTATCTTTTTGCTGCTTGTCCGGGAGAAAAATGTGTCTAAAGTGGCTCATACGGTAGGCATGTCTCAGCAGGCGATCAGTGCCTACCTGAAGAGATTGCGCAGTTTTTTTCCTTCAGAGCTTTTTCTTCGCAAGAGTGCGGGTCTGGAAGCAACCGACTATGCTATTGAACTGGCTGAAAAATTCGAAAAAATTATTGATGACGTAGACAATCTGTTACTTCAAAGACCATTCTACCCTCATGACAGTAAAATACAACTTTCCATTATCGCTAATGAATATGCGCAGTTGATAATCATTCCTGAACTGCTCAGAGAAATTCATAAGGAAGCACCAAAAATCAGCATAAATGTGAAAGATTTTAACTTTAAAACCCATGTTGAAACGCTTGCAAGTGGTGATGCTGATCTTGTTATCGGTTTTGCCGATCATATTGACGCAGGTCTGGTCAGAAAAAAGTTGATGCGGGAAAATTATTGTTGTGTCGTGCGGCATGATTCTGAGATACCTAATCTGATAGCGAACAGCAAACCGATAACTTCTTTTCCAGCAGTAGAGTTCTCCTTTAGCACAATAAATATTGGAGATATTTTCAGTAAATTTTTTGAGGGAAACGGTTCTAAAAATAGCGTGATCGCTACATTACCTTTTTACTCCACCCTCAGTGCATTTATGTCATTTAACGATGTTATCGCTTTTATTCCATCGGCAATTGGTGCTCGTGGAGATTTTCGGGAGTTAAGACTACGGGGGGATGTCATACAGTTTGATGTCTCAGCGGCATGGCACAGAAAGAGTACAGGGAACCCACAGCGTAAATGGTTAACAGACAAACTATTCAAACTGATTGGAAATTAATCCTTAACGTAACCCAAAAAGACATGCCTTGCCCAATATACTCAACATGAGCTGGATCAGGTTGCAACTCAGCTAAACAACAGACCGAGAAAGACACTAAAGTTCAAAACACTGAAAGAGATAATTTAAAGGGGTGTCGCGTTGACAGATTTAATCTACAAATCAAGCAGTTTTGGTTGGAGTCGCGTTGCGTTTATGGCTATCCATACATTCTTGTCGCGGCTGTTGCACAGATGGAAGGGATATCGGAAGCTACTCTCTATAATTGGCTCAATCAGGCTAAATCAGAGGGGAAACCGGTGCCCGGTGCAGAGAAAAACAGTGAACAGTGGCCCGCCGAAGCGCGGCTCACCACACTCCTGATCCTGCAGCGATATCACGTGGCAAAACAAAAGTTCAAAATCACCAACTGGGCTACCTACAACAAGGCGCTCATCCATCGGGGCTCACTGACATTCTGGCTTGATGAGTCGGCCATTCAGGCC